>JASFIG010000086.1:0-13870 GCA_050122795.1 Desulfobacterales bacterium
TCATTCAATCAGCAGCAAAAAAGGACATGCGATTGCCGGAATCTTTTTGGCAATCGTGATGCTGGCATCGGTGTGGTTGCAATATGTCTATCCGAACAAAACGATCGAAGCGGTTGGCATGCTCGCCGGTGTTTTGTTTACGGCTGTGGTCATCGCAGGCCTTCTGGACTTTATCCTTAAATCCGAGAGGGTCAGCCGGGAGATCATTTATGCGGCTATACTGTTGTATTTGCTGGCAGCACTCATGTGGGCCTTTTTATACACATTTTTAGAATGGCTTGATCCGACCTCATTTAATCTCAACCTGAGCCAAGTGCAGAGCAATTTTGCGGCCTTTAAGTACTATAGTTTTGTCACGATTACCACACTGGGTTACGGTGATATTGTACCGGTCTCCGAGGTGGCCAAAGCCTTTGCCATTACGGAGGCTGTGGTCGGCCAGCTGTACCTGGTGGTGGCGGTCGCCTGGCTGGTGGGAATGCATGTTTCGAGCAAGTCCTCTAAATCCTGAGCGCCCATGTATCCTGAAAAAGAAAGGATATTCCGATGACATTTTCTGATGAGCCCATAGCGCGCGATCATATCCTGGTCGAAGACGATCGCACCGGCACCAGCATGGAGACTTTACGCCGCGCGATACTCGACAATCTATTTTACGTTCAGGGTAAATTTCCGGAGATCGCCACCCGCAACGATTATTACATGGCCCTGGCCTACACCGTGCGGGATCGACTGCTGCATCGCTGGATCAAAACGGTAGAAACGTGGCTCAACAAAGACGTCAAAATTGTATGCTACCTGTCAGCGGAATTTTTACTGGGCCCGCATCTGGGTAACAATTTGATCAATCTGGGAATCCAGGAACCGGTTCGCCGGGCGGTGGAAGCCGTTGGCCGGAACCTGGACGAACTGCTGCAACAGGAAGAAGAGCCCGGTCTGGGCAACGGCGGCCTGGGACGCCTGGCGGCCTGCTACCTGGATTCGCTGGCAACCCTCCAGGTGCCGGCCATCGGCTTCGGCATTCGCTACGAGCACGGCATCTTTCACCAGGAAATCCGCAACGGCTGGCAGGTGGAGATGACCGATAACTGGCTTCATCTGGGCAATCCCTGGGAAATTGCGCGGCCGGAAGTTCACTTCGAGGTCAAGCTGGGCGGCCATACGCTGCGGGAGCGCGATACCGACGGCCGCGAGAGCGTTCGCTGGATACCGGACCGGGTGGTCAAGGGCACCCCCTATGACACGCCCATTTCCGGCTACCGTGTCAATACCTGCAACACGCTGCGGCTGTGGAAGGCCGAAGCGGCAGAGTCCTTTGATTTTCAGGCCTTCAATGTCGGTGACTACTACGGCGCGGTGGACAAAAAGGTGGCCTCTGAAAACCTGACCAAGGTCCTTTACCCCAACGACGAGCCCGTTGCCGGCAAGCGCTTACGGCTGGAGCAGCAATACTTTTTTGTCTCCTGCTCGCTGCAAAACATCATCGCCATTCACCGGCAGTCCGGGGGTCGCCTGCAGGACCTGCACAAACTGTGGGCCGTGCAACTCAACGATACCCATCCGGCCATCGCGGTAGCCGAGCTGATGCGGCTGCTGGTGGATGAACACGCAATGGATTGGGATACAGCCTGGCACATCACCGTAGAGACCTGTGGCTATACCAACCACACCCTGTTGCCCGAAGCGCTGGAAACGTGGCCGCTGCCGCTGTTTCAACAGGTGCTGCCGCGTCACCTGGAAATCATCTACGAAATCAACCACCGCTTTTTGAAGCAGGTGCGCGAGCGCTTTCCCGGAGACGATGCGCGCGTAGCGCGCATGTCCTTGATTGACGAATCCGGCAAAAGATCGGTGCGCATGGCCAACCTGGCCAGCGTTGGTAGCCATGCCATCAACGGCGTGGCGGCCCTGCACACCGAGCTGGTCAAAAAGGATGTGCTGCGTGACTTTTTCGAGATGATGCCCGAAAAGTTCAGTAACAAAACCAACGGTGTGACCCCGCGTCGGTTTATGGTCCTGAGCAATCCGGGCCTGGCAGCGCTGATCAAGCGAATCGCGGGGGACGGCTGGGCAGCCGACCTGAATACCCTCCGTAAGCTGGAACCGCACGCAGACGATCCGGATTTTCAAGCCCAATGGCGCCGCATCAAGCTGGAGAACAAACATCGCCTGGCCGGCCTGATTGAAACCCAGACCGGCATCCGGGTCGACCCGCAGTCGATATTCGACATCCAGGTCAAACGGATCCACGAATACAAGCGCCAGCATCTACTGGTGTTGTATATAATCTCTTTGTACCAGCGCATCAAAGCCCAGCCGGACCTATACATAATGCCGCGAACGTTTATCTTTGGCGGCAAAGCCGCTCCTGGCTACGACCTGGCCAAACGGATCATCAAACTGATCCATGCCGTGGGCACAGTTGTCAATTCCGATACAGACGTCAGAGACCGGCTCAAGGTCGTGTTTATACCGGATCTGAGCGTAAAAAATGGGCAGTTAATCTATCCGGCAGCAGATGTATCGGAGCAGATTTCAATGGCCGGCAAGGAAGCCTCCGGCACCGGCAACATGAAATTCGCCCTCAACGGGGCGTTGACGATTGGGACGCTGGATGGCGCCAATGTTGAAATGCGGGAGGAAGTCGGCGCGGAAAACTTTTTTCTTTTCGGCCTGACCGCCCAGCAGGTCAAAGAACGCAAGGCGTCAGGCTATAATCCTTATGAGGTCTGCCAGTCAGACACCATTTTAAAAACGGCCATCGATGCCGTCTCGGCCGGACAATTTTCTGATGGAGATCCATATCTGTTCAAACCAATCATAGATGCATTGCTCTACCACGATGAATATCTGGTGCTGGCTGATTTTGCCGATTATGTCGCCTGCCAGCAGCAGGTCAACGACGCTTACCGCGATGAATCACGCTGGACGCGGATGTCGATCTTTAATGTCGCCCGCATGGGTAAATTTTCATCCGACCGCTCCATCAAAGAGTACTGCGACGAAATATGGAAGGCTGAGCCGGTACAGGTTAAACTGGAAAGGGTGTAAAGCGGCACGGAAGAAGAACCAATACCGAATTCAGGTTCCAGTCGGAAAAATACGCGTGCAAATAATACCAGTATGCCTGAAAAATTAGCCCCAAAGACTCAAAGGCGCAAAGCAAAACGATCGGCTAAACTATATCATTGGGTCTTCGTGTCTTGGTGGCAAAAAAAATATTCAATAAAAACCGAGCCGGTTTACGTGCTTTGCGATGCCCCCAGCATAGCGAATAGCACGTCCCACTCGGTTTTTTCTTTCGGTTCCCCTCATTTTGAATGCCACCCGCTAGATCAAATTCAAAGCGCCCACAAAAATCTTACCAAATACCACAAAATGGTATAAACATCTGTATTGATTGAATTTTCAATTATTTATAAGTCCATATTTTGTTTGACAAAAGAACATGGTTTATGATAGATGGCTCTTTCCGCAAATGACAAAAATGAGGAGGAAACGAATGGGAAAATTGTTCAAATCTCCGTGGCTTGAAGTGAACGTGATGCTGCTGGTGCTCATCATCTCATATGTGGCGCTGGGTTTCATCACCGGAAGTGCGGAAACGCAGCCCGGCGAAATGTCCGGGGGCGCCATATGGGGCTGGCTTTTTGGATTCTTTTTTCTCAGTTTTGCCATCGCCCTGGTTGCCGTGATCGGCGGCATCGGCGGTGGGGTTCTGTTTACGCCCTTCATGCTGGCTTTCACGTCTGTGGACAGCCTGATTGTGCGTGCAACGGGCCTGATCGTGGCCATGTTCAGCGGCCTGGTCTCCACCGGCCCTTTTATGAAAGGCGGATTGGCCAACCTGCGGATTTGCATCTTCTGTGCGGCCGCCTATGGCGTGGGGGCTTTCGGTGGTGCCCAGGGCGCCATATATGTGGCCCAACATCTGGGAGAGACCGGGGAAGGTCTTGTTCGCCTGGCCCTGGGGCTCATTCTTTGCTCACTGGCGGTTTATTTTCTGGTCGGCGGCAAGAAAATCGAGTGGCCCGAAGTCAAGAAAGTGGACGGTCTCACCAAATGGCTCAAGCTCTCACAGCCCTACTATGAAGTGTCTCTTAAAAAAGTCATTGATTATCCGCTGACCCGGGCTGGTTGGGTGATCGTGGCCATTATCGGCGTCGGTTTGCTCTCCGGATTTTTTGGCCTGGGGGCCGGTTGGGCCATCGTGCCGGCCCAAAACGTCATCATGGCTGTTCCCCTCAAGGTGGCCGCTGCCAACAGCGGGGTCCTGCTTGGCATGGGCGACTGCATCGGCGTGTGGCCCTATCTTCTGATGGGAGCCATCATCCCGGTATTTGCCGCGCCCTGGCTCGTCGGACAGGTCCTGGGCGGTCTGCTCGGTGCCCTGATTCTGATCCGGGTCAAGGCCGGCTTTGTCAGGTTCCTGCTGATCGGCTTTATGTTTTTTGCCTGCTTTGGGCTGCTGACCAAAGGCCTGAACATGCTGGGTGTCATCGGCGCGGTGCCAAATTGGGCCAATGGTGTCGTATTCCTGGTGATCTTTGCAGGCGTCACTCGTTCCATCATAAAATTTACGCGATCTGAATCCTAAAGGAGGTGATGATATGAGCGCTCCAGAAATCCCCAAGATGCCGCGTGCACAAACCGCATATGGTGCCATCGTATACTGGGTTACCATCATTTCCTGTATCATCTGTATGATCGGTCCGGTCATATCCGTGGCATCACCCGATAATAATGTTTTAAATCCCTACAAGCTTTTTAATGCCATTTTTGAGGGCAAAGATGCCCAGACCGTGTGGCAGGAGGTGGGCGGTGAATTTCCCGGCGGGCACTTTTATTTTAAGAATTTCACCTCCGGTGACGGCTTTACCCAGTTTGGGTTGGCGTTGGGCTGCAGCGTCGCCCTATGGGCCCTTATCGTCACGGCGTTTGCATATGCCAAAGACCGGATTTATCTTTACGTAGGGCTGTCCTTGTGGGTAGCTGCTCTTGTCGCTCTGTCCATGATCGGCATTGTAGGGATGCATTAAAATTTAAGATAGCCTATATTAAACAATAAGCTTTTATCGAGCTCTTTGTTCATTTCGGAGGACATGAATATGGCAGAATTGAAATGTGCCTGTCCCCTGACCCGGGGTGAAAGAATTCTGGTGGCCGTTGACGGTTCTCCCTTCAGCATGGCTGCGGTGGATCAGGCCATCAGCCTGGGAGGGATTTGTAACAGTCAAATATTTTTGGTCAGCGTGGTTGATCTCTATCCGGAACAGATGGCGGTGGCCCCAAATCTTGTAGAAAAAATGTCAGAAGAATCGGGAAAACATCTTGACAAAGCCAAACAAAAAGTCGACAAGGCCAAAATCCACTGTGAGACCATCGTTCGCATGGGGGGCTCACCCCACGAGTTTATCCTCCAGGAGGCGAAGGATAGGAATGTCGATCTCATCCTCATGGGAACCCATGGCCGCACCGGCATCAAGCGGGTCTTGATGGGCAGCGTCGCTCAAAACGTGATTGCAAACGCTCCCTGTCCTGTGATGGTGGTCCCGACTACAGAATAACGACCGGATGCATCTTTGAGATAGCTTTTAGCGTTTGGCAATGGGAATAAATTCAGTCTGGGTCGGACCGGCGTATATCTGGCGGGGACGGCATAGCTTCCAGTTGGGATCATCCAGGCTTTCTTTCCACTGGGCAATCCAGCCCGGTAATCTGCCAATGGCAAACATCACCGTAAACATGTTGGTGGGAATACCGATCGCCCGCAATACAATGCCGCTGTAAAAATCGACATTCGGATACAGATGGTGCTCGATAAAATAGTCATCCTCTAACGCCACCGCCTCGAGCTCCTTGGCAATATCCAGCAACGGATCGACAATTTTCAGTTTGTCCAGCAGCGTATCACACATTTCTTTCATGATCCTGGCGCGCGGATCATAGGTTTTGTAAACCCGGTGCCCGAATCCCATCAATCGGAAGGGATCCTGCCGGTCTTTGGCCCTTTCAATCGCCCGCTTCATATTCTTGTTGGCAGCGATGTCACTGAGCATTTCGATAACAGCCTGGTTGGCTCCGCCATGCAGGGGACCCCACAGAGCGGCAATTCCGGCCGAAATGGCGGCATACAGGGTAACCCGCGCGCTTCCCACCAGTCGTACCGCCGATGTCGAGCAGTTTTGTTCATGATCGGCGTGTAAAATCCAGAACACGCGCAAGGCGTTGACGACATCGTTATCGATCTCATAGGGTTTGACCGGCGAATCGAACATCATGTTCAAAAAATTGGCGCAGTAGGCCAGATCGGGACGGGGATAAACCACTTTGTGACCTCTTGAAATCTTATAGGACATCGCCGCCAGTGTCCGTATCTTGGAAAGCAGCCGCGTCACGGTCATGTTAATCTCTTCTTCCAGGTTCTGTAGCTCCGGGTAAAAACTTCTCAGGGCATTGACCATTGATGAAAGAATCCCCATGGGATGGGAAGAGCGCGGAAAGCTTTCATAAAAGGTGCGCATATCCTCGTGCACCAGCGAGTTGTCATTGAGCAGAACCGAAAACCGCGTCAGCTGTTCACGATTGGGCAATCTGCCATTGATCAACAAATAAGCAGTCTCTTTGAAAGTGGCCTTGGCCGCCAGCTCCTCGACCGGAATACCGCGATATCGCAAAATACCCTTTTCTCCGTCCATGAAGGTGATGGAGCTGGTGCAGCTGCCGGTATTGGCATAACCCGGATCAAGGGTGATAAGGCCCGTGGTGGCCCGCAGCTTTGAAATATCAATGGCCTTTTCCCCCTCAGAGCCCTCGACAATCGGAAGTTCATATTCTTGGTTTCTGTGGATCAGTTTGATCGTCTCTGCCATTTCTCTTCTCTCCTTCAAATACCGGGTCTAATGCAAAATGTTTTTATATAACCAAATAACGTTGTGTTGGCAACCCTACACGCAGTCGATCGTATTTTGTCAGCAAAGTTTACTTGCTGAAAGCGATGTGGTAAAGCAGGGATGGTGCATAAAACTGGAGTATTGGAGTGATGGAGTGTTGGAGTAATGGAATTGAAACGGTATGCATTCCGCGTTGCGGGTTACGATTGAAACGTGAAAATTCATTTTATAAAGAAATATCCGTAACACGCAATGATATGCAGGTCTCAATACGCCAATACGCCGGTTGACTTTGTCCGTGCAGAGCGTTTAAGAATTCACACCAATTGTACATAAATAGCCAACGAGGAGCCGAGCATGTCCTTCAAAGAAAATCTGCTAACCAAAATAAAAATCGACCGCCTGGCTGCTAAAGTGATGGCTTCCATCGGACCGGCGGAAGGTGGCAGCAAGGTGGACAAAGAGGCGATGCGTCAACTCCTGGAAATGAGCCCCTATGCGCACGAGAAGTCACGGGATCTGGACCTGTATGTCGAACCGATCGCCGGGGAGCAGAAAAAAATACTGGTTCTGGACAATGAACTGCCGATTTTCCGGACAACCATAGAGGATGTGACCATCCGCAAAAGCCCTTTGATCAAAGAGATGGTCAAAATCCGCAACATGATTAAAATCCTCAAAGATTCCGATGTCAAAATCAGCCGCAAAGACGAATCGGTTAAGACCATTCAACAGGAATGCATCGACCGGCTCGATCTTTCTTTTAATGCATCCGATATCGAAGACATTGCCGCAGACGGTCAGGCGTCACTTGAAAGGGATTACCCCGATGGCGTGATCGAAAGCCTGGAGCTGTTTGCCGAACTGCTGGATTACAAACCGGCGCCCAGAACATTTCAACTCAGCCGCCACATCATTTTCGGAACGTTGACCACCAAAGCCGGCGGTGAGGTTTTATACGGCCCCATGGTCATTTACAGTCAGATCCACGGCACGCTCAAGCTCATCGATGAGCAGATCAGCGGCTTCGATAAACCCAAGCTAGAGCTTATCCAGCAGATTGCCACCGGCAAACAAAAGGCTGCCGCTGAGGGAACCGACGTCTTTGGGTACCTGAAAAATCAAGTGTTGAAAAAGTCGTAAAGCCCCAAAATCTACCAGCTGAAAATCATATTTTTGGATGGCTTGCTCGCGGTTCCGATGCTTGAGATCCGACAAAATGCCGTTGGTCGGCAACCAGTGGGCTCCTATCTTCAGACGGTTACCGCAATAGTGTTTTGGCCGCAGCCTCAGCTGGTCCTGAAAACCATTATTTGCCTACATTTCTTCTTGACAGGGCCTCAGCATAAAAGATATCTACTTGATCATATAGCTCGATTTAATAAATAAATCTAGTTCAGCAGAACATCAATTAAAAAGGAGGCCATGTCATGAGAAAGTTTGGATTGTTTTTCATCTGTAGTCTCATTTCTGTATTTCTAATTGGGGGCGTAGCCGCCGCAAAGGAAACGGTGGTGGTGTATACCTCGCTGGAAAATGAAGAAATTGTCGAATATCTGAAAGTCGCTAAAAAAGAGCTTGCCGATCTGGATATTCAGGCAATTCGACTCTCCACCGGAGAATTGGGCGCCCGCATGCTGGCCGAAAGAGACAATCCCCAGGCCGACTGCATCTGGGGCTGGGCGGTCACCAATATGTCGGAATTTGTACCCAAGGGCATGCTGGCCCCATATAAACCCGAAGGCTGGGACAAGATTCCGGCGAACTTCAAAGACCCCGAAGGCTACTGGACAGCCATCGATCTTTATGCCGCCGCATTGGTGCCCAACACAAAAGTTTTAGAGGAAAAAAATCTGCCGACGCCCAAAGGCTGGAACGATCTGTTGAACCCCGCCTACAAAGGCATGCTGATTATGCCGAATCCGGCCAGCTCAGGCACCGGTTTTTTACAGGTGGCCAGCCTGCTGGTCCTGATGGATCCGGATTATAAGACCAAGCCCGTAGAACAGAACAAAGCCTGGGATTTTCTGAAAAAACTGGATCAAAACATGGGCCAGTATATCAAAAGCGGATCCAAACCGGCCAAATTGACGGCCGCCGGTGAATATGCGGTCGGCGCATCATTTGCTTTCGTCTATTCTTCCCTCAAGAAGAAAGGCTTTCCGGTTGGGCTGGTGATGCCCGAGGAAGGTGTTGGATACGAGCTCGAAGCCAACGCACTTCTCAAGGGCGCCAAAAATGAGGCGGCCGCTAAACAATTCCTGGACTGGGCGATCAGCAAACAGGCGATGGAAGAGTACGCCAAGTTCAAACTGGGCGTCACCTATCCGGGTGTATCCGGGCCGAAAGACCTGCCCGCCCTGGAAACAATCAAGCTGGCCCCGATGGATTTTCCGTGGCAATCTGAAAACCGATCCAAAATCCTGGAAGTCTGGCAGGGCCATTTCTTAAGATAAGCATTTAAATGTTACGATTAAAAACTTCATAAATCCTCCCCCGGGTAGGATTTATGAAGTTTTGTCTTTCAACGGACCTTTTCATGGAAACGACCTCCAAACAGCTGGTTCTTAAAAATATCAGCAAACATTTCGGCGAGCTGGTGGCCGTCAAAGATGTTGATCTGACCATCGAGCCTGCTGAGTTCATCTGTTTTCTGGGGCCCAGCGGCTGCGGCAAAACCACCCTGTTGCGAATCATCACCGGATTCGAGCAGCAGACCACCGGCGATGTCATCTATGATGGCAAAGTTATCAATGATGTCATTCCGCAAAAACGGGATTTCGGGATCGTGTTTCAGTCTTATGCTCTGTTTCCCAATATGACGGTGCATCAGAACGTCGCATTTGGCCTAAAAATGCGTAAAATGCCATTAAAGCTGATCGATGAACGCGTTAGCGAAATCCTTCAGCTGGTGGGATTGACAGATTGGGAAGGACACTATCCTTCGCAATTGAGCGGGGGCCAGCAGCAACGCGTGGCACTGGGGCGGGCGCTGGCCATCAAGCCTAAAGTCCTCCTGCTGGATGAACCCTTGAGCGCTCTGGATGCCAAAATTCGAATCCGCCTGCGCACCGTTATCAAAAAGCTGCAGGAGGACCTGGGCATCACCATGATCTACGTCACCCACGACCAGGAGGAAGCCCTGGCACTGGCGGACCGCGTCGCCATTATGCGCGACGGTGAGATCAGACAGATCGGCTCGCCCTGGGAGATTTATAAGAAGCCCAAAACCAGCTTTATTGCCGAATTTGTGGGTACTTCCAATTTTATCACCGGAGAGAAAATAAACGGAAAGGTGCGGTTTGGCCGTCTTGAGCTGGCAGTTGCCGATCTCGATGACTCCGAAAAAGGGACAATATACCTGGCCATACGCCCCGAAAATATTGAACTGGTGGATGAATCCGCATCCCCTGAAAAATACCTGCCGTCGAATGTGATTGAAGTTGAAGCCGAGGTGATCAATTTTTTGGGGGCCATCGTCAGAGTGACGTTTATACTGGAAGAAGAAGAAATGCTGGTGGACATTTCCGAAAAAGAGTTTGAAAAGCTGAATTTAAAACGAAAGGATAGATTTAAGCTTTATTTCCCGCCGGATGAATTTCATCAGTATTCAGAATTATTTCGAAAATTAATCTAATACGACAACAAGATTTCATCACAAGCAAATATTTTGGCCATGTGGGAGCGGCTTGGTCTCGGCTGCCCTCGGCCACGAGCTCGGGCCGAATGGAGCTCGTCGCAGGCCAGCCGCGATTATCGCAACAAGATGCTGCCCCCACAGCCGGTAATTTAGGAAAATGTTGCTGTTGCAATAAAACAAAAAAATGGAACCTTCCTCATCAAGCGCTGATATAACCATGCAGTACCAGGTTTCTGCCGCACGGATGGAAATCGATCGATTTATCATTCCCACCGTCACCATTTTTATCGGGCTGATTCTCTGCTTTTTCATGCTCTTTCCTCTGTCGGCCATTCTAAAGATGAGTTTCTTCAAAGGCGGCGAGTTTGCCCTGGCCAATTTTACCCTGGCAAATTTCCAAAAATATTTCACCACTGCCTATACCCTCAGAGCGCTGTGGCACAGCCTTTACGTGTCGGTGGCTACCACCATCATTGTTACCATTATCGTGTTCTTTTATGCCTATGCGATGACCCGCACCACCATCCGCGGAAAGACCTTTTTCCGTAACGTCATCATGCTGCCGCTCATAGCGCCCTCAATCGTGCAGGCCCTGGCGCTGATTTACCTGTTCGGCCGCAACGGTCTGATTACGGCGCATCTGTTAAAAACCGACTGGAATATTTATGGGGCCACAGGGATTATCGTCTCCGAAGTTCTGTATTGCCTGCCGCACGCGTTTGTTATCCTTTATACCACCCTCTCGGCGGTGGATATCCGGCTGGATGAGGCGGCCGAAAGCCTGGGCGCATCGCCCTTTAAAGTGTTCACCCGCATCACGCTGCCGTCCGCCAAATACGGCATCTTCAGCGCCGCGGCTTTGACCTTCAATTTGACCATTACCGATTTTGGCAATCCGGTGGTCATCGGAGCCGATTACAATGTGCTGGCCACCGAAATTTACGCCCAGGTTACCAATCTCTACCGATTTGACCTGGGCGCCACCATCAGCATTATTCTGCTGGTGCCGTCCCTGATGGCCTTTATGCTGAATTACTACATCTCCCGCAAAACATTTTCCATGATCAGCGGGGCGGCCAGACCGGTTATTCCGCCGTCGCGGCCATTAAAAAAGATCTCATACACGATTTACTGCGGCCTGGTTACGTTCGCTATTTTTCTGGTATTTGCCACGGTCATCATCGGCTCTTTTGTCAAGATCTGGCCCTATGATTGGTCACTTACGCTTAAACATTACGATTTCCCATCGATTGCAGGCTATTCCGCGATCTGGACCAGCGTCTGGGTGTCGCTGATCGTAGGAATTGCCGGCGCTTTCATCACGCTGGTAGCCGGCTATGTCATGGAAACGCGCAGGCCGTTCATGAAACAGACCATTTATCTGCTGTCGGTGATGCCGGCAGCCATCCCCGGTCTGGTGATGGGGCTGGGATACATCCTGGCCTTTAACAAACCCTATTATTTTTTCTACGGCACCCCCTGGATCATCGTGATCAATATCGTGATCTGCAATTTTACCCTGGGCATCTTATCCAGCATTTCCAACCTGCGCAATATCGATCCGTCCATCGAGGAAGCTTCCATCAGCCTGGGGGGTGATACCTTCCGCACGTTTTTCCGCATCATCTTCCCGCTTTCGCGGGTGGCCTTCTTTCAAAACTTCGTCTACTTTTTCATGCGCTCGATGACCACCATCAGTGCCGTGATCTTTCTGGTTTCCGCCACCGTCCATTTGGCCGCCATCGAAATCATCATGCTCGACAATGACGGCTGGACCGCCAGCGCCAACGCCATGTGCACCTGCATCATTGTGATTGTGCTGGCGATGCTGGGAATTTTACAGATTGTGGCCAAAAAGACGGGCCGACGTCCCGAAGGGTTGGCCTCGGCAGTATAGACGGATTGCATAGTCCAGCTAAAATTCATAATTTGAAAGCAGAGCATACAAATTCGTGGCTGAAAGCCACTCCCACTTTTGTTAATGATGGACGTCGCTTCTTACACTCATTTTCATAACAATTGGTGGGAGCGGACTTCGACGAGCTCAGTCGAGTCGCATCTTGCCGCGATTTAAGCGCATTTTAAACCGAATCGCAACAAAGCCATTGGGCGTGAGATGCATTTTTTAGATAGGTTCTATTTGAAATGCTCAGCTTAGGTCATAAGGGGTCAAGCTTTCGAAGCCGCTTTGCGTCACCAGGATGGTCTGCTCAAACTGGGCCGATAAGGATTTATCTTTGGTCACCGCCGTCCAGTTGTCATCCAGGATTTTCAAGTCATGGTTGCCCAGATTGATCATGGGCTCGATCGTAAAAACCATGCCCGGGATCAGACGGATGCCCTGCCCTCTTTGACCGAAATGCGGGACCTGAGGTGCTTCGTGAAATTCATAGCCGACGCCATGGCCGACAAAGTCGCGTACCACCGAGCATCCCTGCCCCTCGGCATAAGTTTGAATGGCCCAGCCAATATCGCCAATGGTGTTGCCGGGTTGGACCATGGATATACCGCGTTTTAAGCACTCTTTGGCAACACTGACGATCTTAACAGCGTCGGGTCCGGGCGTGCCCACAAAAAAGGTTTGGTTGGCATCGGCATAATAGCCGTCGAGCACCGAGGTAATGTCGACATTGACGATATCACCATCTTCCAGTAAGCGCGGCCCGGGGATGCCGTGACAAACCACTTCATTGACCGAAACGCAGACACTTTTCGGAAATCCTCTGTAATTTAAAGGTGCCGGCCGGGCACCATTTTTGATCGTAAATTCGTGGACGATGGTGTTGATGTCATCGGTCTTTATTCCCGGACGAATTTTATCGCTGATTTGCTCAAAAGTATCGAGCACCAGCTGTCCGGCCTTGCGGATGCCCATTATATCAGCTTGATTTTTGAGCCGAATCTTGTACCGCTGGGCATACAGCGCCCCGGGATCTTTATTATCCTGCTCTTCTTTTACCAAACAGCATTTTTTGTATTTTAGCCCGCTGCCACAGGGACACGGATCGTTTCGTCCGACTTTCACAGCTTTAATTTTCCCTCTCAGTCCATATATGGCGATTGTCAAAAAGGTAATATATTTTGAGCGGAATTTCAACGTCCAAAATCCAAATGCCAGTCAGCAGCAACTACCGGGTGACTTTGACCGGAACAGGCACATATGCTACTGTAACCCATCTCAAAAATGCATCTAACACTCAATAGCTGCATAACCGGCAGGGCCCGGGGCCCCTTCCCCAGCCCCTGCGAAAATGCTCACATACTGTCGCGAATGCTGCGCTTTGTCAGCGTGTCCCACCATAGCCCGATGTTTATCAGAGGGCGACGGCGGATCGGC
>JASFIG010000087.1:0-13865 GCA_050122795.1 Desulfobacterales bacterium
ATGGTCATCAAGGCCACCTTTTCCGCGCGCGATACGTAAACATCGGTGTCTGTGTGCAACGATGCTGTCGCTAAGAATGCGGCCGTGTCTTTATCGTAATCTTCAGCCAGGGCTAAGAGGTCGCCAAATGCATCTCGGGACTGTCGGGCGGTGCCCATAATGGCAGTGAGCTGTGGGATTTGCGAGAGATGCTGCAATTTTTCGGCAATGCGCATACCGGCTGTTTCGTTTTTGATACCGGCCAGGGTTTCGCCAAAATCGATAAGTTTTTGCTGTTGAGCACGGTGCAGACCCGGGACCGGAAAACGTCTGGCATTGTCCAAACCTTTTTGCTGAGAGAATTTTTTTGTATAGCACCAGGATTTAAACTGATCGGTTGCCTTTTTATTCAGTCCAATGGCATATAGCGACAGGCAGTTGTTTAAATCCGGATCGCTGCCGTATCCCTCTATGAGCCTTAAAAGTGAAATCAGTTCGGCCAGGCCCCAGCGATCAAGCCCATTTTTACGGCTGGCAATCTGAAAGGGCACCCCCTCCTGGGATAACACCTCGGCAATAATATCAAGCTGGTGATGGGTTCGAACCAGAACGGCAAAATCTGCATAACTGCGCGCGGAAGCCAGATTGGCATCAGGCACCTGACCGGTGTCGACGGAATGAAAACCGGAACCGCCCACCAACTGGCTGATCGTCCCGGCGATAGCCCGGGCTTCCGCTTTGCCGCTGGCCAGCTCGAGGATGTTGATGGTTTTAGCACCATCAATCATGGAATAAGTCCGGGCGTCACCGCAATACAAACGGTGATCCTGAATGATCTGATAGGATGCATCCAGAATGGTTTCGGTCGATCGATAATTACGGGTTAGTTCAATAACGGCTGTATTGGGATAATCATCCACAAAACGGGTAAAATACCGGACATCCGATCCCCTAAAACCGTATATGGATTGGTCGGGATCACCGATGGCACATAAATTTTGTCCGGCGTCATCAGAAGGCATCAATGCCCTTATGATACGATACTGTCCATGATTTAGGTCCTGATATTCATCGACAAAAAGATGCTCAAATCGACGCCGGTATGTTGTGCGGATCTTTTGATCGTTTTCCAGCAAGCGGACAACGTTAAAAATCAGATCTTCATAATCATAAAGCCCCTGAATGAATAACAGACTTTGATAACTGTGGTAGACCTCAGCCAGAGCGCGCTCATCAACGCCGAGGAGCTCCGCCGGTGCGATGTCTTCCGGACCCAGAATTTTTTGTTTGGCCGCAATGATTTGGTCCCGCAATTGTTGAGGCTTTAAGGAGACCTCAATTCCCAAACCCCGGACTCTTTTGACCGCTTCCTCGATTAATTTTTTGCGATTATCTTCATCAATAATACCGAAAGCCTCTTCCGGATTAAGATCGCTCAATATTTTATAGCACAGGGAATGAAAAGTGGCCGTCGGCGGCAATGGATGCCGCTCGCCCAGAATTTTGCGCAGGCGCTGCTGCATCTCCTCGGCCGCTTTCCGGGTAAAGGTCATTGCCAGTATATGTTCGGGGGCAATACCTTTATGCATTATAAAGTGTGCGATTCGCATTGTCAGGGTCAGGGTTTTACCGGTGCCGGGCCCGGCAATAATCAGCAGGGGACCTTCAGGATGCTCTACCGCCCGGCGCTGCTCGTCATTCATTTGGTCAATATGGATTTGCGATGAAGAGCGCTTTGAGTTGGCCTTACGGGAATCACCGGCTAATTTTGGGGGCGCTTTGTGGAAAAAAGGCGTATCGACGGTATCCGCAGCAGGCGCCCAGGGCCCGCTGAGCGTAAATAGTGATTTCTGGCCTAAAAGGGCTGTCCGTTCCTGATCCTGAAAAATTTGAATCCGTCCGTATTGTCCGTCGAATCCGGGTATGACTTTGATTTCCTGCTGACGCATGCGCCGGACAGCCTCAGCCAGCAGTGGTATGCCGGCCTGTTCGATGGCATCGGTCTCCAGATTGTGTAATATATTAAATTCCGAACCCAGTTTATCCAAAGCGCTATGATACGCCCGGGTGACCTTTTTGGATCTGGGACCCACCCGCATCACTTCAGACAAAATGTCAGCCAGTTGAATAATGCTGTGGTAGGGCGCATGCCGGGATGGTTTGCGACCTTCTTTATGATCTGCCAATTCTTCAACACGATGCAATACGCCCAGTGTCAGAGGTTTGCTGCAAACCGGGCACAGCCCGTTATGCTTGAGCGTCGCCGCGGGCCACAGGGAAACATTACAGGCGCGGTGACCATCGATGTGATATTTGCCCTCTTCAGGGTAAAACTCCAGGGTGCCAAGAAATTTTTCAGGATCGCCGCTGTTCAGAGCTGATTTAATGGCGGCATAGGAAAGCTCCGTGTTGAACAAATTGGCTTCGCGCCCCAGATTGAGCGGTGAATGTGCATCTGAGTTGGATACCAGCGTAAATTCATCCAATGATGATACGCGCCAGTTCATCGCCGGGTCAGAGGACAAACCGGTTTCAACCGCAAAAATATGCGGGGTTAAATCTTCAAAACATTCGGCAACTGAATCAAATCCGGATTTTGATCCCAGTACCGAAAACCATGGGGTCCAGATGTGGGCCGGGATTAAAAAAGCGTCATCCGAGGTCTCGAGCAGCATCTCGAGTAGATCCCGGGCATCTAAACCCAGGATCGGTCGGCCGTCTGATTGAATATTGCCGACTTTATCCAGCCGGTTTTTGAATCGCCGGGCAACATCGACGTCCGGCGCAAACACCAGGTTGTGGTTCTTACGTGTTTGTTCGTTCTTCTTATATATGTTGCTGATTTCGGTAACCAGCATGAATCGCACCGGACCGCGACAGGCCTCCGGAACCTGAAGATCGCAAGCCCGCGCCAGATCGCTTTTGAGTTTGTATAGACCGGGTTCAGCGGCAACCAATTTATCTGAAATTTCTTCAAACCAGGCCGGGAAGGTAAAGTCACCGGTTCCCACAACCGTAAGGCCTTTTAGCTGAGCGGCAATGTATACATTTTCCAGATCAAGGTTTTTCGCAGTCGCCCTGGAGTATTTGGAATGAACATGTAAATCGGCAACAAATTTCATTGAAAATTCTCACTTAAAATTGATGCGACCTTGCCTTTGCCGTGCACAGGAGCCTCATAATAATCCGGCCAAACAGGCTAACGGGCGAGGCGGTTAACCGATATTGCATACCACTTTTGGGCTCTTTTTTTAACCCTAAATTTAGCTTGTCTGTTTTTACCAAACACGCTATATGTTTATAATATTAAACAGAGTATACTATATATGGTGCTTAACCACTTTCCGTCAGAGCGTTGTCGGCGAGTGTTTTTTTTAACAACCAGCGCCAATTCCGGCCAAGATTTATATCGCAGCTGAATGGTTTTAAAATGAGTTTACTGTCTAGCTCGGTTTCCATAACGCGTTACCAGGTCCGGGGAAATCTCAAAAATCCCATTCTGGAAACGATCGCAGCCGGGCTTAAAAAAAATGCTATTTCAGAAATAGAGGATCCGACTTTGGATAAAGCCGTCGGCTGGACGTCTTTTGAAAAGCCCTACCAGCCTGATTTTAGCGGGTCCAGCTTCGTATATGGAAATTATCAGGTGTTTTCGTTACGAATTGACCGTAAAACCGTGCCAGCCAAATTGGTTAAAAAACATGTGGTCATCGAATCAGACAAACGTCTGGCTGAAAGCGGCCGACTCTATTTGTCTCGTAGCGAAAAAGAGCGCATTCGGGACCAGGTTATGGATCGCCTGTATGCAACGGTTCCGGCAACACCCAGTATTTATGACCTTATCTGGAATTATGAAGAGACCACCGTATGGTTTTTTTCCAATCTCAAGGCGAGCAATGAGGAATTGGAAACGCTTTTTTTGCGATCATTTGATTTAACACTGATTCGCATGATTCCCTATACGGCAGCTCACTATGCCGCTGACCTGAACAATACCGAAAAAGATATTCTTCTTGAGCTGACCCGAACCCCATTTACAGGATAAAGAATCAATATCATGCTGGATATTGCTGTTGCATATAACCGATTCAAATTTCTGGGTGAAGAATTTCTAACCTGGCTCTGGTTCGTGATGGATCAGGATCCGACGATTCTCAGAAAGGCAGATCCGGATTTAACGTCATTGGAAATCGGTGACCGGATTGTTCTTGAAAAGAGGCATAAAAAGGCAGTTGAACGCATTACGATTAAGGGGGAGAATGCCGGCCTCGAAGAAGCGATGCTGGCCTTGCAAAAAGGCGCTCTGGTAACTGAACTGAACCTTGTATACCGATCCGCCGAACAAAAATGGCAATTCACGCTTAAAGGTGAAAGCCTCAATCTGAGCAGCATGAAGACACCTAAAATTGCAGCACCGCAAAACCTGGAAGATATGGAAGGCGCTATTTTAGAAAAAATCTTTCTTTATGATAAGATCTTGCAATTTTTAGAAAAATTATATAAAACCTTTATCAAATATCGTCTATCGGACCGCTGGCAAAACCGCTATGTAAACTTGATTAAAAAGTGGACGCGATCCTATTTTTAGTTGAGAACATATGGGTCTAACGAATCGGATTTAAATTTATTATTGTGCTTATTCATTTTTTACTTTTTTCAACAGGTTTTTGATAATAAACTGTTAATAGACAGTTGAAAAATGAATCGTTATCAACAGGAATATATTTCTGATCATATCGTGCCCTTTATTGAATTTGAACGATAAAAGTTTTCAGCAATTATTTATTAATTTTTATAAATTAATTCAGATTATTAAAAAATTATTGGATTTATAAACATCCCGTACTTATTTTTATTTTTTTATTATCAGTTATAATAAGGAATAAATTATGAAAGCCACAATCAAGAAAGGGGACTTATTACCTGTTTTATCAAAGGTACAGGGATTAACGGGCCGCCGAACGAATTTGGCGATAACCACCAATGTACTGATAAAAACAGCAAAAAAGGGACTGGTGATTTCAGCTACAGATCTTGAAACCGGCTTTGAAGGATTTTACCCTGCCAAAATTGAAAAAGAAGGTGTCATCGCCATAAATGCCAGAAAATTTTATGAAATTGTGAGAGATTTTCCCACGGATGACATTTTCTTAAATGAAGTTGAAAATCACTGGATCGAAATTGGCAATAAAAATATTGAGTATCATATCGTTGGAATGAATCCGGACGATTTTCCGGAAATTCCTAAAATAGAGGCTATTGAGTTTTTTGAAATTGAATCTACACAACTCAATAAAATGATTGAACGTGCCGTGGTCGTCAGCGGCGCAAGTGATGATAAGCGCGCCCATATTACCGGTGTTTATGCCGAGAGAATCCAGGACGAAAAGACCAAATGTTTCCGGTTTGTCTCCACCGACGGCAGTCGCCTGTCAAAAGTGGATACCGTATTTGAAAAAGATACCGTCCTGCCCTCCGGGGACAATGTCATTATTCCTAAAAAAGGGCTTATCGAAGTCAGCAAGTTTCTGGATAGCGAGGGGCCGGTAAAAATCGGCATAAAAGACAACAATTTTATTGTTCAAAAGGATTCGGAAACCCTGATAATTCTGCTGTTGGAAGGGGATTTTCCCGAATACGGTGATATTATCGTCAAAAGAGGCGGTCATTCCATTTTGATGGAGCGTCAACCTTTTTTAATGATGCTCAAACGCATGTCTATTTTGAGTTCCGAAGATTATAAGGGGGTTATTTTTAATTTTGAAAAAAATCAACTGGTGATTACCTCCACCAATCCGGATATCGGGGAATCAAAAGAAGATATGGAGGTTAAATACGACGGGGACCCGATTACCGTCATGTTTAACCCCAAATTTTTTATCGAAACCCTGAATGTGATCTATGAAGATAAGCTTATTTTGAATATAATCGATGAAGAAAAACCCTGTCTTATCGAAAGCGAAAAAGATAAAACCTACTTAAGCGTCATTATGCCGATGAGAATATGAAAAAAAATATTAAAATAAACGATTATACTGAAGACGATATCAAAGTATTGGAAGGCCTGGAAGCGGTCCGCAAAAGGCCGGCAATGTATATTGGAAACGTGGACGTTGCCGGTTTGCATCATCTGGTTTACGAGGTTGTGGACAACAGCATTGACGAGGCTATGGCCGGTTATTGCAGCCAGATAAAAGTCACCATTCACGATGACAACAGCGTCAGTGTGCTCGATAACGGCCGGGGAATACCGGTTGGTATTCACAAAAAAGAAAAAATACCGGCTGTTGAAGTCGTCATGACCAAACTGCATGCCGGCGGCAAATTCGACAATCATTCCTATAAAGTTTCAGGTGGATTGCATGGCGTCGGGGTTTCGGTGGTCAATGCCCTGTCCAGTTTTCTGGAAGTTGAAATTTACTCCGAGGGTAAGCGCTATTATCAATCATACGAAAGGGGCAAAAAAACCTGTGAGTTAACCCAGAAAGGAAAGACGCGCAAACAGGGCACCATGGTGCACTTCGTGCCGGATCCGGAAATTTTTGAAATAACGGAATTCAGTTATGATGTTTTGGTGCGCCGCTTAAAGGAACTGGCGTTTTTAAACAAGGGTCTAAAAATCATTATTGAAGATGAACGCAGCGACACCAAAGAAGAATTTTACCAAAAAGGCGGTATTATTGATTTTGTAAAGTATATCAATCGGCGTCACAGCGCCCTTCACAAAAAACCGATTTTCATGGAAGGCACTAAAAACGATATTCAGATTGAAGTTGCCATCCAGTACAACGATACCTACACAGAGAAAATATTTTCGTTCGCCAACAATATCCACACCACTGAAGGCGGTTTTCATTTGATCGGATTTAAAGCCGGATTAACCCGTACCATCAACCAATATGCCTCCAACGGCAATCTGCCCAAAAATTTACAGGCTAAAATCACCGGTGACGATGTAAGGGAAGGCCTGACCGCCATTATCAGTATACGCATTACCAATCCACAATTTGAGGGGCAAACGAAGACCAAACTTGGAAACAGTGAAGTTAAAGGAATTGTAGAATCCCTGGTCAATGAAAAATTAAGCACCTTTTTTGAAGAGAACCCGTCGATTGCCAAAAAGATCATCGCCAAGGGGGTAGATGCCGCCCGAGCACGCGATGCGGCCAAGCGGGCACGCGATCTGGCCCGCAGCAAGGGGGCTCTGGTCGATGCCACCCTGCCCGGCAAACTGGCGGAATGCCAATCGTCGGATCCCACAGAGCGGGAACTGTTCATTGTCGAGGGCGACTCAGCCGGTGGCTCTGCCAAACAGGCCCGGGATCGCAAGTTTCAGGCGGTTTTACCGTTAAAGGGCAAAATCTTAAATGTTGAAAAAGCGCGTTTTGATAAAATATTACGCAGTGAAGAAATTAAAAACATCATCACGGCTCTGGGGACCGGTGTTGGCAAAGAAGAATACAACATCGATAAAATTAAATATCACAAAGTGATTATCATGACGGACGCGGATGTTGATGGTTCCCACATCCGTACGCTTTTACTCACATTTTTTTACCGGCAAATGCCCGAGATGGTTGACAAAGGTTATCTCTACATCGCACAACCGCCTCTGTTTAAAGTCGGCAAAGGAAAAAAGAGCGAAAACTATCTAAACAGTGAATCTGAATTAAACGATTTTATTCTCAAAAAGATTTGCAGCAATCGCGAGCTGTCATTTAAAAAAGGCAATGAAAAATTATCCGGCCACAACCTGTTTATGTTTATTGCCGGCATAGCAGAGTATTATTCAGTTTTGGACCACCTCCAAAACCGTGGTATTCCGGCTGATATTGTCGAGTTGCTGATCAAAGAAAATGTCGCCAATAAAACCTTTTTGCAAGACGAAAAACGCATGTCTCAACTGCGCCAGAAATTGATACAAAAAGGTTATGGGGTCGATGAATTGATTTTCAGCGAAGAACGCAAGGTCTTTGAAATTACGGTAAACGGCAAGCGCACCGAAGAGTATGATCTGTTATCCGAACTAAGCGGCAAACCAAGCGGTTCTGTAAAGATCGGTCGCGGCATGATTTACTCCAATGATTACCAGCGCTGTCTGAATCTAAGTAAAAATATCATCAAACATGATGCTCCGCCGTTTACGGTTGCTATCAAAGATAAAGACACGCAAACGGAACCCCAAACGGCCAAAGACAAACCGGAATTGCTGAATATTTTCCTGCAAGATGGCAAAAAAGGCATCAGCATTCAGCGTTACAAGGGTCTGGGTGAAATGAATCCGGACCAGTTGTGGGAAACCACCATGAATCCCGAAAAACGCAATCTCATGAAGGTAAAAGTCGAAGACGTCGTCGACACCGATGAAATTTTTACCATCCTGATGGGCGAAGCTGTTGAACCCCGCCGAGAGTTTATTCAGAGTAATGCTTTGGAAGTCAGCACGCTCGACATTTAGAAATTATCTCAAAAATCTATTAAGATCGATGTGAAATCCCGCTTTTAAGCGGAGGACGTGATCTACTATTTTTGAGATAATTTCAAATGATACTCAAATATGTAAACGGCGCTTCTGTTTTAAAATCCACGTGCTGGGCAACGGAGTAAAAAATATTTTTAGCACCCCCCAGAACGCAGAACCCAGAACCCTGGAACCCGTTTACTAAACCCAAGGCAATTTGACTAATGGCAATATAGCAAATCATAACATTGCCAGTAGAAGGAGAGATATGAATATCCACAACATAAATGCCAGGGATTTGCCGGATTTATGGTTCCAGGCGGTGCATGATATTTTAGATCGTGGCAAGCGATTTGTCATTGATCGGGGTTCATATGAAGGCCAAACCCGTCTGGAATATGATTATTTTATGGGCCATGTTAAATATCCAGGAACGCAACCCCTGATACCGGATATTCCACCGGCCTGCGGCATACCCAACCCGGTGGAGCACGACTATATTTACGGCGGTCCCGGGTATGATCGCGCTTATATCGAGTATCTCATGTCGGCGCGCAAAGAGCCCGGTGAGTCCTATACATATGGTGAGCGCCTGACGCGCGTTCCCCTATCGGGTGACAAACTTCACTGGTGGCAAACGTCCAATAGTGAAATTATTGATAAACGCGAAGTTGACGGTAAAATTGTTTTTGAGGAAGAGGGCCGGCTGTATTTGAACCAGATCGAGTGGGTGATAGACACCTATCGGAAGTTCGGCGAGCGCAATAATCAACTGGTCCTTCAAATTGCACACCCTTCGGATCTAACACTGCTGGATCCCCCCTGCCTGCGGTCGATTGACACCCGTGTTCAAAATAACAGCCTCAGTTTTTTTGTTTATTTTCGTTCCTGGGATTTATGGAACGGATTTCCCGCCAATCTGGCCGCCATTCAAAATCTAAAAGAATACATGGCAGCCGAAATTGGGGTTGAAGACGGCCAGATGGTTGTCGAAAGCAAAGGGCTGCATCTTTACGGCTATGCCGAAGATCTGGCAAACCTGCGCTGTTTGAGAACGTAATCCTGCATTGATCCACCCCAAAAAACAGGGCCCCATCAATCCCCCGAATATTTAATGTTCAAATGGTTTGAATATCGCTTCATATTCGATTATATTAGAGATATACAAACCGTATTTTACTCAGCACCGCTGTGGGGTGCTTCTTCAACGGACCCAATTAAATATTAAATGAATCATTTTTGAGGTTCAGCATGCCGCCGTCAAACTTGGCCCACCTGTATTCTAAAAGCGCCTGCTGCGCGGTGCCGTCGGCCATCCGTGAAATTAACAAACTGGTCGATTCACCGGGTATGAAATCACTGGCCGGTGGTTGGCCGGATCCGGCGGTTTTTCCAGGCGCAGAGATTATCGGTATTGCCGAAAAGCTGCTCAAAAACAAGGCGGGCAAAGCCCTGCAATACGGCGCAACCGAGGGGGTAACCGAATTGCGGCAGGAACTTGCCCGTCTGGCCGCAGATCACTATGGCATTGCATGCAATCTGGACCACATTGTGATTACGGCCGGTTCGGCTCAGGGGATGGATCTGGCCTGCCGGGTGATCATTAACCCCGATGACCTCGTTTTTGTAGGCTTGCCGACCTATTTCGGGGGAACCGGGGCCGTCATGGCTGCCTGTGGAAAACTGCAGGGCGTGGCCGTTGATGCTGAGGGTATGAACACCCGGCAACTGGAAGATCAGCTGAAACGGTTGAAGAAAAAAGGTCAGCAGGCCAAAGGGGTTTATGTCATACCCAATTTCCAGAACCCGACCGGCACCACCTTAACACTTGAGCGCCGCCGACATCTCGTTGAGCTGGCCGAGAGCTATGATCTGGTCATTTTTGAAGATGATCCATATGGTGATTTACGATTTGAGGGAGACTCGCTACCACCAATTATTTCTCTGGATACATATGGTCGGGTCGTTCATATGCGCTCGATGTCTAAAACATTTGCCCCGGGCCTGCGGGTGGCCTGGACCATCGGTCCTCCTGAAATGATTCGTAAAATGGTGGTGGCCAAACAATTTGTTGATGTTGCCACAAACAGTCTGGCCCAGTATATTTTATTGGAATTCATCCGCAGCGGATTGTGGGCAAAACGCGTTCGGCTGAACAACCAACACTACAAGCGTAAACGGGATTTTATGCTCGCGCAATTGGCGGATCATTTTCCCGAACCGGTTCAATGGAATCAACCGGACGGCGGGTTTTTCATATTTGTTCAATTGCCCCGGACACTTGATGCCTCAAGCCTTCTGGCCGAAGCCATTGAGCACAATGTCGCTTTTGTGGCCGGTGAGCCCTTTTTTATAGACGGCAGTGGAAGCCATACCTTTCGGCTGTCCTATTCTCAGTCTGACGAATCGGTGATTGCCGCAGCAGTGGCTGAGTTGGGAAAATTGATTAAAAAAAGGTTAGCCCGTTGAGCCCGTGACCCGTTTGCCCGTTCAGTTTAGGATGGACCCGTTCTCTTTGCTTTATAGGCCTGCGAAATGGTTTACATTAAGGCCCTTCGGTTCTTTGCGGTGAGTAATAAATACGCATCGTATTGCGGTCGATGATTTTAAACGCCACCAGGTCCATTTTTTCATGGACCAGATAGCCAAAAAACTGTTCATCGGGTCCGATGATTTCAAGAAATCCTGACCTTGAACCCAGCCAGACACTGAAAATATTGTCCGTGCTCTGCGTGTTTTGCCGCAGAATTTCTATCCAGGTCTTTTGATCCCCCACCCGTATCCAGCGCCCACTGACCTTCAAGGTGTTATTGTCATCTATGGGGTCGAATAAAACGGCATGCCGCGGAATATAGTAAATGGTGTATTGAGACCCGTTGTTTTCCAGTTGTTGCTGAATTTTTTGCTGATCTGCGGCCCGCAAACTGTTGAAGCGCGGTCCGGATTCCGTGGCGCATGAAACCATTAAAAACCCCGGCAAAACCGCCAGCACCATCCACATCAATCGCATGTTTCAGCTCCTTTATACTAAACAGCAATTTTGTTGAACGTCTATCATTTTCTTGCCGTGCTGCGTATAATGTCAACATTAACCATCGCATTCATTAACCATCGCATTCATTTTCATGCAAGATTCAGCTATTAGCAAAATAGCGATGTTCCAACAAGAAAAAGCCGATTTTTTTTGCCGGTCAAGGGATCGATCATACGAAGTGCCGATGCAATGGCGATATGATGAGAGGAGAGAGGCCGTTTGAAACCGTCAGGTAATGGGTCCGGCGACTTTTTTTAATTCAACACCGTCGATGACCATGTACCAGTCGTCGCCATCCAGGTACGGCGGCCGGTGCACTTCAAAGGTGGTCGTAAAAAACAGCACACCGACGCTAAAGTCATCTCCCTTGAAGTTTTTCAAAGGGCCGGAGATTTTCGTTGAACGTTTTCCATTTACCCGCCGGTAATCAATGCCGCCATTGTCGGTTATGGTCAGGTGAAACCCGACACCCTGCCAGGTTCCAATGTAGGATTTTTTTTCTTCCGGTACAGAAATCGAATTGCAGCCCATTAACAAAAAGGTGAAGGTGATGATGAGCACTATCGAGACGAAACGGGTAATGTTTTTAGACATCAATGCCCCCTAAGGCTTGGCAATCATTGGTGGATCGATTTTTCACACGCTGAACGCTGCGCTGTTATGGGGCTATTTGAATTTTGCGGCTTGCAGGACAATACCGGAAAAGTCACAACCTCCCCGATATTATTATCTGCCAAAATACGCTGAACTTTAGTTTTTTTTTGCGGACGGACTACTTTATTTTCCGGGCCTAATTTTCAGCCGGCAACATCCGTGTTGTCCGGGTGTCCAGGTTTCAATTGAAAAACCAAACCCGGCGCCCTCAAAGGTGCCTTTATCAACGCTGGCCGCAATATCGCACATCCGGGCAATCTCGCTGGACTTTAGACCGGCCTCCTGCCAGGCCTCTTTCAGGGGACAGCGTCGCATCTTGATATCCAAACCGTCGTCATCGCATCTTTGCGCCTCAGGATCAAACATCTTGCCATCGTCGGGAATAAATTCGAAAAAGGCATCCTTTAAGCCGCTCAGGTCAGCGGGTGCAAATTTTTTAAAGGGTCTGCCGATTTCCAGACCGCGGTTGTAAATTCCGCGTTTTAAAATCATAACCGCTTTTTGCTCGCCGATCTCCTTTTTCAACACCTGATATATGTGCCAGTACATCATGGCGCGGTTTTTAAAGGATCCGTATAGCTGTTTACGCAGGACTTTTGCAGACATTTTTCATCTCCTATTCGGTTGTTCCGTTGAGCCGGAAAAGCCCGTTGTGCCCGAATGAATAAATCAAACCGAGAACATTGGATGCTTTTTTGAGACGGGTTTTAGTCATACGATAAAGTGATCCTGGGTGTTGGCGGATGGATGATCTTCATTTTTTGCTCGGCCATTTGATGACGGTCGAGTACGTCTTCCACCACAGCTTTTAGCGAGTCGAACTTATTGAAGCCGTAGGCGGATTGATACTGTTGGAGCTGGCCTTTGATCAATGGAACGATTTGGGGATGTTTGATCAGCTCTTCTGTAGTAAACCCCTGTGAAAGGCCTTCGGTGACCATTTCAACCACATCGTAATCATACCCCAGGTCTTTAAAGTCACTCTGACCCGGTTCCAGACCGGCAGTCGGCTCGCGCTGGACAATCTGTTTGTCAAGACCCAGGAAACTGGCCATTTCACGTACCAGCCGCTTGGGTAAACCGGCAATCGGACTGAAATGCACGGCCCCGTCCCCGAAAAGCGTATAATAACCGATTCCGAAATCTTCGTCGCGGTTGCCGGTTCCTGACAGGGTTTTGTTTTCCGTCGCCGCTTTGGTTGACAAAACATTGGCGCGGATTCTGGAGATCATATTGCCTTTATGAAATATATTTTCAAATGCTTCCGGATTGGTCGATTTGAACGATTCCACCAGAGCTTCGATGCTGTGTATTTCATAGCGCAAACCCAGATGTTTGGCGACAGATACGGCGTCGCTTTCATCCACGGCCACATTAATGCTTGACGGCAATATATAGCCCACCAGCTCGAGTGCCTGCGCATCTCCGGCCCGTCCGGCATTATAGCGATCGAAACTGTTTTTAATCAGTGCCGCCGCCGTACTCGAATCCACTCCACCAGATAATCCGATCACGCACCCGCTGGAAGCGGCCTGCCGCACCACCTCGATGACAAAATCTTCGATTTCTCTACAGACCTGTTCGCAATCCATGTTCGCCAGTTTAATGGGTTTCATTATCTTCTCCTGGGCCATTTATGGTTTCGGATAAATATATTACCGTGGCGGCGGTTTGTCTATTTTGAAAAGGATGATAATTTGGTAACAGTTCGCAAAAGCAAGGTCTCCGGTTTTGAAT
>JASFIG010000088.1:0-13841 GCA_050122795.1 Desulfobacterales bacterium
GCCAATGTTGCCTCGAGATTTTCACCAGCTCCGATGGTCAGAAACCCTCGATTATGATTGACTAAATCCCTCCGATTTAGATATAGATACGTTTAACCTGTTTCTGATTATCCCGATCCAACTGACCTGAAGTGGTTCTACAGTTTCAGAATTGAATCTCCTCTCTCACCTGATTACTAGGCTCTTTTGACAGTCAACTTTAAGCGTATCTCTGTTTAACCCTTTAATAATGAGAGTGCTTTATGACAGAGAAACGGGCCAACCGCATGATGAAATCAAAATACGAGCCCCATACACCGCGGCTGAAAATCGTGGAACAATATATAAGAGAGTTGTTTAAAGATGAGTTGCCGGCCGGCATTAAATATCATGATGCCGAGCACACGCTGCATCCAACCAGAGGTGTGGTTGCGGTGGCCAACCGCATTGCCCTGGATGAGGATATCACCGATCATGATCGCGAATTGTTAATTGCCGCGGCTTATTTCCATGACACCGGCTACATCAGAGAATATGACAAAAATGAACCGATTGCAGCACGCATGGCCGGCAGAATCCTGAAATTGATCGGATATGAGCCGGCCGAAATTAAAAAGGTACAAAAGATGATCCTGGCCACCGATCTGGCGCGCAAACCGCAAAGCCTTGTTGAAAAAATTCTGTGTGATGCGGATCTCGATCATTTGGGCAGGGACGATTTTTTTAAACGCGACGGTAAATTAAGAAAAGGACGTGGGGCCAGAGGAATAGATGTCAGTGATGAAGCCAAGTGGTACAGAGGAACCCTTGATCTGATAACGAAACACAAATATCATACCGAATCTCAAAAAAAGCTGAGGGAAAAAAAGAAACAACAGAACATCGAGCAACTCAAAGAAAAATTGGCCATTATTGAAAAAAAAAGATAAGGGAGACGTTCATGGCATTTTGTAGGAAGGTTCTCAAGCTGCTGGCACTCCTGGTTCTGATGAGTCTCCTGATTTGCTGCGGGAAGCGGGATTCCGATACCAGCCCTCCCCAAAAAATCGACCCCCTCCTTTTTAAAACCGCCACCGAGTTGACCGGCGCCATTCGGCGCGGCGAGATTACCTCCCGCTATCTTCTCAACCGTTACATCGACAGCATAGAGCACAATAATGAGCGCCTCAATGCGGTCGTGGCCATGAACGTAGCGGCCGCCCGGGTGAAAGCTATGGAGGCCGACAAGGCGCTGGCCGAAGGCAAGGACTGGGGGCCGCTTCACGGTCTGCCGATGACAGTCAAAGATGTATTCGAAGTGGCCGGCATGCCGGCCACTTCGGGCGATCCGAACCTCAAAAACTACGTTCCGAGGCACAATGCCATCGCGGTGCAACGTCTCATCGACGCGGGTGCCATCGTCTTCGGCAAAACAAACGTGCCTTACCATGCGATGGATTTTCAAAGCTACAATGGTGTATACGGAACGACGAACAATCCCTGGGATGTGTCCAGAACGCCCGGTGGTTCATCAGGCGGATCGGCCGCCGCCCTTGCAGCGGGGTTCACACCTCTGGAGCTGGGCAGTGATTTGGGTGGCTCGATCCGCGTTCCGGCCAACTTTAACGGGGTTTTCGGGCACAAGCCCACCTTTGGGCTCGTTCCGCGGTATGGGCATATACCGCCCATGCCGGGCCGGGTAACCCGTGAAAAAATGTCGGCGGTGCCGCTTTTTGTCGTTGGGCCTTTGGCTCGAAGTGCCGATGATCTGGAGCTCGCTCTAAAGATTTTGATATCGCCGGGTCCTACCGATCAAAGCGCCGAGCGGCCTGAACTCTTACCGCCGCGTCGGCAGCAATTCAAGGATTATCGTGTTGCCGTGTGGTTCAAGGAATTCGATCCAAAAGCTGAAATCGACGCAAATGTGTTAGCGGTGCTTGAAAAAGCCGTGGAAAAACTGCGCGCCGCGGGTCTCGAGGTGGACGATAAAGCGCGCCCCGATGTTAAACTGTGGGAAACCCTGCGACTTTGGACAAACATTCATGATGATATGATGGCGGGAAAATTACCGCTGTGGGACGGACATGTCGAGCAGCAGAAAAAACAGCAGGCACTGTGGGCAGCCTTTTTTCAAAGCTACGATGTGCTGCTTGCACCGGTTTCACCAACAGCGGCCTTTCCCCATAACCATAGCAAGCCGATGGTCTCCCGCACGCTGACAGTCAACGGGCGATCGAAATCCTATTGGAACAACCTGACCTGGACGGTCATGGCCATTGTGTCGGGTCTGCCGGCCACCGTCGCGCCGGTCGGGCTGACAGAATCAGGCCTTCCGGTGGGTGTCCAGATCATCGGTAACCGGTTCGAGGACCGCACAACCATTGACTTTGCGCGGGGCCTGTCAGAGCTCCTTGAGGGATTCGTGGCCCCGCCGGGTTATAAAAAATAGCAAGGTTTTCGACCACATGAAGTCGCAAAGATTCGAAACCATCAAGGCCTTTTTGGGGACACTGGGATTCCTGTTTGTCTTGCTGCCTATATTTTTTATCGGAATACCCTATAAGATTCTCTCATCACCCAATCATACGCTTCTTTTTAACATCGGGACTTTTCGATATTTTGGAGTGGTACCCATTGCTGCCGGTTTTCTAATTTACTTTTGGTGTTCCCTTTGCTTTGTATTTATCGGCAAAGGCACACCCATCTATACGATGCCACCGAAAAAAATTGTGGTAAGCGGTTTGTACCGCTTTGTCAGAAATCCAATGTATATTGGCGCTTTTCTTATACTCACCGGAGAAGTGTTACTGTTTCAGTCTCAAGATTTGCTTGCATATTTTTTGTTAATGTTCGCGATTATCAATGTACATGTTCTGGCCTTTGAGGAACCGCGTTTGTCAGATTTATTTGGAGAACGCTATAAGCACTATCGGGCGTCTGTGCGCCGCTGGATCCCCCGCCTAACCCCTTACCGTGAAAACAATTCAGAATCCCGGTAAATTTAGCAAAGGCGTGTCCTGATTGACCCTTTGAACTTGCAGCTATGGCCTTATTTAGCCTGTCAGCCTCATAGCTTCCCAGCTTTCAGGCTTTAAAAAAATCTGCGATAATCTGCGTAATCTGTGGTTTAAAAATGTCTAATCCGCAATCAATCACCTTACGAATCTTCGATTGGATGGGTCCCTCCGATTGAACTTTAATTTGTGAAAAAAATTAGACACTTTTGTTGACTTTTTTTCACTTTCAAAAGCCCTAAAAAGTCCTGCATTTAGGCTAACAAGTTGAAATTCAACACCATTTATTTCAGTCATAGACTTGCATAATTCTTGCATTTTTAAAATGACAACACTTTGTCCATCGAATACACGCTCTCGTCGGAGGAAAACAATGAACTGGCTGATATCAATAGGAAAATCTGGAAAACAAATCTCAAAGAAAAGCCTGTTTTCAATATTCATGCTGGGAATTTTTATCGTAATAGGGACCGGCATATCCGCTATTTGGGCAGATGAAGACAACGCTGAAAATGATGTTGACCACGCTGATTTCAGCTATCAAAATGCAGCACAAGAGCAGCATGCCCATAACCTGTCATTCCAGGCGACTTTGCAGGATCCAAAAGTTGCCGAGGCCATTGCCCTGGCCAAAACAAGCAAAGAGCCCGAGGACATTCAAAACGCCAAAGACCTATTTGATGCTAAAATGGAAGCGTTTAGCAACCAGATTGCAGGGTTGCGGGCAGCGAAAACGGGATGGGGTAAAATTGCCCAGCACGTAAACGTGCATCCTTCTTTTCTGGGAAGGGGACAATCGATAACGTTCAGCAAGCATAATGTTTCTTACTCAAACCACGCTTATACCAAATCTGAGATTAAAGCCGCCAATGCCAGAAGCAGTAAAGGCAAAGCTGTAAAGGGGCATTACAGCCGCAGCGCCGTATCAAAGGGAAAAAGCTTAGGCTTGCCCAGCACGGAAAGTCCGGGTCGCAGCGGAGGCCGGGGACAAGCTTTAGGACACAGTAAAGGCCAGGGATCCGCTGCACTTTCCGGCCACAGTGTCGGCCATGGTAACGGCCACGGTAACAGTCAGGGCGGTGGCAACGGTGGCGGTAACGGCGGTGGCAACGGTGGCGGTAACGGTGGCGGTAACGGCGGCGGTAACGGCGGTGGTAACGGCGGCGGTAACGGTCAAAAGTAGGATCCAAATAAAATAATGAATCGCAAAAATGAATGATAAAGGCAGATCAAAGCCGTATGCTATTTTTGGCATACGGCTCTTTTATTTTCACCAATCAAACCCGCACTTTTCTGCACCTGCCCCACCTTCAGTTTTCAGGATGCATTGTCCATTCCTGTTTACACCGGCAATCCTGATCTCACTCTGAGCTTTCAGCTTTGCCTGTCCACCATTTCCCCAACGGCGAAGGTGGGAGATTTGCGCTGGCACCATAGGCGCCAACTTTGACCCCCAACCATCCGGGTGTCCGATCTCATTTTTAACTCACCCTCCAACATCCTTACAATGAATAAAAAAAATCGGTGAAATCTGTAGAATCTGTGGTTATATTGAGCGTTATTTGCTAATCGATGTTTACATCACACATTTACAAATCAGGAGGCCTTTAATGTTGGAAACGATTCGTTTTAAACTCAATGGTCGTTTGGTGCGCTTGAAAGTTGACGGCGGGCGCATGCTGCTGTGGGTTTTGCGCACCGATCTGGGCGTAACCGGACCGAAGTACGGCTGCGGTGAAGGATTGTGCGGCGCCTGCACGGTGCTGGCCGACAATGAGGCCGTGCTTTCCTGCCAAAAAACGATAAAGGAAGTTGAAGGCAGCGAGATCACAACCATCGAGGGATTGGCTCAAAACGGCAAATTGCATCCGCTGCAAGAGGCGTTTATCGAGCATGCCGGCTTCCAATGTGGCTATTGCACGCCCGGTATGATCCTTAAAGCTTACAGTCTGCTGGCGGATAATCCCAACCCGTCGCGGGAAGACATCATCGACGGCATGGATGAAAACCTATGCCGGTGCGGTGCCCATACCCGGATCGTTACGGCCATTGAAACCGCCTCCCGCCGGATGAAAGGAGGAGTGAAATGATGTCGTCCTCCAAAATGAATCGTCGTGAATTTTTAAAGCGCCTGGGTGTATTGGGCGGCGGTATCATAGTCGGATTCAATACCTTTGATCGCCAACTCTGGGCGCGCACGCGGCGGACCGGTTTTCTGGGAGCCGGAATCCCGACCGATTTTAATGCCTTTCTGCGAATCGGAGCCGACAACCGCGTTGCCCTGTATACCGGCAAAATAGAGATGGGCCAGGGCGCCATGACCTCGCTTCCCCAGTTGCTGGCCGAAGAGCTGTATGTGAAAATTGATGCCGTGGATATTGTCATGGGGGATACCGATCTGTGCCCGTGGGATGCCGGAACCTTCGGCTCCCTTTCCATCCGCCATTTCGGAATATTTTTGCGCGAGGCTGCCGCTGAGGCCAGGGGGGTGCTGCTGGAATTGGCAGCCGATCGACTGAAAATCCCCGGCGACCGTCTGGCCACCGAAAACGGCACCGTTTTTGATCGGTCAAAACCGGCCCGCCGGGTCAGTTACGGGGAGCTCACCGAAGGCCATATTATCGAAAAACGCCTCAAAGATTTGCCACCTTTAAAATCGCCGTCAGCGTTTAAGACCATGGGAAAATCGATCCCCCGGCGAGATGCAATAGAAAAAGTGACCGGTACGGCCAAATTTTCAGGAGACATCAGGCGTGAAGAAATGCTTTATGCCAAAATACTCCGGCCGCCGGCCCATGGTGCCAAATTGATCAAGGCCGATACCGCTGCGGCTCAAAAAATAGACGGCCTGCAAATCGTCGAAGAAGGCGATTTTATCGCTGTGCTTCACAAATATCCAGATGTTGCCGAACTGGGGATGTCACAGATAAAAGCCCAATTCGACAGGCCGACAACCGGTGTCAACGACCGGACGATTTTTGACCGTTTAATGAAATCAACCCCCGCCCCGGAAATCGCCTCCCAGGCCGGCAACCTCAAGACCGGTGAAAATCAGGCAGCCACCGTCATCGAAAAAACGTACCTCAACAGCTATGTGTCCCACGCGCCCATGGAGCCGCATGCGGCTGTTGCCGATTTTGACGGTAAAAAACTCACGGTGTGGGCCTCCACCCAGACCCCGTTTAGAGTTAAAGATATGATTGCCGAGCAATCAGGCCTGTCGGCGGATTCCGTGCAGGTCATCACGCCTTATCTGGGGGGTGCATTTGGCGGAAAATCGGCTTCGCAGCAGGCTTTGGAAGCCGCCCGGCTGGCCAAACACCTCCGAAAACCGGTACAGGTGGCCTGGAGCCGGGCGGAAGAGTTTTTTTACGACACGTTTCGACCGGCAGCCATTGTCAAGATCAAATCCGGCCTCGACGACGCCGGCAAAATTACCCTGTGGGATTATAACGTGTATTACGCCGGTATGCGGGGGTGTGAACAGTTCTACGAAATCCCGCATCACAAAGAGGTTGTCCACGGCCGCTGGCGCGGTCTCTCCGGCGGATATCACCCCTTCGCCGTCGGCCCGTGGCGGGCACCGGCCAACAACACCAATACCTATGCCCGCGACCTGCAGCTGAACCTGATGGCCGCCAGGGCGGGCGCGGATCCGCTTCAATTTCGTCTCGCGCACCTCAAGGACAAACGCATGATCAGCGTATTGCAGGCTGCGGCGGAAAAATTCAACTGGCAGCCCATTAAGACCCCCAGCGGTCGGGGATACGGCATCGCCTGCGGGATCGATGCCGGCACGTACGTGGCTTTTATGGCGGAAGTGGAAGTGGATAAAGGCAGCGGCAGTGTCGCCGTTAAACGGGTGGTCTGCGCCCAGGATATGGGGGTTGTTGTCAACCCCGACGGTGCCGCCACGCAGATGGAAGGCTGCATCACCATGGGGTTGGGATATGCATTGAGTGAAGAAGTTCGCTTTTCAGATGGCGCGCTTTTGGATCTTAATTTCGACACCTATAGCATACCCACATTTTCGTGGCTTCCGAAAATCGAAACCGTTATCCTGGAAAATTCGAATCTGGCGCCCCAGGGCGGTGGGGAGCCGGCTATCATTGGCATGGGCGGTGTGATTGCCACGGCCATCCACGATGCCGTTGGTGCCGCGGTGCTACAGCTGCCCATGACACCCGAAAGAGTCAAAGCAGCAATGCAGCAGCTTTGACCGAAGTTTAATGCTAAGATGTGAGTTTTTAGTGTTCATTAAAGGAGGCGGGGGTGGACTGTCAATTGTCAAGAAGAGAGATGCTGCGGTTTCTAAGCGTTGTCCTGCCGACGGCTCTTTTCAGTTATCGCCTGATCGATTATTTCGATGAAGAGCACGTTTGCGTCCATGTCTACGGGCTTTCGCAGAACCTGCCGGATGCGCTTCTGGAAAAGCCTGCAAAAGCCCCCAAACGCTCTAGAGCCGGTTCCTATTTTCACATCGGTTTACCGGAATTGATCGTCTGCCGAACCGAAAAAAGCCTGCTGGATATTTTTGCCTATTTTTGGCCGGTGACCCGTCCTGAGGTGCAGCGATTTCAGAATGCCTCAACTGTTTTATTCAGCCTGCCGCTAATTGAGGATGTCGATCACTTCGCCGGATTCATAGCGGCCTTAAACCAGGCGCGTGAAAGCCAAAATGGATCACTGGCCGTAATTTTGACCCTCAACGACTTCACCCGCAACACCTGCCGTCAGCTGGTAAATATCTGCCGCGAAAAAAGGGTCGCCGAACTGGTTGTTTTCAAAGATCCTTCCAAGCCACCCTATCTTTGCAGCTATCCGTCCCGTCAAAAAGGCTTTAAGAAAAAGCCGCCGATCGGAGAAGGCTACACATTGCGCAAGTTTGCTTGACCCGTGCGATTCGGGCAGGTGATGTCACCCACAGAGGGAAAATCAATCGAAAGGAGCTGACCTTATGCAGGTTCGAGAAGCAATCCAAAAAAGACTCAGCATTCGGCGCTATGCCGAGGCCACGATTTCAGCGGAACATCTGGATATACTTTTTAAGGCGCTGCAGCTGGCAGCCTCGGGCAACAACTACCAGAACTGGGAGTTTGTCTTTGTCGGGGATGCGAATGTTAAACAACGGCTGGTCGCAGCGTGCAACAATCAGATCTTTGTCAAAGATTGTGCCTTTGTTATTGCGGGTGTGGCGGACCCCGCTCTCAAGTGGCACATGGTGGACATCACCATAGCGCTCACCCAGTTTACGCTTCAGGCGGTGGAGCTGGGATACGGCACCTGCTGGATCGGCGCTTTTGATGAAGCGCAGGTTAAAAGCGTCTTAAACGTACCGGAAGAAAAAAAAGTGGTCATCTGCATGACATTGGGCCTGCCTGCCGGAAAGCACGTCCCCAGGGGCAGAAAAGCGATTGAGGAGTTTATCTACCAGGATCAATTCGGTAATCCGTTGAATTTAAACAGTCAATAAGGTGCGGCTAAACACCCTGCCCCGAACCTTTGCTTGTCCTCCGAAGCCGAATAGGCGAAGAGGGAACCCTGAACCTGGAATTAAAAAAAAGTTGATGGGTCAAATTGTTGATTCGTTGATGGATTTGAATCTGAATAAATTATCTGCGGATGACTTTGAACCTTGAGCCTTGAGCTATAATAAATTTACAGATCCCTTTGCTTGCCCTCTGTAGCTTGAGAGCGAAGGAGGGAGCTTTCAGCTATGCTTGTGGGGTCGTAGCACAAAGTGCGAAGCCCCAAGCTTTGAGTTGGCGCCATGGGCGCCTTAGCCCGGCGCGCTATCAACAATCATCACCCCGGAGCTGGTGCCGAGGCGGTCGGCACCCGCAAGGACCATCGCCACGGCTGTTTCCCAATCCTTGATTCCGCCGCTGGCTTTTACGCCCATTTGGGGCCCGACAATCCGCCGCATTAGAGCAACGTCTTCAACAGTGGCGCCGCCGCTTGAAAAGCCGGTGCTGGTTTTGACAAAATCGGCGCCGGCATTTTTAGCAATTTCACAGGCCGTCGTTTTTTCCGTGTCTGTCAGCAGGCAGGTTTCAATGATAACTTTTAACACAATCGGGCCTGCCGCTGTCTGGCGCACGGACCGGATATCGGCTTCAACGGTTTTCAGATCACCGTCTTTCAGAGCGCCGATGTTCAGTACCATATCCAGCTCGGACGCGCCGTCTTCGACGGCTTTTTGGGCTTCAACCGCTTTGGCCGCGCTGTGAGCCGCCCCCAGCGGGAATCCCACCACCGCGCATACGGCCACCGTGCTGCCGGCAACTTTATGAGAAACATAAGCCACCCGGGCCGAATTCACACACACGGCTTTAAATCCATATTGGACGGCTTCACTGCACAGGTGGTCAAAGGCCGCCTGCGAAGCGTCAGGCTTGAGCAGCGTATGATCGATGCACTGTGCCATTTCGGACGCCGACATCTTCAATTTGCTCATAACACGTCTCCTTGAATTCAGGTGTTTTCCCCGGACGGGTGGCGCGATCACCGGATCTCATGATACGCCAAACGAACGTCAGGTGCCAGTGAACCCAGCAGCAGCTCGCAGACACCCCTCTGGCTGATGGTGGTTGGCTTTTCTACCAGAACCGCCCGGGTGATGGTGGCTTCAGTCGCCATAGCGTCCATATTCATTTGGATGAGGGCAGTGTGCAGCGGCGACAGGCTGGGGTTAAAGGCAGCGTTTTCGACATAAGACCCGGTAAAGACCTTTTGGCCGCCGACTTGAATCGCACAGCCGGCCACATTACGTGTGTAAGGCGCATACGTCCGCCTCGCGGCCGACAGCGCCCTGATGACCAGCGGATCATCTGAAAAACGCTTCACGTTCAACTCCGGCAGGCTCCCCCCCCATGACATCAAGCCGGCTTCTACGTTCAGGTCCAGCGGGCCGAAAGCCTGCGGCAGGAGATCGGATAATTTTTGCGCTGAAGTATCGTTTCCATCCGCTTGCTGGACAATCACCGTCAACAATTGGCGTGTGTCCAGTTCGTAAAGAAATTGACGACAGCGCCCGCAGGGCGCAGCCGATACGGCAATGGCCTCTATCTGCACCGATCCCTGCTGCCGGGCATTGACGACCGCCGTCTGCTCTGCATGGATCGTCTCGGTCAGGGATTGCCCCGCAAATTCGATATTGGCCCCCAGAAAAAGGCTGATGCCATCCGGTTTGTCGGGTATGCAGCCTCTGACGACCGCGCCTACCTTAAAATTGGAAATCGGCACCCGGGCATACAGCCTGGCAGCCGGCAAAAGCTTGACCATTAGATCTTCCAGTGACATTCCCGCTGCCTTCATGGCAGCCGAGCAATGCCACGCGTCGAGCCTGCCGCTGTTTTGCGGGATGGATTGCAGGGCGCTTCTGAGCGGCTGCGGAAATGTCTTCCAAAACGGGTTCAATTGGCTTTGGCGGTCACTCATTTTTTTACAGCTCCTCGACGCCGGCACCCGTAACCCGGGCCAGTAGTAATTTGGGCGGCTCGACCCTTTCCGGACTGATTGCGTATGCCTTTAATAATTTGTCTCCGGCGGCTTTAATCTTTTCAATATCGCCATCAGAGTGCAATACGGCCAGGGTCTCACCGGTTTCGACGCTGTCCCCGATTTTCTTGTTTAAGTAAATGCCGATCGACAGATCGATGGACCCATCTTTTGTGGTCCGTCCGGCCCCTAAGACCCTTGCTGCCAGACCGACCTCCAGAGCGTCAATAGCGGCCGCGTACCCGGATGATTCTGAGGCAATTTCAAGCTTCATCCGGGGCTGTGGCAGTAGATCCGGGTGATCGATAACAGACCGGTCGCCGCCCTGCGCGGCAATCAGCTCCGACAGCCTGTCCAGACCCTTGCGGTTTGCCAGATTTTTAGCGATGATGGAGGTAGCTGCTTCTCTGGTAGTAGCAACACCGGACATTAGCAGCATTTCACCGCCCAGCTCGGTGACCAGCGCAACCAGATCAGGCGGTCCGTTGCCGGCAAGCGTTTCGATGGCTTCGCCGACTTCGATGGCATTGCCGATGGCACGGCCCAGCGGCTGCTGCATGGCGCTGACCAGCGCCAGCATCCGTCGGCCGGCGCTCTCCCCGATGTTCACCATGGTCCTGGCCAGCTCCAGGGCATCCTCATATTTTGGCATAAATGCGCCCTGGCCGGTTTTAACATCCAACACAATGCCATCGGCGCCGGCCGCCAGTTTCTTGCTCATGATCGACGCCGCGATGAGCGGAATTGAATCCACTGTGGCGGTCACGTTTCGCAGCGCATACAACTGTTTGTCGGAAGGCGCCAGACGGGCGGTCTGGGAAATCAGACTCACGTGAATCCGGTTGACAATATCGACAAATTCATCGCTGTCGAGCGCTACCCGCATACCGGGGATGGATTCCAACTTGTCGACTGTGCCACCGGTGTGGCCGAGCTCACGGCCGGTCATTTTGGCAACAATACCCCCGCTGGCCGCAACCAGCGGTGCCAGCACCAGTGTGGTGGTATCCCCGACACCCCCCGTGGAGTGTTTATCAACTTTAAAACCTTTGATGCCGGATAAATCGACCTGCTCGCCGGATTGGGTCATGGCCATCGTGAGATCAAAACATTCGCGGGCGCTCATTCCGCTGAAGTAGACGGCCATTAAAAATGCCGCCATCTGGTAATCGGGAATGTCGCCGCCCAGCATTCCATCGATCAGGAATCCGATTTCCTTTTTGGACAGCTGCACCCCATCCCGTTTTTTCTTAATAAGCTCATAGACGTTCATCGATCATATCCATTTTGGACCCGATGCCCGGAGAACATTTTTGCGCCTGTAGAGTAAAGATCAAAGAAATTCACTTCGTGCAAGACCTACCAACTTTCGCTATTGATAGCAATTGAATAATCCATAATGGATATTCTTCTGACCAAAGAGATTACGCTGCGATCTTGACATAGATCTCACTTTTTGACATAGGTTCTATACCCAGCTTACCCGTTATTATCTTCATTTCATTTGGATAGATTGTCAGTCAATTGGTGTCGATTTGCTTTTGTGCAGCCATTTTGACGTTGGCCGAAGGTCTGCCCGGATATTCTTACCATCCGACTCGCTGTTGCTATATAGCGATTGTCAAAAAAACGTCCGTTTGGGCAAGGTTTTTTTGCTACAACCGCTTTTGCCGCCATCCTTTTATAAAGCGCATATTTTTGACAAACGGTAAAAACGGTTTCAACCAAACATCAAAACAAACGTTCAGATTTCCTCAACAACAAAACAATGAAAGGAGGTTCGGTCCGCAAGATCTCGATTATCAACTCAAATCGTAAAAGGAGGACTAAAAATGAAACACCGTCCAAACTTGACCTTTACCATCTTAATGGCAGCGGTGCTGATGGTCGGGCTGGTGATTGCTCCGGGAATTGCCCAGGCCGCATCCAAAGGCAAGGTGGCCCTCGTCAGCGATGTCGGTGGAAGGGGGGATCTTTCCTTCAATGATATGAGTTTCAAGGGTACCGAAAAGGCAGCCGCAGATTTTGGCCTCGAGATGGTGGGCATTCAGAGTGCCACTGCTGCCGATTACCTTCCCAATATTCGCAACGCGGCACGATCGCGCTCCTTTGACCTGATTATTGCGGTCGGATTTCTGCTCACCGATGCCATCGCCACCGCCGCCAAGGAGTTTCCCGAACAAAAATTTATGATTATCGACTCGGTTGTTGAGTCCCCCAATGTGATGTCGATTGTTTTCATGGAAAATGAAGGATCAGCCCTCGTCGGCGCCCTTGCAGCCATGGTCGCAGCGCATTACGGCTACCCCAAAGTAGGAGCAGTGCTTGGCATCGAGATTCCGGTTTTGTTCCACTTCGAAGCGGGGTACCGCTTCGGTATTGATTGGGGCAACAAGCGGGTGGCTAAACAAAACGGCAAAGACCCGCAGATTGGCTTGCTGTATACCTATACCGGGACGTTCAGCGATATCGCCAAAGGTAAAGAGGCCACCGGGGCCATGCTCGCCCAGAAGGCCGGCCTGATTTACAATGTTGCCGGGCCTCTGGGAATTGGCGATCTTCAGGCCATCACCGAGGCTATTAAGGCCAAAGGCAAGGAAGCCGGACCGCCCTTTATGATCGGGGTGGACGCCAACCAGGATTGGATGGGCGATGGGCATCGGGTTTTAGCCAGTATGCTCAAACGGGTGGACAATGCCTGTTATAACACCGTCGAGGCCGTGGTCAAAGGCACTTTTAAGCCGGGTCTGGCGGTGATGGGCCTCAGTGACAAGGGCGTGGCGATGAGCACAGAGCCAGAACTTTTGACCTTCATGGAATTTGGCATTGGTGCCGGAAAAATAAGCGCTGCCGATAAGACCAAGATTGTTGAAAACTGGAAGAATATGCGCGCCCGGATTCCGGCCTGGATCTGGGAGGCCGTCGCGGATCTGGAAAAACAGATCATCTCGGGACAAATCACCGTCCCGAATGCCAACACTCTGGATGAAATGAAAGCGGTGCGCTCAACATATCCGCTCACCCGGTAGCATCGATGTAAAAAGGGGGGGATCGCACGCCCACCGCCTCCCCCTCTATTTTTAGCCATCAGCCCGCTTGGGGTTGGTAGACGACCAAATCAAGACCTTTTTGGAGTCAATTTTGCGGACTTTAGATGATAAGGATCGCTGTACGAACTGAACGAGAAAGAAGCATGCGATTTCCAGCAGGCATCGATGAGTTGGCCAAAACCATTATTGCGGGCGTCATCGGATTTGCGGTCGGCGCAGTGATTATCTGGCTCTACGGTTATGATCCGCTAGCGGCCTACCGCGCCCTTTTCAATGGCGCCTTTGGCGATCTGTATAGCGTTTCAGAATCTTTAGCCAA
>JASFIG010000089.1:0-13769 GCA_050122795.1 Desulfobacterales bacterium
AGCGCAATATCAGGATAATGGAAAATGTTTTTTTCAGCAAAATGATCACCTCCTTTTCGGCTGTCTTTTATAGAAGCAAGCGGGATGCCAAAGTGGCTCAAAAACCTATAAATAATTGATATTAAATTAAATTTTTTAAACAGGGACATTTGTGCTTCATTATGAGTGTATGGTTTTGCCTGCACCACTGGAATCGGTCCGAAAACGGAAGCCGGTGTAACCAAATGTAAACATATGCTTTTTTCGATAGCGTTGATTTCCTACATAGCGTAGACTTTTTTATTCGGTTTCGCTCTGACAGGTTGGGTTGTGGATGAACGCCGGTTCTATGCGCAGCATGACGATGAAGATCAAAAGAAAATCCAGGGACGGGAAATGAAAGCTGGCCGTTTCAAGCCAAAGCTGAAATGAATCCAATGGAGCTGCGGCCGGAAAGCGTTAGTCTCCGCGCAAAAAGCGGTCCAGCTCGGTTTTGAGAGTCCGCCAGCCACGGCCGACTTTAATGGCCCGGATGCGACCTTCTGCTATGTATTTGAGGTAGGTGGGACGAGAAATCTTAAGATACTCACAGGCTTCTTTGGTGGTATAAACGTTTTCATCGCTGAATTCATCAAATCCGTTGGCAAAATTCCCGTTTCGTCGATCAAATCCGCTGCGCCTATCGCTTTTTTTGCGCCGCTCTTCGCCGCTTCTACGTTGTACGATGTGATCATTCATCATATTTACCACCTGATATCGTTTTAAGATGTTAAATTTCCTTCTGCTTTTGACCTACTCTAGTATCGGCAAAGCATGTATTTTTCTTTAAATATATTTGGTGAACGCGCTCATTTATGATGCCCTGATTATCACTTAAAGGATAAATGGGATGATGTGAAGTATTTTTTTAAAAATCGCCATCAATGTGTAAAAAACTGTAAAATCATGTAAAATGATGTCAAATTAAGTAAAATACTGTAAAAAACAGTCAAATTTCGGCGATATATCCAAACGAGCTTAAAAATTTAATCCCAGTGTATAGTTTTTCGTTCGGAAATCAGCCGGGCCGTACACTAAAACACACGGTTATCCTCTGCGGCCAGATCCTGTCTGAAGCCCAATTGAAATTAAAGCCATTGAAATTTATACATTAATTTTATTGTCGATTTTTCTGGAACACTTATTGCTTTTTGATTGCGGCAAGCCCAAAAAAGCCTTTACCATCATCCTAAACGACCTGGCTACGGGCACCAGGCTGTGGGATGCGCCTTATAAAGTCAACACCGGGGGCAACACGGGCTGGATCTCGGGCGAGCGCAGCGGGTACCGGGCGGCCTACATGTTTCTGGTGGACCAGAACACCGCCGAGGTGCTGGCGCGCGTGTTCTTCGTGCGGGCCTCCAGAGACGCCGGTTACGTCCAGGTCAACGACAGGTACATGGCCGAAGGCCAGAACACCGGCATTCATTTCGACGGCTCCTGTAACTACGTGTCGCAAGCGGGACGGCAATTTTCTGCCGGCGGTGGTGGTGTACTATGATGTGCTCAGCCCGAAGGTCAGGATTCTGCAGCAAAGCCCCAACTAATCCTGAAACTGAAATTCGTTGCCGGTAAGCGGGCACTGATACCGTCTGTGGCTTGCCGGCCGCAATCCCCAAAAACCAACCTGTCTAACCGGAGGTATTCTTGTGAATGCCTCCGGTTTTCTGATGATTTGTTTGTTTTTATTGATTACAACCCATTGAACTGTCAAATGCTGTCAAATGCTGTCAAATGCTGTAAACAATTGATAATATATTGTTTTTTTACTTGAAACCCTTCTGATCTTCTGATAGGGTCGCCTTATCATGCTGCAGGGCTGCTTTGGGCACGAGCGCTTATCATCCGATAAGGAGCTTAAAGACGGCCGGTCAGCATGTGGCCTCAAGGGGGGATAAACTGTTCCGGATAGAGGAAGGTTTATATCAGGAAGCCGACGCCTAAATAAGAGTTCTTTGCCAATTCTGCTTTTGTCTCATATTCGGGTTAGCTTATCCCCCTTTACCCCTTTACGCCTTTTCTGCCGATCGCTCTCTTGTAATGTCATATTGTGCGAAATAATGCCAAACAACCGGCATGAACGCCATGCCGGACGTTAGACTGCTTTCTTAAACGCCGAAGCCGAATATCCGGAATGCGCCCATTCAACTATCGGCCAATAAAACTATAAGCATATGAAATAATTTGAAAAATACTTCCTAACCATATTTAATTCGATTCAAAAGAGAAAAGCACCCCTTCTTAAAGATTCTGCTCGAGAGGAGGCGTTATGCAAAGCAACAAAGTTATCATTGGCGCCATTGCCCTCGCAGCCATCGTAGCCATCACGTTGCTGCTAAACGGTCGTCAGCACAATGACGTCCGACCGAAGGTTTCCAAAAGGGATATCAGCGCAACAAAGGAAAAAGACGCATTGGTTGAGGCTGACACCTCAAAAGCGGCACCGGTTGGCGTGCAGTCTGAGACAATTGAACGGGCAGTCGAAGATCGGGGGGATAGCGAGCCGGAGCAGGCGGACGTTTTCATCGAAGACGCTGCTGACGTGGAGATGAAGACGATTGAGGCCCAAGAATTGACCGTCGACTGGCAAGCAGCCTCCGAACACCCGCCTCTGGTCACGTCACAGCTATCCGATGAGCAAAAACAGGCGATCAATGAGGCACCGGTGCCGGTGCTGTTACCGGACAACCCCCAGCTGCTGGGCAATGCGGTGCTGACCAACGGTGAGTACTACTATGCCGCCTCGATGAGCGAAGACGATGTGACCATCCTGGTCAACGGAGCGGCCCGAATCATGCGGGTGAAGGAAATGGATTACCCCGAGCCGCCGGTTTACGGTGATTCCGAACTGCCGGTAAACCGCGCCAATGGGATTGTGGAAATTAACTTCCGGGCTTTCGGCATCTATTACGATGTGGTGGTTGAGTGCGATGATCATCAGAACGATACCCGCTGCACCGACGACCATTTTGCACTGGAGCTGGTCGATTCCCTTCGGCTGGCGCAGGCCGAATAGACGTTGACAGAAGAATTTGTTTGCAGATTGCGGTTCAGACATATCTGAACGGATCAATTGGATATTCACACAATCGTATTAATGAAAAGGAGAGCTACCATGAAGAAAGGTTATATTTTGAGCTTCGGTCTGTGTTGTCTTGCGGCGATAATGATGGCGGCCTCAGATGGTTTCGCGGCCCGGTTTAGCTATTATGGACCCGGCAACCTGATTTCCGGCAGTGGCACGGGCCGCGTGGATTACAAGGTCTGGTTTGCGGGTATGCGCCACCCCATCGAGCTGTGGCCGTCTTATGCCAATTCGCAGGTCTACAGGCCGGGGGGTATGTATGGCGGTGGTGGCGGCGAGTGCGACAGCAGCAACTACAGCTACCCCTGGCGCGACAATTTTTGCGAAACGCGCGGATATCGCACCCCGCTGTGCCCCTCCGGTTACGGCCATCAGGGACAGGACATTCGGCCGCGCGCCTGCCGGGACAATACCTACTGGGCGGTGGCCACTGAAAACGGCCGGATCACCAGTATCGGCTCCTATTCGGTCTACCTGCAGGGTGATAGCGGTTTTCGCCACACATACCTGCACCTGCATGAAAACAGTATTGCCGTCTACCGGGGAAAGTATGTTAAAAAAGGCGATCGCATCGGCCGGGTCTCCGATAATTTTGGGAGCCGCTGCGGTGGCACCGACTGCACCACCGTCCATTTGCATTATGATTTAAAATCCGGTGGGATCATCTACCCGCCGTACATGTCGCTGATCCGCGCCTATGAAGATCTCATCTCCAATGTTTTCCTGATGGACACCAACTATGACGGCCGCCACGATCGGCTGCAGGCATACGGCAACGGGAACCGCGAAACAGAGTATCTGGTCGGCGATTGGGATGGCGATCGTAGAAGTAACATTGCGGTGCGTCGCTGGAATTAATGGCGTTAAGGCAGTCGCTTTGTTTAACCGGGTAGGTTGGCATCTGCCGCCAGGAACCCACCACGGCAAGTACACCACAGTGCTTTTATTCGTTCGATATGGGCACGAAAACAGGGCATAATCTGTGGTGTATTTGCCAAAATCTTCACACGCAGGTTTTAAGGCCGGGTCGGATCCTGGTCGGCATGCAAAACCGCCTGCAGGCTGTGGTGGTAGTATTCTAAGTTGCTGCCAGACGGGAATCACGTACGTTAAATTTTTTGGCCGTATTTTTTGCGATATTCTTTCTTGGCGCCCCTGATCCAGTCGTCGCGCACAATTCGATCCGGGAATGATTGCAGCGCCTCGGCCACCCGTTCGATGTCCTGGCGGGTAAAGCGCGCAATCTGCTCAAACGAAGTGATCCCCAGCCGGTTGAGGGTTCGTTCCATCACTGGGCCGATGCCGTAGATGCATTTGAGATCATCTTTTTCTTTGGGCGGCGCAGACAGCGGTTTTTTCGAAGGGCGCTTGACCGCCTGAGCGCGGGTGGCGGCGGGTTTCGCCCGGCTTTTGGCGTCCTCCAGCTGTTTACGCAGATCCTCGATAATTGCATCGCGCCGCTTGAGTTCCACCGTCAAGGTGGATATCTCGGCCTGATCTCGCCTGGCATCCTGCAGCTGGCTTTTCAAACGCACAACCGTGGTCTGATGTTCTTTGAGGTCCTGCTGCATGGCATCCAGCTGAGCGAGCCGGGCCTCCCATTTTTGGATTTCGCGCGTTTTCTGCTGCTGTAACTTTTCGAGCTGTTGTTTTAGTTGCGTGACTTCGTTGCCGCGCTCCTCAGCCGTTGCCTTAAAAGGTGCCAGTGAGTTGATTTCAGCCTGCCGCGCGATCAACGCCTCGTTTTTCTCCTGCTGCACCGTGCCCAGCTGTTCCTGCAAACGGTTGATTTTCTTTTCACGCTCGGCCAGGGTTTGCGGCAGGTGCTCTAATTTAGAAAGCCTGACGGCAAGTCCTTCGATTTTTTCCTGCCGGCTGCGCTGCTTCGTTTGCAGCTCGTTTTGCAGGCGTACAATTTCTTCATCATGGGTCCGGGTCCGGGAGCGCAGCTGGCCCTGGAGGTGTTCGATGGTTGTGTCGCGCTTTTTTATCTCTGCCGACAACGATTGCAACTGTTTGATTTCATTCTGCAGTGTCGCAACCTGTTGCGCTTTTTGATTGGCCTGATCGACAGCGGCCTGCAATTGCTGAATCTCGGTTTTTAACCGGGTGCACTCTTGCTGCGAATTTTCCAGTTCCGCCTGCAGTGGTTCCAACCCTACAATAATATCCTTCAGCCTGGCGATTTCGGTCTCACTTTGCTGTTGCAGGTTTTGATGATCGCCTTCCCACCGGCTGATGATGGCATCACGCTCCTGAATTTTATCCTGCAGGGGCTCGAGCTCCTCGATGGTTTCTGTAAGCTTGCCGTTTTCAATTTCAAGCCCCCTGATGCGGGCTTCAAGCTTGCGGGTTTCACTTTCCATTTCAGCGCCCAGCTCGTTGAGCGCTGTTTCCAGCGAACCGGCTTTGGTTTCTGCTGCTTCCAGGGCGCTGCGGGCTTGATCAAGCTCTGCGGTGAAACGGTTTTCATCGGCGCGACAGCGCACCCCGCGCAGCAACCAGGCAATGGTGGCCCCGATAATCGCTGCTAAAATCAAACATATTGCTATTTCTGTGATCAGATAACCCATTGGGTCACCTCCTTTACTCGATGATCCTAAACTCGACCCGCCGATTGCGGGCCCGTCCCTCGGTGGTGGTGTTTTCAGCCACCGGCCGGGATTCACTGTATGCTTGCGGTGCCAGACGATTGGAGTCGATGCCGCCGGACACCAGGGCCTGCACGATGGCCTGCGCACGACGTTCACTCAGGTCGGTATTGAGCACCTCTTCTCCACTCGAGTCCGTATGGGCTGCAATTTCAACCCGCAGATCTGGCCGGCGCTTTAACGTGTCAATAATATCAGCGAGCAACGGCGCGCTGTCGGCGGTCAGATCGCTTCGGGCGTGCTTGAAATAGAGGGTCGGCAACTGTATATCAACCCCGGAAGCCGGTTTGACTGCGGACGGCGTTTTAACCCGAATTTGATTGCTTAATTGCAACTGACCGAACAGGGCGGCAGCTCGTTTTTCAATGGCGGTGCGCTCGGTGTCGCTGGTGACAACGCCGCTCAGGGTCAGACGGTCGTCGGCAATGGTAATCTCTGCTGCCCCCAGCGCTTCAAGCTCCGCCAGCAGTTGCTGGACCCCGCTAAGCCAATCCGGCGGGGTGATTTCCTCTGAGATAATGATTGCGTCGGTCACATTCTGGTGGCCATAGATTGACCGCGCAGCTGCGATCAGCTGATCGGCGGTTTGCCGGTCGGGTAACTCGCCTTGAATCAGAGCTTTATCTTCACTGATGCGGAAGTGAAGTCTGGCCGGCCGCTGGGACACAGACGCCTGAACGCGATTGTCCATCTGGTCAGCGTTGCTCGAAGGCGAATCCGATTGAATGACAACCAGATTGTCGATGACGCGCCGCACCCCGCGCGCTGACTGCACGGTTTCCACCATGCGCTGCCGGCTGTCGTCAGCGTCGATTTCACCGCTTAAAATCACCACCCGGCCATCAACGGCCTGAACAAAGCCGCTATCAAATCCAGCGGCAGCCAGGGCCTGGCCGGCGTGCCGGGTGATGTCTGCGGGAATCTGCCTGCCGTGCCACCACAAACAAAACACCAGCAGGATCGCCAGCAGCAGCAATCCGCCAAAAAGGATACGGCGACGGCTGAGGCGTTCGTTTACGTTGCTCATTTTCTCCTCCCTGCGCCCCCGGGCGTCTATGGTTGCTTTTGCTCATACATTAAAAAATTAGGGAATCGATCAGGTCTTCATATGTTCAGGGGAAAAATTGTTTGATCATCGTTATCCCGTCAATGGCCAGAAAAACGGTAAGATGAAAACGATGATCAGCAGGATTGCCAGGGTCAGCAGCCCGCCGACTTTGATATAATCCATAAAGCGATAGCCCCCCGGCCCCATGACCAGGATGTTGGCCGGATGGGATATCGGGGTCATAAAGCTGGCCGAAGCGGCCATGGCCACCGCCATCAGCAGCGCCTCCGGGGAAAGCCCCATGTTGGCCGCGGTGTTCAATACGATGGGTGCCATCAGAACCACCAGAGCGGCGGTGGGCACAAAGCAGGTGGCCAAAAACGTCAGGCTCACCAGGCCAAACATCACCGCTGTGGGTCCGAACGGACCGACCAGCTCCACCACCGCTTCGGCGATCATCCGGGCGGCGCCGGTCTGGTCCAGGGCCGTTCCCAGCGGCAGCATGCCGGCGATCAAAAAAACGGCCTTCCATTCGATTTGCCGGTAGGCCTCTTCCATGGTCAGACACCCGAAAAGCACCATTAACGCCGCACCCACCACTGCGGCAATGTAAATGGGTACCCAACCCATGACGACCGGGAAAAGCACCGCCGCCATGATCAGAAGAGAGATGTTCATCTTTTCCAGGCGCACCTCGCGTTGCGCCATTTCCGTCAGGACCACAAAATCCGGCTCGCGGCCCAGCAGCTGGAGCTTACCCCGCGGCCCCAGCAGCAAGATGGCATCGCCGAAGCGCAGATCCATGTCGCGCAGATCCGACCGATAGGCTTTGCCGCCGCGCCAGATGGCCAGAACATTTAATCCGTATTTTTCACGGAAATTCAGCTGGCGCAACGTTTTTCCCATCAGGGTGGTCTGAGGGGATAAGATGGCCTCCACCACACCCACATTTTCGGTGACCAGTGACTGGATATCCGGGCGGGTGCGCCGTTCAATTTGCAGGTTTTCAAGCTCGCCCAATTCTTCAAAATCCCGCAGGCGACCTTCAACCGCCAGCCGATCGCCGGCCTGCAGGATTTCATGCGGCTCGGGCATGATGATGGGCTCGTTTCCCCGTATGATTCCCAGCACCCGGCTGCCCAGGGCATCACCCAGACGGCTCTGCTTGAGCGATTTACCGGCCAGCGGCGAGTCCGGCGCTACCCGCATGACCATCAGGCGTTCATGCAGATGAAACACATCGATCAGTTCGCGGCGCGGAACAAAACGAAATTGATCAAACCCTGATTTTTTCCCGATGGCCTCCAGCTGCTCCTGATGACCGGCCAGCAGCAAGCGATCATGGGGCTGCAGGGGTTCATCCGACAGATGGGTCCGTTTGGTGCTGCCATTGCGGTAAATTGCCAGTACATTGGCGCCAAAGTGTTCGCGAAATCCCAGCATATTGAGTGTCTTACCAACATGCTGGGAGGCCGGTGCCAGGCGCACTTCACCGATTTTGATCTCCTCCGAGTAGGGCTCGGTGATATCGATTTCCTGGTCTTCTACAATCAACTGCTGCCAGTTTTTCATGTCGTCTAAATTTTCGATGCGGCCTTCGACGGTCAGCATGTCGTCGGCCTGCAACACATCAGCAGGCCCGGGCGCGAGGATAGTGCGCTCTTTGCGGGTGATACCGATGACATTCCAGCCCAGGATCGATCCCATGCGGCTGCCTGCCAGGGTCTTGTTGACCAGACTCGAATTTGCCGGGATACGGACTCGAAACAGCTGCTCGCCCGCGTCGTCCTCGGACGCCCAGTCAACGCCTTTGGCACGGGAGGAGTCTTTGGCCACGTCGCGCTGCGGCAGCAGGTAACGGCCGATAAATACCATAACGGCAATACCGCCGAACATAATGACCAGACCGATGGGGGTGAAATCAAAAAAGGAATAGGGTTGCAGACCGGCATCCTGCAGGGCGCTTGTGACCAGGATGTTGGGCGGCGTGCCGATCTGCGTGGTCAACCCGCCCAGCAGCGAGCCGTATGCCAGGGGCATCAGCAGTCGGGAGGGCGCACTGCCGGTGTGGCGGGCAATATCCATGACCACCGGCAGCATCAGGGCGGCAACGGCCACATTGTTCATGATGGCCGACATCACCCCGGCGGTGATCATGATGACGATGACCATGACAGTTTGACTGTCGCCTGCCAGGCGCAGCACAAAGCGGCCGATGACATTGGCAACACCGGTACGCGTCAAACCGCCGCTGAGGATAAACACCGCCCACACCGTAATCACGGCCGGATTGCTGAAGCCCGCCAGCGCTTCGACCGGCGTCACCAAGCCGGTCAGGGCCACGGCGCCCAGCGCCAGCAGGGCGGTGACCTCCATCGGGATCCATTCGCTGATCAACAGCACGATTGCTCCTGCCAGAATGGACAATACCAGTACGATTTCCGGCGTCAATTCAAAAGTCCTTTCAGGTAAGTGATTGAAATCGGGCGCAGCCCGCTTTCGCTTATGATCCAGTAATCTATTGGAAAATCTTAAGCATCAAAGCCCCCCTCGGCAAGCCTTAGTGATTGTGGCGCAAACAGGGTCACCAGAGCCCAACCGCCGGCCTGGACAAAAAAATGCCCATATGCTTATGCCCTTTTACCCCGTGCATAAGCATATGGGCGTCGGTTTAGCTTAACGGTTGATTGACGACGGCAACGATTCAGGGGCCTTGAATCACAATGCGGGTGCCGTCGCTGTCGCCGTCCGGGTCGTCGTTGGCGGCCGGATCATAGGTCAGGTCGGGATGATACACGTCCACCACACTTACCGATATACTGCCGGCCCAGATCCACTGGAAGCCAACGATCCGGCAGATGCCGCTGCCGTCGGTCGCACAGCTGGCAGTTGAGCCGTCACTCCACTGGATATCGACGTCGGCTCCGGATACCGGTTGGTTGAGATTATCGCTTATCTGAATGTCCACGGTTGCCTTCCAGACGAACCACCAGCCGGTGGTCGAGCTGCTGCCGTCAAGGTCGGCAACATGCACCGTTGCCGGGATGCTGTCGCTGACAACCTCAACACTTGCAGATTGGCTGTCGTTGGCGCTGTTCCGCTTAGATAGACGTGTCTATGTGCGCCAAAATCCTGACGTAAGGGGCCGGCAGGAAGGTCCGGAATTTGACAGATTGTTTGGTGTTTACCCCACCTTTACCCCACCATGATCAAACAGAAATGGGAAAAAAGAGATGTAGAACCAGGTCCACAATTAGCAAAAGCGGTCGATCATAGCAACCCAAAAAACAAGATATTTGTATAAATTTCATAAGTTTGACATTATTTAACGCTATTTGTCAGCATTTGACAGCCAATCCGCGGCAAACGCACCTACACGCTGGAAATCTCAATGCAAAATGCACGCATATGTCTGCCAGCCGGGCAGGTTGGAGCGCCCGGCTGGATCCGCGTGGCCCAATCGACATCACGGCCGCGACCGATTCATCGGCTGCAGATGAAGTCGCTCGCTTCGTTCGCTCGCACGCAATGTTAATGGCATATGATTTGCATTTTAAAAATCGTGCTTATCATAAGCCCTTGGATTTTTGGAAGCGCTTGCCTCACTTTAGTCATATCCAGTTGCCTGGCACATGAATCCATAAATATGTCTAAAGGTTACACGCTATTTGGCCGATATATACAATGGAGTTTAATTTTTTGGAGATAGGTCGATGTTTGCACAAATCATAAACGGAATTGGCAGCGTGTGCTTTGCCCTGCTGGCGGGCATGGGCCTGGTGGTCCTGTATCGATTAAATGCCCGGGCGATCAAGAAGCATCAAAACTCAATGGAGTTTTATCTGTTTAAAATTTCGCGCGTGACCGGACACAGCGAGTACGATGTCTTTTGTAAATCGGCCGAAGACTGGCCGGTTGCCAACGTGCCTAAAGCCAAAATAGATGCTGATTTTAAACACTATTTAGACCGTTCGGTGGTTCCGCCTTACGTGCATCATTTTGTCAGGGAAAACAAGCACCATATTGACGAACTGCACCTGCCGCGCTTTTAAGAAGCGCATCTGCTAAAAACAGGCAATTCGAAAGGAGAGCTGCAACCTGTCGCCCATTTGGCCTGTTGGTGTTACGACCCGGCCCTTGATCCCCCCTCAATAACAGACAAATCTGCTTTTTTTAATCATGAGTTTGCACGTTGAAGTCGCTGATGATTTATTGCGCGATCAATTTAAAAAAACGTGCTGACACCTCAGCTGATGATGATGACTGTCAGACCCTATTTATCCCGGATCATGAGCTTGATCTCATCGGAATTGGCTTTCAGCTCCGGAGCGTACATGGCATAGGCTCTGGCGGGCAATGCACTGAATTTACCTGGGATTTCCGCCCGCAGGCGATAGCTGACACTGTGTTTGCCGCGCGCCAGGTGATGCACGAAAAAGGCGACCTTCCGATCGCGAAATTCCACATAGGCCCCCATTTCATTGCCGCCGTATCCGCTGCGCAGCTCAACCGGCTCAAAGCCGGCCGCCTTCATATCCTCAAAAACCACGTATTCATAATCGTTTTTACTGTCAATGATCAGCTCGATTTCAATCAGCTCCCCGCTTTTGAGGGTGGCCCCATTATCAAGCAGCTGGCGCTCGTATTTTTCCACCCGGCGGTCGACGACCTGGCCGCGCGAGCCGACATCTTTCACTTTTTTGTCGCTGTGTGTTAAGCTAAAGACCCGGCGCTGAACCTTGATCTCCAGACCTTCTCTGGTGATAAAGTCCTCGAGGGAAAAATAATCCAGATAGGCATTAAAATAGAGCGGGCCCCGGCCGGATTTTTGAAGCGTTATGGTCTGGGTTCCACCGGGAATCTGTTTGCCTTCCAGAACCCATTTATTATCGAAGGTAAACAGGTTCTGGGCATTAATGCGCACCGTTTTTACTTTTTGGTCGTTGAAATGAATGTCCAGGGTGACATCCGGTGCGGCTTCACCACTGGCGGCCAGATAATCGCCGAAGGCTTCCACCACCACCGCCGTATCCCGGGTGCTGTTCCAGTAAGTGGCGTGCTTGCGATTGTTGAGCAGATATTTCACCAGACCGGGCGCCGTTTTTCCGTTCGGGTCGGTGCGCGCCAGCAGCTTGAGGTAATAGGCGTGGGCTTCGGTGTCAGAGCCGTACCAGTACCACCAGTAACCTGTGTTGGGCAGCTCCAGATAGGCGGTCTGGTTTTCATCGTCGAAGACCAGAAACTGTTCGATATTTTTTATAATCATGGCCAGTTTCTGCTCGTCTTCGACCTTGACCAGGGCCAGGCCGAACAGGGCCTTGGCGTAGACCGCCAGCCGGTTGCGGTCCCGATACAGATAGTCGCGCATGTTTTTATTTTCGGCCACCGCATCGGTCAATACCATATAAACCAGAGCATCCAGATTGTCGGCTTGGGATTTGCCCTTCTTTTGGGTGCGGTCCCACAGCTTCAGGCGCTCGATTTCTTTGGCCTGATAATTTTTGAGCCACTGGGTGCCACGGTTGAGCACCTGCTCGGGGAGGGTCACCCCGTTCTGCCGGGCAATCTGCAGCCCGTGAACCACCAGGGCCGTGGTGTGTGGATAGGACTGCTCGCCGTAGCCGCTAAACCAGCCCCAGCCGCCGTCGGACAGCTGCATGCCAACCAGGCGCCGGATGCCGGCCGCCACCATGGATGCGATTTCATCTTCATCAAATACCGGGTTGCGATCATAGCGCTGCCATTGTGCGGCCCGCCGGGTGTCTTCACCGATTTCCTGGGTGTTTAAATTGGCGCGCTTGTTTTGAATGGCAGCCAGATCCACACCCATGCGTTTTAATGTTTGCTGGGTGATCACGGTGGGCAAAAAGCGATTTAAGGTTTGTTCGGTGCAGCCGTAAGGATAGCTGACCAGATACGGCAGGGCATCCACCATGGCGCCGGCCAGGGTCGGAGAATAGCGCAGCTCCAGGCGGGATTGATCCACGCGCCGGGCGGCGGGCACCTGAAACTGTATCCGGGCCCGGGCCTGATCGGTGCGGATAACACCGCTTCTGGGCACCTGCTTGAGCATGCCGTGCACATAAACCGGAAAGCGCATCTGCATGGCGTCGGATTCTTCATCGGTCAGCGCCAGCATCCGCACCAGCGCCTCACCCTCCTTGACGACCTTAACGCGCCAATCCACCCGCTGCTCACCGTCGGCTTCAACAGATACGGAACGGGTTTGCTTCTGGCCTTTTACCAGAACCAGGCAGCCGCCCTCTAACGCCAGAGTGACTTTAGCGAGTTTGCGGTGTTTTAAATAATTATGGACGTTTGCTGAAAGTACCACCTCATCGGTTTCCACAAAAAACCGGGGGGCCTGCAGGCGCACGATCAGGTCCTTGCGGGTCACCAGCGCAGCATCCCCCTGGCCGACCCGGGTGCCGTGTCCCATGGCCCAGACGTTGGCCTGCCAGCCGGTCAGATTTTCGGGCATTTTAAATCTGACTTCGGCCATACCCTGAGCGTTTGTGGTGATGTTGGCCGACCAGAAGGCCGTATCGGCAAATTTGCTGCGCACTGCCGGCTGAACCAGATCGGCGTCGGCCGACGCCTCTTTGTCAGCCAGGCGGTCGCTTTCAGCGGATTTTTCCTCCAAGGCAGCCCCGGCCGGTGCGGGAGCTCTGGCCACACCGGCTTCAAGCGCTACCTGCGAGCGGGCCTTTCTGAGCTTGACGGGCGATTCCTCTCCGGCCGTGTCGGTTATCATCAGATTGCCAAAGACCCCGATGGGCTTCATGGGCGTTTCGTTTTTTTTGAGCAGGTTGGCAAACCAGCGTGCCAGACTGGACTCCCGGTAGGACAGGTGCTGCCGTCGCCATTTCCAGAAAAAGGAGCGTATTTCGGGCACATTTGAGCCCCCTGAAATGTATTCGACCGCACGGTCATAAACACTGATGACCGCCGAACCCTGAAAAGGCTC
>JASFIG010000090.1:0-13746 GCA_050122795.1 Desulfobacterales bacterium
GGTCCGACGGCTCCGGTAAGGAAACGACCTCGATACTGCCCTCTGATTTTTGTGCAAGCATGGAAAGATCCGCCAGTCGCTCCGCATCGGATTTGGCTTTCACCTGGCGTTTGACCTCAGCCACCCAATCAGCTGGCTGTCGGTCAGCCTGGGTTGCGCTTTCGGTGTGCAGCAGATAAGCCAGGGCTGATGATTCGGCGGTATTGATGCGACCCCATGCCAGATAAATCTTGGATTTAGCGCGAGTTAAGGCCACATACAGCAGCCGGATGTTTTCAGCCAGCAGCTCATTTTGGGCGTGTATCAGGTGGGTGGCGTGGGAATCTGATCCCAGATCCATCATCAGGTGCTGCTCGTCGGCTGATGTAGCGGGTTTATGAAAAATGATTTCAGCGTCTTTTATAAAAGAACCCTCCCAGCCGTAAGGACAGAACACAACTGGATACTCAAGTCCTTTGCTTTTATGAATGGTGACAATGTTGACTGCGTGCGCGTCACTTTCTAAGCGGAGTTGATGCTCTTCTGAATGCGGCGTTTGGGGATCGCGCTGCTCTGCCAGCCATTTTAAGACACCGTTCATGCCCAGATTGCGGCGGGTGGATTCCTGATGGATAATCTCTGCAAGGTGCAGCACATTGGTCAGGCGGCGTTCACCATCCGTATATGACAACAACCGTTGTCGGATGTGCTCCCGGTTCATTAAGGCTCTGAACATTTGCATAAATCCTGAACGCTGCCACAGCCGTGCGTATTCGCGGATTCGGATCAATAGATCTTCCCATAGATCGACTTCCAGATCAGCCACCAGCAAATCTTCGCCCCGGGCGCCCATCATATCCATTGCCAGAGCCGCCTTGAGAAGTCCCGGGTTGTTGGGGGCAGAGATACTCAACAGGATTTTTTCGATTTCCATAGCCTCCCGGGAATCAAAAATATTGCCGGTGCTGTATAAAACCGACGGGAGCCCCCTGACAGATAAACTCCGATTGACGAGTCGGGCTTGGCGGTTGGTTCGAACCAGCACAGCCATATCACCCGGCTGCCAGGAGTTGCTTTCTGAGCTGACAAGCCGATAAATTTCTTCGGCAACCGCCTCGGCCAGCAGGCGTGTTGCCGTGGTCTTGGTTACCGGCTTTTCCTTATCTGAATAGGACCTTGAATCCAGATACCATATGGTCATTGGCGTTATGCCTTTTGGCGGTTTGCCGGTAAGATTTTTTCCTGCCCGGGCCGGTTCAAATAAAATATCGCTAAACAGAAACGGCCGGTCCAAATTTGAAAAGAGCGTATTGATCGCTTCTATCAGATGCGGTTCGGATCGCCAGTTTTCAGTGAGGGTAAATTTGGTTTGAGCGTCTCTGGCTGCCTTCAGGTACGAAAAAATATCTGCTCCGCGAAAACTGTAAATGGCCTGTTTGGGATCCCCGATCATAAACAGCAGATTGTCCGAATTCGAAAAAAGCCGTGAGAAGATGTCATACTGAACACTATCGGTGTCCTGGAACTCGTCTACCAGCGCTGCACGGTATTTTTGACGAACAGCATTCGCGAGCGGATTGCCGCTTTTTGAAACCAGCGCCTGTTTTACCAGAATCAGTAAATCGTCAAAAAATTGAATATTTTTCCGGGCCTTTTGGGCCCTTAATTCAGCCGGCGCTGCAGTCAAAAAATGTGCTTTGAGGTAGAGCAGATAGTGTTGCAACTCGGTTTCTAATTCGGCGGCGCACCGGTATAGATCGTCGCAAAGGTTAAAAAAATCATGCCTGGGCGGCAGTTGTCCCTTGCGAGTGGATGTTTTTAATTTTTGAGCGCTGAATTTTTCAAAATTTTTAAACAGCGGAAACCCCGTGCAATGGGGTGCCACATACTGATCCATATTATTGACCAGGGACAAAACGGTCAGATCGCGGTTGGTGATTTTTGAGTCGTTCTGCCGAACGTTCAGGCTGCCATACGGTGTGCCGCTTAAAGACGGATCGCGCAGCGCATCCTCCACCTCCGGTCGTGCACGCAACCATTGTTTGCGCACACGATCATACGCTTTGCGAAAAGCGGTGAGTGATTCCAGGGCCGGTCTGCCAATCTGGGGTATAATGGTGATGTCTGCTGCCCCTATTTTGCCGAGCAGCTGTTGCAAGGATGAAGGCCCTTTGAGTTTTTGGGTTAAATAACTGACACATTCCAGCGGCGCATCGTATAAATGACGCCGCCAGAAATCCTCAGCAACTTCCCGCTGCCATGCGGATGGATCGGAAACAAGCTCGGTGTCGAATAAATTTGAGGTTTCAAATGCATGCTCGAACAGAATGCGTGCGCAGAATCCATGAATGGTAAAAATAGGCGCTCTGTCAAAATTAACCAGTGCATCTCGGATCAATGCGATGGCCTGCCTGGAATTGGGCATGCGCTCAAGCGAAGCGTTGAGCAGGGTGTCGCTGCTCTCACCATTTGTGAAGGCTTTTTCCGCCTGAAACAATTTTGTGCGGATGCGATCCTTTAATTCCTCGGTGGCTGCCTTGGTAAACGTGACAACCAGAATCTGGTCAACCTGAAGCTGTTTTTCCAGAATCAGTCTCAGAAACAGGCCCTCAATGGTATACGTTTTTCCGGTACCGGCGCTGGCTTCAATCAGGTTGATGCCTTCAAGGGGAGTGTTTATGAGATCGAGCGGTTTCACTTCCGAGTACCTTCTTGTTACGATGAATCACATTAAAAAAGGGTTTCAGGTGTCAGGTTTCGGGTGTCAGGGAATGTGTGACAGAATGCGTAATCTGATTCATATCGACACCTTCTATTTCGAATTGCTGACACTTGAACACTGACACCTGACACCTGCTGATTATTGAGGCTCAAATCTTTAATTTGTTTCATGACTACATTTTACGGTTCATTCTATAAACGAAAGCAAGAACTTCCGCCACGGCACGATATAGCTCCGGCGGGATTTGCGTTTCCAAATCAAGGGCTTCCAGAACCTGGACCAGGTTTTCATCTTCAACCAGCGGCACATGATGGGCTTTGGCCGTTTCAATAATTTTTTCAGCCACTCGTCCCCTGCCCTTGGCCACTACTTTGGGAGCCGCGTCTTTGTCCTGATCATAGGTAAGGGCCACGGCTTTGGATTTTTTTTTCATTATTAAATCCTTAAGTCGACCTGCCGATCACTGTCGGTGTCCAAATCCGCGTGATGAAATTCCTTAATTTTTTTCTCGGAAACCACTGTTTTTAAGACCAGATAGTTAAACAACGAATTTAAAGATTCACGGATTTCTGTATAGTGATGCTCGAAATGTGTTTTGCTGGTATCATCTTTCACAAAAAAAGTAATGGATAGATCCTTGTCGAGGAGGAAAAAATCCGTGCGGACCTCTCCGATACGGTTCAGCTCCAGCAGCAGCGAAATCTTAAAACCTGCTGTTGAGCTTCCCGATTTCTTTTTGGGACAATACAATTTCAGGCGTGCTTTTTCCTCGTTTTCTTTAAGCGGAAGCGTGAACGAGAAAACCTGGTAGGGATCGGCCAATTCGTGCTTGTGGACCGCCCGGGTTTGCTGATTATGGATATCGGACAGCAACATATCGAGTGTCCCCTTGAACTGCGCCAGTGCTTTGGCATCTGGGAACCTGGCCTCCATGTCCGGTGTATCCAGATATGCTTTGAGGGTTAAAAGAATTGGTTTTAAATCCCGGCCCATGATATTTTGGATCCGGGGATCCCGAATCAGGTCCCGAATGCCCTCAGCATCCGCGTTTTGGCCAAATTTGAAAATCAGGTCTGCAATTTTTTTTTCAAAGAAAAAACCCGTGTTCTCCACGTAAGACTTAACCTGCGGCAGCCATTTCGTCAGGTCCTGGTTTAAATCAAACGACGTAAAATGCGTATCCAAAGCTGCCAGGGCTCGGCTGATATGGGGCGGAGGCGAATCGGCACCAGCCGAAGGGCGTAAAATGTGCTGGGTGGCCTGTTTGATGTCGAACTGTATTTTGTTGAATAAATCGAAAGAAAGAATTTCCAGTCGATTGGATACCGTCTTATCGCCGCCGGCTGATCGGGTGTCCGGATCGATTACCTGCAGGCGGAGCTGTCCGGCGGTGTCTGTCACTTTGGCAACAAAATCAGCACCGGCTTCAACGGGAAACTGGATTCTTGCAAGGGCACGAAATTTGCCAAAATCAACCAGGGCGCGCTGATCATCCCTGACCTCAATGATTTTTATATCAAAAACGTCCCCCGGTTTGATGATCTCTTGAATCAGGGCGGATCGATTGATCTGCGGGTCAAAAATGGCTTTGATGATCAAAGAAATATCCATAGCCGGTAGTTACTTCGTTTGCTGTAAAATTGACTTTCTGGAATAATTTTTATCTATCGTCTAAAATCGATCTTTTTTTGGTTGAATTGGTTGGATTTGTTTCAGTCATTAGTCCGATTAGAACCAATCAAACAAATTAAACGAATCGAACCAATTTAACGGCCTCAATTGCCAGTATGGACAACAAAAACCGTGATCTTATAATTCAATTGATGCACTATTCACTCGTCTTCGGTGTAATATACACCCGGTATCCAGCTTTTTTTTATTTTTGCGGTTTGATTCGGATCTGCCTGGGCGTCATCGATAAACTTAAAATTATTCCAGCCGATCCGGATGACGTCATCGTGTGCCAGCTTGTGGCGCGTGATTTTCTCACCATTAACATAGGTGCTATTGGTGCTATTTAAGTCTTCAATGACATACTGCGCACCACCAGTGGATTCGGGCTGCGGTTCAACTGTGATAATGGCATGCTTGGAGCTGACAACCGAGTTGTCGATAAAAATATCATTTTCAGGATCGCGCCCCAGAGTTAATGTGGGTTTGTCCAATTTAAATTTTTTAATGGCCACACCTTCGTGCAGCTGAACGACCATTGCCATAGCTTGCTCCTTGATGTGAAACGGGTCAATTCATATGGTATGAAAATGATCGGGATCAAATGATCTCCATCCATTTAAAATACTCTGATCCTGTTTAAGGTATCGGCACTTTTGTCCGTCAGCTCAATTGATCATTATTGCTTCTTGATAATTTCAGGGAACATTTTCCAGCGGACCACCGTTTGCCAACAAAGGTCCAAATACTGCCTTGGATATATCAGCGAAATGGTTATCCAGCGGATCGGTACTTTTAAAACACATATCGGTATAGGGATCATCTGATTCGCCCCTGGTATAATCCGTGCCAAACCAATTGTGTCTTGCCGCAGCCATTGCCGCCTTTTCCGATCTGTCATTGATTTGCTGCTCAAAAACGTACACAAATGATGTGGCTGGAAAAAAATGCAACGGTTTTTCCAAGCCTGCTTTAAAGGCCTTGAGCAGATCTGCCAGTATATCTCGCGGGCGGTCAACAGGGCCAAACTGCCAGACTGAATCCCTGAACAACATAACACTCGTTCGTGGAAAATCCGTCTGTGCCCGATCGCAGAGAACCAGATGGTACATCCACAGGCTTAGCAAATCCTGTGCGCGTCTCTTGGCGTATCGGTAACGAACCAGCCCGCTCTCATAAATTTTTGGAATTCTGACTTGCAGGTTAAAGTCGTCAATGTCGATGTGCACTTCCGCCGGGCCTTCAATGTGCTTTGCTTGCAGGGTTTCCACCCGGCCGGCAAACTGCTCCACGGCGCTGCTCATTTTGTTATAGATCAAGGTGCCGACGTTTCCATGCGGGAAATGCCCCCTGGCCATCTGGGCCGCCCGGCAGGCGTCCAGATCATAACCGGCCATGCGGGTCTTTAAAAGGCGCTGGCCAACATGGAATTGATCTAAAGGATCTAATTCAAAATCCTCATGCTTTTCAATCAACACTGCTGTCTGTTCCAGGTAAATGCCCAGACGTCGCTGGAGCAAGAACCGTGTCGGATGACTGAAGAAGCGGCAAAGAGACTCGATATCCAGATTACGCAATTCGGCTTTTTCGGGCGCCGTCAGCGGAATTGCTCGCGTGATGAGCGGCAGGGTGGTGTTGTTCGTGTTGATAAATGCAGCTGCATCGCAGTTTTCTTTGGAATAGCTGAAAAAAAGTCCCTTCCCCGTAAAGTATTCAGCGGAAAAGGCCTGCAGACGATGAAAACGCAGCACATGTTCACGAATTTTTTGTCCGGGCAGCTCAAATCCTTTTTCAATCGTGTCCAGCAGTTCACTGACGAGAGGCGATGGGGGCATGCGACTGTTGTCCTGAATACTTTGCCCCACATAACTGATATAAAGCGTCTGACGGGCCGAGATAATGGATTCCAAAAACAGATACTTGTCGTCATTTCTTCGGGAGCGGTCGCTGGGTCGTGGGTGTTGCGCAATTTGGTCGAACGATAGCGGCTGAGAATCACGCGGGAATGCATCTGAATTCATGCCTATCAGACAGACAGCCTTGAAGGGGATACTGCGCATCGGAAGCATGGCACAAAAAGTAACACCGCCTGTCATGAAACCGGAAGAGAATGGCAATTTGTCCAGCTGGTGCTCCAGATAAAACCGCATGGGCTCGAATTGGATTTTTTCATTGAAGGCCGCATCCGTCTGGCATTGGCCCAGGTTATCCAGTATGGACCGCACACTTTTTAATTCACGCTGGCTTTCTTCATCCGGCAGAAAAAATTCGTCAAGCGAGCGCTTAAAAAAAATGCTCCAGGTGCGCAAGCTTTTGGCTTCGATCAGTCCCCGGGCATATCGAAATACAGCATCGCAAAAATCCAGAAATTTACCCAAACTGTGAATGTCGTTTCCCTCGACGGCGTCATAGGGCAAAATATCGTCGAACATTTGCTGATGATTACCCGGCATGGCATATCCCAGCAACAACTGCCGGATGCCCGCATACCAGGTGTTTTCAGGAACCGCCGGAAGATCGAGCGTGCGGCGATGGTTTGCATCGATTCCCCAGCGAATTCGCGTATCGCGGATCCAACGCTCGACGATTTGAATGTCCCTGCGGTTGAGTCCGAATTTTCCCCGAACTCCCGGTGCTTCCAGCAGCCGCAGAACACGCGATACGCTGAGGCGGGAATCCTTAAGTTCCAGAAATGCCGAAAAGCCGTCGATCAGGCGGCCTTTCCCCCGAGGGCCACAGTCTGCAATACTAAAGGGAATATGCAGGCGCTCATCGATCACTGTATCAAAGACAGCTTGAATGTAAGGGGCGTAAGTGTCGATGTCGGGTGTCATGACCACAATGTCTTTCGGTCGCAGCTGTGGATCCGCTTCAAACATGGCCAGCAGGTTATCATGCAATACTTCGGCTTCACGCATCGGGCTGTGACAGCAGTGAATCTGTATCGACGTATCCGATGGGTCTATTGCGATTACGGATGCGCGGGTCGGCGCCGTCAAGGCATCTTCTTGATTGTTTGTGCCGACTGGCGCCGGCCGCCGATCTTTAAGATTTAGAATATCCGATTGAATACAGCTCAGGAGGGTTGTGCATCCAGGGTCCTGATAGTCTTCGTTGATCTGAAAATCAAAACTGCTGATCACGGTATGAAAATCCCTACCGTGAGATCCCATGGAGGCCAGCAGACGGTTGCCCTCTTCCAGATGCAGTTCCGTCATAGCTTCAGTTGAATGCGAATAGGTGCGTTTAATACGCTGTATTTGTTTCTGGGAAACAATGTCGCCCCAGTACTCCTGGCACGGATTCAGCAAAAACAGATTTGTTTCTACAACCTCCGACAGCGCTGCAAATGTCTCCAGATGAAAACGCGGCAGGTAGGAAATACCAAACAGGAAACATCGCTGTGGCAGATCCGTAAAGTACTCCGGATGGGCTTGAAGGCATTCGATCAGATATCGCTGCTGGCTGGTCCGGTGTTGATTTTGACCATCCTCCTGCAGCTGTCGCCAGAGCTCTGCCTGCCAGTGGTCGGCAGCGTGCTCGGGATTGTTACCCTGCTCCCAGTCAATGATCATATCCGGACGAAACACCTGGTACTGGTCGAAAAGATCAGCCAGTTTGCGTGCAATCTGCAATTCCTTGAGGCGGTCGGCATCATCGGCCAGGTAGGCCCGCAAGCGCTCAAATTCGGGCCTGGTCTTGCATTCCGGTAGTGCTTTCATGATTCTAAACATTAAAACATCGGGCTCAAAGAGCGATAGCGCGTCAACATCCGGCAGGACCTGCCGTGCGATGTGGTCCAAAAACGTATTGGGGAACGGAAAACGGATGTTGGCGCAGATACCGTTGGTGTGCGCAAGGTCCTGAGAGATCCAACGTTCCATGCCGGCACTCTGGATGACTATAATGTCAGGTTTCAGCATTTCTGAGACAGGCGTTTTCAGCTGTTGCGCCAGATGCGCTGCCAGGATTTCAAGTTTGTTGCTGGTAAAGATGTTCAGGCCGGGCATGATTTCCAAATTATGAGCTATCTGATTTTTTGGGAATATGAGACATGATATATTCTGCTATGGCCGTAATTGTAAGCGCAGGATTCACGCCTAAATTGGCAGGAACATTAGAGCCATCAACAACATAAAGGTTCGGGTAGCCGTGAATTTGGCCGCTGAAATCAACCACGCCCTCTTTTGCGGATGCGCTCATGACACAGCCGCCTAAAATATGAGCGGTTGATGAAATGTCGAAAAGGACTTCTGTCCAGGCATTCATTGGCTGCCCGTTGATCTTTTCGCCCATTCGCTGTGCAACCCTATTGGCGATCGGGATATATGAAGGGATTTTCATGCTGTCAGGAGAAATTTCAGAATTTATCGTCTTCTTACCAAGGCGCCACCAGCGACGCTTATAATTAAACTGCAAATTGTTTTCGGCGGTCTGCATGACCAATAGAATGGGCGTCCGGGCGCCCCATCCGAATATCCAAAACGATTTTAAAAACGCCCATGGATGCCGCACCACATTGCCCAGGAAGCGAATCACACGGGGAATCCGTCCGCCCCCACCGGTAAGCAGGGTCACCAGACTGCCCATCACATCTGAACCCTTATTATATCGAACAACCTCTATGTGCGTTTCTTGATCCGGATAAATACCGGACGTAATGGCAATGTGGTCGGAATAATCGGCGTTGCGGTCACTGGCCGTTACAGCAAGAAGTGCTTCAGAATTGGTACGAACTGAACGGCCCAGGGCTTTTGATATATTGGGGAGCAATCCCTTGTCCTTGCATTCAAACAACAATTTTATCGTTCCCAGTACGCCGCCGCTAAATATGACACCTCGGGCAAACACCGTTTGCCTGGGATGCCGAAACCCGGTCGATTTTCTGGTGAAAACTTCATAGCCTGCATCTGAGGGATGCACGCCGATAACTTCCGTTTCAGGAAATATCTCTACACCGTATTTTTCTTCTGCCAAATAAAGGTAATTTTTGTCTAACGTATTCTTCGCTCCAATCGGACAACCAATCAGACAGGCGCCGCAAAAATTGCAGCCTGTTCTTTCCGGCCCGTCTCCGTTAAAGTAAGGATCAGGAACAGTCTTTTCCGGTTCGCCAAAAAAAACACCGACTTCGTTGATATGAAATGTATCTTCCCCACGAATCTCTTTGCCGATCTCTGCCAAAATTTCATCAGCCCGGCCAACCGAAGGACAGCGGGTGGCGCCTAACATGCGTTTACCTTGTTCATAGAAAGGCATTAATATTTTTTTCCAGTTTCCCGGCCCCCATTCCGGCTTCAGAAACACGTCATCCGGAGGTACAAGGAGTTGATTTGCATATACGAGGCTGCCACCCCCAACCCCCCCGCCATGGAGAATAAAAACATGGCGCATCAATGTCAGCATCTGAATGCCATAGAGCCCCAATCTTGGTTTCCATAGGAATTTACGCAGGTTCCAATTTGTGGGGGGGAAATCCCGGGTTCGATAGCGGCGGCCTTTTTCCAAGACGGCGACACGATATCCTTTTTCAGCCAGCCGGAGCGCTGATACCGATCCCCCGAAGCCAGAACCAATAACAATATAATCGTACAATAGTACCCCTGCGATTTAATGCATGCTATTAAGGTAAACTCAGGAACTGATACGCAACCATCATTTTAGGATTGATGTGAATGAATTATGGTTTAAAAACCACAACCTGTCAATAAGATCAGAGCCGAGGGATTTTGGATCGAAAAGTAACTAAAGTTATAAATTCAATAATTTCAGTAAATATTTACAACCATTTTTTTATTTGTTATGGAGTTTCATAACTATTGTAAACCGCACAGCATACTGAGCTTTCAACTGTCCGTATTTGACTTAAGTCAAATTCATTAGTTGCCACACCGAGTATAATAAGCCGGTGACTACAGTCCTTTACCTTATGGGAATCATTCAACCGGCGGCTATTGTCGGCGTCTAAGCGGCGGTGAGTTCGATATAGTCATATACAGTAAAAAAGTTTGGACACTTTTTTCAGACGCAATTAGAAAAGGGATCAACAAAGAAAAACCCCAAGCTCCAACACCAAAGGCTGCCATGAAAAAGTATGTAATTGCATTGATCCTTGTCGGTGTGGGTGTCGTCATTGCCTTTCCTCTGTTTAGCGTATCCTATTACACCATGGTTCGCACCTCCACGCCTGATTTTTGCGGATCATGCCACGAAATAAAGCCTGCGGTGGTGGCCTGGCGCTCTTCATCCCATACCAACAATGCTTCCGGTGTTGTCGTCGATTGTATGGACTGCCACCTGCCGGCCCCCCAGGACACCTTCGACTTTTTCTTTGCCAAGACCTACCATGGTATCAAGGACGTGGCGATTCATTTTTTTAGTGGAGAATATGACAGGGAAAAAGCGCGCCATAACGCCTATGCCGCTTTTGATAACCGGGAGTGCCAGAAATGCCACCGCAATTTGCTCAACATGCCCTATAAACGCGGTGCCATGCTGGCCCATCGCTCGGTGCTGTACGCCAGACCGGGATACGAGAAAAAATGTGTCGATTGCCATTACGATCTGGTGCATTCAGAAAAAGGCCTGGTGATGTTCCGCCAGACCCGAAAGGTGCCCTACCAGGCCAAAGGGCTCAGACAGCTTTAAAGCTGTTCCTGGGCCACTTTCTTCTATTATCATACTAAAATCAATTGAAAGGAGCAGGACCCATGAGGCGAACATTGCTGTTTTTCACCATCGGTTTGCTGGCCATCGGACTGATCGTCATCACAGCCATGGCGCAGCAGCCCAATTTTGCCAAGGTCAAGGAGTACCGGATCGAGCGCAGTGTCCCTCCGGAAGCCCAGGCATGTATTGAATGCCATCGCGTCACAACGCCGGGTGTTTTCGCGGACTGGGCCAGAAGCCGCCATGCCAATGCCAATATTACCTGCCTGGACTGCCACCTGGTCCAGCCCGGTGACCGGGACATTGCCCAGGACCATGAAAAGTACTATAGCCGGTCGGATATGCCCTGGGGCGAGGCCAAATACAAAATGCCGATTGCCTCGATTGTCACACCCAAGGACTGCTCCCGCTGCCACCCGGATGAGGCCACCCAGTACAGCAAAAGCAAGCATGCCAACACCATCGAGATCATGTGGAAACTGGACCCCTGGTTGAACAAGGGGATGAACTCGGACAATGAGCGCAAAACCGGTTGCTTTAGTTGTCACGGCACGGTGATCAAGATCGATGAAAACGGCAAAATCGATTCCGGCACCTGGCCCAACGCCGGTGTCGGACGGCTGAATTTAGACGGTAGTAAGGGCTCCTGCACCTCGTGTCATACCCGCCATCGGTTTTCGGTGGCCGAAGCCCGTATGCCGGAAGCATGCGATCAATGCCACCTGGGCCCGGATCATCCTCAGATCGAAATCTATGAAGAGTCCAAACACGGTACCATCTACCATGCTTACAAGTCCGAGTATAATTTCGATGCAGCCGGCGGCACCTGGACGCCGGGCGTGGATTACCGCGCGCCCACCTGTGCGGCCTGCCATATGTCCGGCTCCGGAAAAGAACCCACCAGCCATGATGTAAGCTCGCGGCTTTCCTGGGAGACCCAGGCACCCCTGACAGTGAGACCCCAGGACTTCAAGGCCTTCCCTTCCGGGACCAACTGGCAGGATGAACGCCAGAAAATGAAAAACATCTGCAGCGCCTGCCATGGTGATGCCTGGATCAATGATTTTTATAATGGTTTCGACAAAGCTGTGGAAGAATATAACGAGGTTTACTTCAAACCCGCCAAGGCCAAATTAGACGAGTTATACGAAAAGGGCCTTCTGGACAACACCAAGTTTTTCGATGAACGCTTGGAGGTTGAATACTATGAACTGTGGCACCATGAAGGCCGGCGGGCCCGCATGGGCGCGATGATGATGGCGCCTGATTATGCCTGGTGGCACGGCTTTTACGAGTGTAAACTGCGTTTTGCCAACTACATGGAAGAGGCCAATCATCTGATTGAAACCGGCCAGAAGGCTTACGTCGCCAAAGATTTCCCCAACGCCACCGGAGACACCCAGCGACCCAAAGCCATCTTTAAAGAATAGCAACCCTAATCTCCAGCCAATAACCCTGCAGCCTGAGACGGCTGCAGGGTTTTTTTATTCCCAGCGGTTATCCCCCTTATGCTCTAAATCAATGGTATCGTCCTGCTTCCCCTTTGCCGTGGTATGGCCCCGCTGGACGTGGATGGAGGTCACCGTGCCCCGGTCGCCGATAAATGAATTTAAAAGGTAGCTGATCAGGCTGATGAGCAATGATCCGAAAATGGCCGTCCAGAAGCCGTAAACGCCAAAACCCGGAATAAAGCCAGAGGCCATTTTAAGCATGAGGGCGTTGATGATAAACGTAAACAGGCCCAGACTTAATATATTAATCGGAAGTGTCAGCAGCAGCGCAACCGGTCTTAAAACAGCATTTAAAATTCCCAGCACAGCAGCCGCAAACAGAGCCGAAAAAAAACCGCTTACCTGGATGCCATCCAGCAAATAAGCGGTGGCCACAATGGCGGCTGTCGTGGTCAGCCATCGAATGAGGATGCCGGGCATTGACGCTGTCCATTAAAAAAGCATCTCAATCAAATTGAAGAGATGCCTGAATTGAAAGTTGTCATCCATTTTCATTGAAGGGGTCATACCTAATGTGACCTTCTCCAACTCAACGCTTTTCATGACGCCACTTTGTTCACCGATCAAGGCGCCCTGAACAGAATAAAAGCTTTTAGTAGCGGTTGTTAATTTTCTCTCTCAGCAGATGGGAACATCTGAAGGTTACCACTCGACGCTGGTCGAGTATCATATCTGCTCCGGTAGCAGGGTTTCGCCCGCGACGCTGGTTTTTGGCCTTGACGCAGAACTTACCGAACCCGCTGATCAAAACGTCCTCACCTTTTTCGAGGGTACCCTTGATCAATTCCAGCAGTGTTTCAAGCATTTCGGCGGATTTATTTTTAGGGTATCCAAGTTGCTCATGAATGGCATCAACGATCATTGCTTTTGTGAGTGTCATAGATCACCTGCTCCTCCGAAGCGTTAATGACTTAAATAATTTTGCACGCAAGTGCTAACTTATCTAGATGGGGTTTGTCAAGAAATATCTTAAATTTAAGCAAATATTTGTTAGCTCGCTGCGAAAAGCATGCCAGAAGAAAAGTAAAATTTGAAAAAAAATAAAAAAATAGTGCCTATTTTTTTCTGTAGGCGCCCTTTGGCGGTTGTGTTTTTTTACACAAAAGTAGACGTGAGGCGGCAAATGATACAGCCTCAGTGTTAATCAGCTTTTACCACAATTCGCTTCTTATTGGCCTCAAAGGTTTTGGGACC
>JASFIG010000091.1:0-13679 GCA_050122795.1 Desulfobacterales bacterium
AAAAACATATTCAGTTCCAGGGCATCGGCTCCCGCATCCTGGAGGTGTTTTGCAAAAGCTGTCCATTCATGGGAATATACACAGTTGATACTGGCAATTACAGGAATGGAAACACTTTTTTTGCATTCAGAGATCAGGCCGGTGTATTTTTTCAGTTTTTCACCTTTAATCTGGTAGTCATAATAATCGAACTGATCCAGATTAACGCCTTCCTCACGAGCTTCTTTTAAGACGTCATCGTATTCGAAGACGATCTCTTCTTCAAAAATCGATTTCAGGACAACAGCGCCGGCACCGTTATCTTCAAACTCTTTTACACCTTTGACCGAATTGCTTAAACCGGAACTGCCAGCGATTAAAGGATTTTTCAGTTTCAATCCAAGATAGTGGGTCGTTAAATCAGCCATTTTTATGCTCCTTATCAAAAAAAGTTAGCGAACTATTGTTGGTGATGCACATACCGATATCATCTTTTAGCGATGCCCTCTCTTTCCGGCACGTTTCAAGGTTGCGCAGTTACCGTTTACAAAAATCTACAGATATCAAATCTGACCTGTACGGGTCAATGCCTGAAAAAGCATCAAATGTAATTATTTTTCCTGACGATAAGACAAGATCCTGTGGTTGTAAGAGCACCGCTGACGCAAAGACTTCTTTAGTAGATTTATATTTTTTTTATACGTGTAATTTAAGAGTATCTTCAGAAAATCAACGTTATGCAAATTAGTGGTTTCAAAAGATATCACAAAATTCGCTCAAACACCGATAATTCTTATAAAATCTTTTTATCCGAAAAATTGTGATGTGCAGATCAGGTAGATATCTTGGCTTGATTATTGGCTGATAATGCATAGGCAAACCTGCACAAATTCGCAGGGGCTCGAATTGAGACGTCCGTTCCTCAGTCGAATCCGGTGAATCATCTGATTGCATTATGTATTTGTGAATACATTATAAGAATAACTTTATTGGAGATGGCCCTGATCATTTTTTCTGAAGCCGTTCTGTCATGGTCGACCTCCTTTGGTTTGGCTTAAACAGATTCGGAGGTATTTTGTATGATCAGGAAAAAAGAAAAGAACGATAAGGTAAGATTGGCAGTATCGGTTAAAAAAGTTCGAAGAAGGAGACTACCGCCAACCGGTTTTTGACAAAGGTTTTCGGCTCTGCCGGGTAATTTTTATTGAAAATCTGCCGGGGAATAGGTAATGAAACGACAAGCGATCTCAAACAGAATAAAACCTTTGGAGGAAACAATGGTTAGCTTAAAAAAGCTTTTTACACCGGTCAAATCCATCGATAACGAGACAGCCAAAGAGTTTATGGACGAACACCCGGAAGGCTCATACACGCTTTTGGATGTGCGCCAGCCGGGAGAATATGAAGCCGAACACATTCCCGGTGCCAAGCTTATCCCGCTGCCGGGCCTAAAAGACCAATTAAGCCAGCTGGACAAACAGAAGCCGGTCCTTGTTTACTGAGCGTCAGGCGGACGCAGCCTGGCGGCGGCGCAACTGTTATCCGGTCTGGATTTCAACGAAATTTACAATCTCAAGGGCGGTATCAAGGCCTGGCAGGGGGGTAAGGCGGAGGGTCCGCAGGAGCTTAATCTGGATCTGGTACGCGGTGATGAAACCCCGTCTGAAATGATTGCCCTGGCCTATGGCATGGAGATGGGACTGGGGGTCTTTTATCAAAACCTGATTGATAGCGCTGAAGATGCAGAACTCAAAGCGCTTTTTGGCAAACTGGCTGAAATCGAAGGTCATCATAAACAACGCCTGTTTGATCTGTTAGCCGAGATCGATCCACCCGACAAGGATATGGATGCTTATGAAGCCAGTATTAAACCCGCCATCCTGGAGGGCGGATTCAAACTGGATGAATTTATGCAAAAAAATGAATCCTATCTGCAGACGGTTTCAGATGTGCTTGGATTGGCCATGATGCTCGAAACCCAGGCGCTGGACCTGTATCTGCGCTTTGCGGATAAAAGCAGCGATAGCGGCAGTCAGCAGGTGCTTTTCAAATTGGCCGATGAGGAAAAAACCCACCTGGAGGCGTTGGGGCAACTGATCGAAAAAAAATCAGCGTAACTGATTTTTTAGTAGTAGACCAATGCCTCAGGAATATATTTTTTAATGTTGGCGATGCGGGTGGCGGGGGCCGGATGGGTGGATAAAAATTCCGGCGGCCGCCGGCCGCCCTGCTCGTTCATTCTTTGCCAGAACGGGACCGCCTCGCGGGGGTCGTAACCGGCGCGGGCCATCAGCGTCAACCCGATGCGGTCGGCTTCGTTTTCATGCAATCGGCTGTAAGGCAACAACAGGCCCACCGTGGCACCGGCGCCATAGGCCTGCATAAACAGATTCTGGGTAGCCGCTGAATTCTGGGACAGGGCCACCGAAAGGGCTGCGCCTCCCATTTGCGCCAAAAGGCCCTGGCTCATGCGCTCATTTCCATGGCGTGCGATGGCATGGGCGACCTCATGGCCCAGCACCACGGCCAGCCCTGTTTCATTTTGGGTGTACTTAAGGATCCCCGTGTAGACGGCTGCTTTGCCGCCGGGCATGACCCAGGCGTTGGCGAGCTTGTCGTCTTCGATCAAATTGAACTCCCAGTTTAGATTCTTGATCTCCGACTGCATCCCGGCTTCCTTCAGAAAGTCCTCTGCGGCCTTGGCGATCTTAAAACCCACGCGTCGCACCATTTCAACTTGCTGCCGATTTGATGACAATTGGCTGTTTTTGAGCACTTTGTCATATTCCTGCAGACTCATCGTGGCCAGCTGCGATTCCGGCAGCAACGCCAGGCTCTGGCGGTCGGTAATGGGCACCTGGGCACAGGCGAATGAAAAAATGCCAACCAACAAAACAATCAAGATACGGGAGATAAAAGTCGACTTCGTGCGTTTTATCATTTTAGGCTCCATTTTTATGGATTCTTTTTTTCTACATCAGGATAAAGGTCTGTGAATTCCAGTGGTACAAATTCGGTTCGACCTTCAAGCTGCTGGTCTCTGGCACCTGGCAGCTGGCTGTCAGGCACCGGTCATGGATTTTTAGACAGTAGCCAGCCGCAAGAAGCCAGCGGCCAGAGGCCTGAAACCATAGTTTTGTACCTTAAGACGCTGAATGTTAAGGTTAAGTCGACATCACCGTGAAGTCAATTAAATGCCATTCGATTTTGGGCACGAAGGCGCAATTTGGAAGGAATTGAGATAAGATAAGGAGAACGATCAGTTGTCCAGTATTTCTCTGATTTTATGGGAGATTTTTTTTAGGTTGAAGGGTTTTTGAATGAATCCGTTGCACCCTTGCTTTATGATGGCCGAAGCCCGCCTATCGAGGCTGTAACCGCTGGAGAGCAAGATCTTGGCGTCGGGCTTAATGGCCCGCATGCGACTGAAGGTTTCACCACCGCTCATATCCGGCATTATCATATCCAGTATGACCAGCCCAATCTGATCCCGGTGACGCTGAAACAATTTGATGGCCTCCGCGCCGCCGGCGGCAACTAAAACCGTGTAACCCAATTTTTCAAGCAGATCTTTGCCGATATCGGCCACCATTTCCTCGTCATCGACCAGCAAAATCGTCTCTGTTCCACCACGGGCCTCTTCGAATTTGAATTTTTCGGAAATCACCTGCTTGTCCGAGGCCGGTAGATAGATTTTAAACGTGGTTCCGTGTCCTTTTTCGCTGTAGACATTGATGATACCGTTGTGGTTTTTGATGATGCCGTAAGCGCTGGCCAGACCCAGTCCGGTTCCGCGGCCAAATGCCTTGGTGGTGAAAAACGGTTCGAATATTCTTTCCTGGGTTTTTTTGTCCATTCCAATGCCGCTGTCTGAAACCGTTATGCGCACATACTTGCCGGAATCAATGGCGTATGGTTTGTCATAGTCATTGGCCTGCAGGTTAATATTTTCCGTCTCTACATACAGATTACCGCCGCCGGGCATCGCCTGCCAGGCATTGACAAATAGATTCAATAAAACCTGCTCGATCTGGCCCCGGTCAACATCAACCGTGTAAAGGTCTTCCTGGAATTTTTTGTGAATCGTAATTTCTTTTCGCGCCCGGCTAAACATGTCCGCATTTTTGTTAATGAGCACATTCAGGTTGGTTGTTTTGACCTGATATTTGCCGCCGCGCGCGAATCCCAATATTTGCCGTGTAAGATCAGACCCGCGTTTGACATAGCTTTCCATGTTGTTTAAAAATTCCTGGTGCGGATGTTCATCGGTCAGGTCCATTTTCATCAGCGAAATATTACCCTGAAAACCCATCAGCAGGTTGTTAAAGTCATGGGCAATACCACCGGCCAGGGTACCGATGGCTTCCATTTTTTGGGCATGCTGCACTTGAGATTCCAGGAGCTTTTTTTCTTTCTCCGCTTGAATGCGTGAGGTGACGTCGCGCATGATACCTCGAAATCCAACGGGTTGATCATCGGCACCCTTCATCAGGGAAGCCGACACCTCTATTATTTTTTTGGTGCTGTCTTTTCGAATAATTTCATATTTGGTTACCTTTGCCGGTTCTCCGGTGCGAAAAACCCGATTAAATATGTGATACATTTTGTGGGCGGTTTCCGGTGATGTATACTGACGGTTGTTCATACCCAGCAACGCATCCCGTTCGTATCCGATTATCTGGCACACCCGATTATTGAAAAAAGTGAAATTGCCGTTGAGGTCGACTTCGAAATAGCCCTCTTCGATGCTGCCCAGAATGTTGCGATAGCGCCTCTCGGATTCCATCAGCGCTTCCTGGGCTGATTTGCGCTCGGAGATGTCTTCCATAATACCGAGCCAGTATTGAATGTTTCCATCTCGATCTTTAACGGCCGAAGCTCTGACGATCGCCCACAGAATCTGCCCGTCGTTTTTTAAATAGCGTTTTTCGGTTTGATATGAGCTGATGCGGCCCTCGCGTACGGCATTGCTCAGTTTGATGGTTTCCTCACGGTCATCCGGATAGGTTATATCGACAAACGTCATGTTTTCAATCTGCTGGTGCTGATACCCCAGCATTTGGAAAAAAGCCTGGTTGGCTTCAAGGATGTAGCCTTGCGGGTCGGCAATCACGATTCCCAGAGGTGCGGCTTCGAAAATGGTTCGAAAGCGAACGGCATCCTGTCGGTATTCTTCCGCCAGCAGATCCTCGCCGGCAGCCGGTTGCTGCGCTTGCTCGCTACTTTTCTTCTCGTTGAAATGCTGATCTTCAATTAACGGCTTCGCCATAATCGTATCTTTTCCATCGGCTATGTTTTGCTCTGGACATGATAGTCATCGGTGCTTCGATCCTGCAAAAATTTAAAGTCGAAGCCTTGCGTTTCAGCTTTGTCATACCAGCGGCGTCCCAGATTCCGGCAGCTTTCGCAGGCCGAAATCGGAATATGAACGGCCAGAATGTGTTGCCCCCGATCTGAGGATGAATCGATTTGCCAGGCGCCGCCGCATTCCGTACAGGTTTTAACCTGTTCGGTCTGGGTTTCCGCAATGCCGTCGGTATCGTAGAAAATCTCGCGCCGGCGCTCGAAAATGTCACCTTTCGACTGCACCTGTTCCCGGATATTTTCACGCTGTTGCCAATAGCTCAGGATCGTATCGCCGACCTGTCGGATGGATGCGCTGACATCAGGGCTCTGGCGGATTTTAGCGGGGTCATAGTCCGGTTCTTTTACATTACTGTAGTCCAGTCCGGCCATGGCCAGAACAATTCCTACATTCACGTACGGCAGGGCGCCCTCGATGGAATAACCACCTTCCAGAACGGCGATATCCGGTTTTAACAGTGCGGTCAGTTCGGCATATCCCTGGGCCGAGAAATTCATGTTGGTAATCGGATCGGTATAATGATTGTCCTGCCCGGCGGAATTGATGATGATGTCAGGCTCAAAATCCTTCAGAATCGGCAGCACGACCTCCTTGACGGCATATAAAAATCCCTCTTCGGAAGTGTGCGGCGGCAGGGGAATATTGATGGTGGTTCCGATGGCATTCGGCCCCCCGAATTCGTTTATAAACCCGGAGCCCGGGTATAGCGTGCGGCCGTCCTGATGTATGGAAATGAACAGGGTGTTGGGATCGTGCCAGTAAATATCCTGGGTTCCGTCACCATGATGGCAATCGGTGTCCACGATGGCAACTTTTGTGATCGGGTAAGCCTGCCGGAGATATTCAATCATGATGGCTTCGATATTGATATTGCAAAATCCGCGAGCTCCGTGGACAACACGCATCGCATGATGGCCGGGTGGCCGCACCAGCGCAAAGCCACGTTGGATCTGTTTTTCCATCACTGCCATCCCGATGGTTTTTGCACCACCGGCGCTGATAAAATGCGATTCGGTCGTTACCTGCCATGCGTCCGGCACGCAAAAATGAACGCGCTGAATATCATTTAATGTGACCAAATCCGGTTTGAGTTCGCTAATTCCTACAATATCGAAGAGTCCCTCCTCAAAGATCTGATCCTGCGTGTATAGCAGGCGTTCTTCCCTTTCAGGATGGGTTGGGCTTATCGCCCAGTCAAAGGCTGGAAAAAATACCAGACCGGTTGTATACTTCGCTTTCAGCATTTTTAGCTTTCAACACTCCAAAGTCTTTTTATGTCTATTTCGTGCAATATTTTGGAAGGATGTAAATTCGAAATTCGAATGAGTTTTAAAATTTTGAATTTGTTTCGTGTTTCGGATTTCATATTTCGGATTTTTAAATAGACCACTTAACACCAATGGCACATTTATACTGAGCTTGATTGCTGTGACAATTTCGCTAGAATGTTATCGTATCCCTGAATCAAGCCCGGCTTGACCTGAACTCTGACCCGGATGTTTTTACCAATGGTGTTGAAACCGCGCACCATATTGAATTCCATGTTTTCGATTATTTCTGTTTCCAAATAATCCGGATCGCCCCCCCGTGCGAGTGCTTTTTGTTTAAGCAATTCCAAGGCGGAATTGACCGCATCATCGCGCTTGAAATTGAGATCGATGCGCTCAAAATAGTCCTCCTCGGGTGCGGTTGCAATTTGACTCTCCGTATCTGCAAACAATGTGACCTCGCAGGTGGTTCTGGCCAACGCCGCACCAATAGCATTGGCAACCGACCACTTTGGCACAACCCGGACCTTTAAATCGGATACTTTTTCAAGGGCCTCGGCAAAGTAGGCAGCTGGGCCGCCCAGTACCAGGATGGTTGCGGGCTGTACCTTATAGCCCTCCATCATTTCATGCACCGTATAGACGGGTTTGCTGTTTATGCGCCGTATAAAGGTTTGGGCTGCGGACCAGATATTGTGACAGGTCGATTCAAAAACGGTTTCAGCCAGCGCATCAACGGACAGATTTAGCTTTTTGGCGATGGACGCAAAGCCTTCAACGGATTTTTCACGGTTCCCGTCTGTCATCTTTCCCAGCACGAACAATGCGTCGGTGGGTGTCGGTGCGGGGCCGCCATAGGCCATGGCCGCTCCCAACCGTTCGGGTCCGATTAGCAGTCCACCGCCATTTAATTTGACCGTACTGTCACCACCCAGGCCAATCGATACGGTGTCCAGCGCGCGGATCAGTGTGCGGTACTCTCCGAGCTCGATTCCCTGCGGATTGAGCACCGGTGCGCCGTTGATCAGGAGCGCCATATCCGTTGTCGTTCCGCCGATGTCCATTACGAGTGTATCTTCGTCCGTTGCACTGAATCCCACGGCGCCCATAACACTGGCTGCCGGCCCGGAAAGGATCGTCTGGCCGGGGATCTTGATCGATGACTCAAAATTCATGTTACCGCCATCGGCTTTCAAGATGCGCAACGGCAGGCGCAGTCCTTTTGCTTTTAAAGACTTTTCAATAGCCTGGTAAAATTCTCTGTGAATGGGATACACGGCTGCATTGAGATAAGTCGTCGCGATGCGGCGAAAGAAGTTTAAATGACCGGAAATCTGATGTCCCAGAAAAATTTTGTCAAACCGCTTTCGCAGAATTTCAGCGATCTTAAACTCATGATAGGGATTGCGTATGGAAAACTTGCCGACGACACCGACGGTTTGAACGTCTGCCTTTTGTAAATCATCCGCAACCTGTTCAATCTCTGCTGGATCGATGGGCATTCTTTCACGACCGCGGTGATCGATCGAACCGGATACGGTGTAATAATTTGAATTGGTTCGAAATTGTTCAGGATCGAGTCCCGGGCCGCTGGTCACGATCATACCGACCGGTGGGATTTTTTTCTGGACGATGGCGTTGGTGGTTAAGGTGGTGCTGAGGACGATCCGGTTGATTTCTTTTGGATCCATATCAGCGGTAATGATGTTGATGCCGCTCAGGACCGAGTTAAACAAATCATTTGAATCGGTGGGAACTTTGACCCGTTTTTCAAGGCCCGCATCCCCGATCAGCACCACATCGGTATGGGTACCTCCGACATCTAACCCGATAATCATGCTTTCCCCCCGATTCTAAACCTGATAAAAATCGACAAATCCTATCCGATACGCTCGGGGTTGTCAATGTTCAACGGTTCGGGGTTCAGGGTTCCGGGTTCAGGGTTCAGGAGTTCGCTCCGTCCTTTGAACCTTTGAACGTTGAACCCTGAACCGGAGGATAGACACCTGAAACCTTTTAATTTATGTGTGTAGTGCGACTTAATAGAGCGTAGGCTATTACAGCGGCCGCGGTCGGCTTTCGAGCATTTCGATAAAGGCTTCGAGGCGGGTGCGCAGCTGGCCTTCGGCAAAATTACGTTTATCCACACAATCGACTTCCAGATTCAGCACCGGCACGCCGATTTCTTTGAGGCCATCACTGATCAGCCCTCTGGCACCGGTACCCTGACGACAGCCCCAGTTACAGGGATTTATGGCCCCATCCAGTTTGTAGGCCCTGGCCAGCTTCTGAAGGTGTTTGATGCGGTGCTGCACGTTGCCGTTAAACGGAATGGTAATGGCGCGGCGGGCCATACCGGTATAGGGGTCATCGGGGTCAATCGGATCCCAGTAGATGTCGTTTAATTCATCTGAGACGATGTTGGCCTGATACTCTTTTTCCAGCACCTCGACCAGCGGGTTGTTGAATTGAATGCGGTTTTGAATCCACAATAAGCGCAGCTTTTCATCGGGCACACCCGGCGAACCCCTTTTAATTCGGGCTGAGAATTCGTCCAGATATGCCTGGGCGATTTCGCTTGCAGCCGAGGTGCCCATAAAAAGGGGCCAGACGATTCCAAAATTAACGAGCAGGCTCCCATTTGTCGGCGATGGTATTTTTTGCGCGAGACGGTAGGCTTCTTTCATGATAGCGCTGGCCTCATTTGTTCGTTCCACGGTGCGGCGCAGACGCTCCGGGTCTGGCGGCTTGCCGGTGTGACGCCGGATAAATTCGACCATATCTTTTAATTGATCCGCCAGATACCGCACATTCTGCGGTTTATCTACCTGGGGCACGTTCAACACAAATAGATCTTTATTAAATATGCGGGCCAGATTTTCCATAACGGCGATCCCGCCCGAACAGGGGCAGGTGGTGGCAATCAGAAAATCCGGTTCGGGCATGACTTGTTTCCGGGCGGCTCCGATGACCGTGCGATGGAATCCGCAGGTGTCGCCGCCAAAGCCGGCCTGCTCGGCTTCCTCCAAAAAGGGGTCGGCCATGCCGGTTGCAGCCAGCGCGGCCCCCACGAATTCAACAAAGCAGGAGGTAATGCCCATGGCGTTGAGCAGATCAAAGGGGACGGCAACTCCACACCAGGCAACCGTATCTTTACCGGAGTAAAGCCGAATGCCGAGCCGGGCCGTCTCCAGGGCATATTTTTTTCTGGGATTGGGTAAATCCGGATCCTGTGAGATTTTGGCCTCGATGCCATCGGCCATATCTTTAAAATACTGGTACATCATAGGGCTTTACCTTTTACTCAATTCATTTCATATTTATTAATTTTTGAGCATTGCCAATAAATGCCACCTTCTTTAACCACGGAAACACGAAAGAAGGAAAACACGAAATCTGAAAAGCACGAAAATTAATTCTTCGCTTTTCGTGTTTTACATAATTTCGTGCGTTCACGATAGATAATTTTTTATCATTGTATTTCAACATCCTAATTTTGAAACCATTTCTAATCAAGCATTTCGATAAAAGCTTCAATTCGGGTTCGTTGCTGTTCGATCGTTCGCAGACTGCAGTCGCCTTCAAGCAGCAATAAGGGGATGCCGGCCTGTCGCAATGTTTCGCGCACGGCCGGCAGGCGGTCCAGATAAGGGTCGCAAAATTTGATGGTCTGGCCGATAACACCATGGGCCCCCGAAGCTTGCGCGCGGGCCAGGATATCTTCGGCCATCTTCAGTGGTTGAGCCGGGTCAAATGTCCGGGCACACGGCGCTCGGGTCAACAGGCTGCGGGAAATTTGCGGCAAACCATCCTGGCGCTCATCAAATTCTATGGTTGTAAACAGCCTCGAGCCGGTACATAGATCGTCTTCGATAATGCGGGCGCCGCAGGACTCAAACAGCCGCAACGCTTCCGGGTCTGCCAGGACATTGCCAAAAAGAAATACCGGGATTCCATCAGGCTTCGGGTTTTTCGATTGCGGCTCCGTCAGCGCCTGTTCTAATGTTGCCAGGCTGTTGTCAAACGACACCGCCATGGCTGTGTTATAAAACGTTTGCATTCTGACACTGCCGCCTGTCAGCTGGCCCCGGCGCAAGCGCTCTCGCAACCGGTTGAAAAGAGGCGTTAATTTGTTGTACCGCGCAATACTTGCTGCTATATCCTTGCGGGTGATGGTTTGTCCGCACCACTCTGATAGTGCATCTTTCAGGCGGCTCAATTCGCCGCTAAAATAGGCAACAGCCGCATCGTCCGCGGTGGCCGGCAGGTCCAGCAGGATGATATTGTCATGCGGTCTGACGCTCACCCAGGCATCCGCCAGTCGCCGCATCGCATCGCAGCTGTTCATGAATACGATCCCTTCAAGATCCGGCAGATCCTTACTGATAGCACGATCCAGAATCCGTTTGACGTGCGGGCAGAGGTTGTCGTGCAGCAGTTGACCGGCCTGGTCCGGGCAATCGCTTATCGGCAGGATACGATAGGGCGTGTAGCCGGCAGCATCCAGCAAAACCAGCGGCGTATAAGCACAAGCATACCCTATTTTTGCTTTATGCGACTCTGTCATTCATTATTCCTTGTTCGATCGGGGATATTCTGGTTTGTCTGCATCCCTATTGAGCGTTGGCAGGCACTTGGTGCAAAAGTTTTTGAGTGCGTGAAATATCATCGTCGGAAATACCGGAATAGATGTCGGCCAAAACGGTGTCGACCACTTTGAGAATACGGTCGCCTAAATAAATCCGATACGAAATAGGATGTCAACAAAAACTAAATACAGGGAGTTACCCATCTGATTGCTCAGGTTTTGTGCTTCCTCTGGGCCGGCCTGCGATTAATAAAGGACCCGCATCAGTTTTGTTGGCACATTTTTTGAGGTTGTTTTCATCGGTCAGATCTGTAATGGTCTGTTTAGATCCATGCAAACGACACTACTGGAAAGGAGGAACAGGGGAATGATCGGAAAAACGATTGAAGAACTGCACATCGGCCAAACCGCCCAGTTTGGAAAAACCATTTCTGAATCAGACATCTACCTGTATGCCGGGATCAGCGGCGATCAGAATCCGGCGCATATCAACGAGTCCTATGCCCGGGGGACCTTTTTTAAAACCCGCATCGCCCACGGCATGCTATGCGCCGGACTGATATCGGCCGTCCTCGGAAATATATTACCCGGCTTCGGCACGATCTACATCCGACAGGAGCTCAATTTTCTGGCACCGGTTCGCATCGGCGATACCATTACGGCGCAGGTCGAGATTCTTGAGATGATGTCTGCCAAGAACAGGGTGCGATTCAAAACCGTTTGCGTCAACCAGGACGGCACCGTCGTGATCGATGGTGAAGCGCTCGTCAGTCCACCCAAGGCAAAATAGAATCTTCAGCAACAAGGAGGTGGCAAATGAATATGCAAACTGAGGGTTCAAAGAAGGAATTTGCGCATCCGCTGCTTTCACAGGCACCCGGGGCGCGCGCCAAAAAAGGAAAAGTCGTGTCAGCCGAAGAGGCCGTGCGCGTCATTCGAGACGGGGATACCGTGGCCACCGGCGGGTTTGTCGGAATCGGATTTGCAGAGGAGCTGGCCATAGCGCTTGAAACCTATTTTTTAAAAAATGGGAAGCCCAGGAATCTGACCCTACTGTATGCGGCCGGCCAGGGAGACGGCGCTGAAAGGGGCTTGAACCATCTGGGACATGAAGGATTGGTCAAACGGGTGATCGGAGGGCACTGGGGTCTGGTGCCCAAGCTCCAGAAACTGGCAATCGACAATAAAATTGTGGCCTATAACCTGCCCCAGGGCGTTATTTCGCACATGTACCGCGATATTGCCGCCCATAAGCCCCGTACGATTACAACCGTTGGTTTGGGCACCTTTGTCGATCCGCGCAACGGCGGCGGCAAAATTAATGCGCTGACCAGCGACGATATCGTGGAACTCGTTGAATTCGATGGCAATGAATATCTGGCTTACAAAACGCTGCCCATTCATGTGGCCCTGCTGCGGGGCACCACCGCCGATACCGACGGCAACATTACCATGGAAAAAGAAGCGCTGACATTGGAATCGCTGGCCATTGCCACGGCCGCCAAAAATTCCAATGGCTTTGTGATTGTCCAGGTGGAACGCATCGCAGACCGCGGAACCCTGAATGCCAGGCATGTCAAGATTCCCGGCATCATGGTCGATTGCGTGGTGGTCTCACGGCCCGAAAACCATTGGCAGACATTTGCGGAAGAATACAATCCGTCTTTTAGCAGCGAACACAAAGTCCCGATGCAATCGATTGAGCCCATGGAAATGAGTGCCCGTAAAATTATCGCCCGCAGGGCCGCATTTGAATTGAAGGCCAATAGCGTGGTCAATTTAGGCATCGGCATGCCAGAGGGTGTTGCCAACATCGCCAATGAAGAAAAAATTCTGGATTTCATTACGCTGACGGCCGAGCCGGGCGTGATCGGCGGGATTCCGGCCGGCGGGCTGAACTTTGGCGCGGCCACCAATACCGAGGCGGTTATTGATCAGCCGAATCAATTTGATTTTTATGACGGCGGCGGCCTGGACGTGGCCTTTCTGGGCTTGGCCCAGGCCGACAAGGCCGGCAATCTAAATGTCAGTAAATTTGGCCCCAAATTGGCCGGTGCCGGCGGATTTATCAATATCAGTCAGAATGCTAAAAAGGTCATTTTTCTGGGAACCTTCACCGCTGCCGGGCTAAAGGTGTCCATTGAAAATGATGCCCTTCAGATTACCCAAGAAGGCAAGGTTAAAAAATTCATAGATCAGGTGGAACATGTCACCTTCAGCGGCCGATATGCGCTCGAAAAAAGGCAGCCCGTGCTTTACATCACCGAGCGTTGTGTATTTGCGCTAACCGCTGAGGGCATGGCACTGGTTGAAATCGCCCCCGGGGTTGATCTTGAAAAAGATATTCTGGCCCGGATGGATTTCGAGCCGGTTGTTAAAGGGCAACCGCAGTTGATGGATGCACGCATCTTCGGCACGGCACCCATGAATCTCAAAGCAGATCTGCTGACCCTGACCTTAGAGGAGCGCCTGACGTATG
>JASFIG010000092.1:0-13668 GCA_050122795.1 Desulfobacterales bacterium
CGCATCTGGTGCCGCCGGGACAACCGCTGGGCCCCCATTATTTTATTTGTCGCGCTGGGCTATACCTCCATCCAACCCTGGGTTTCACCCCGCCTGTCGGCCGATCACATTGATTCCTTTTCAGATGAAACCCGCTGGCAGATTGCGGGTGTGGTAGACAGCCATCCGCGCGACGTTGCATACCTTAAAAGGTTTGTTGTGCGGGCCGACACCCTTGCATACAAGGGTACATCCTATCGGGTGAAGGGCAACATTCGGGTTACGGTGCGGGGCAGGGCACCGGAGATTGCCAGGGGGGATCGGGTGGTGTTTCGCAGTCGGTTGCGCCGGCCGCGTAACTTTAACAACCCGGGCGGTTTTAATTATCAGCGCTACATGGCCTTTCAAAATATCCGGCGTACCGCCTATACCCGGGGCGACCGCTTACGGGTGGTTCAAAAAGACAGCACCACGGATCTGTCCGACCGGCTCAGCCAGGCACGCCGCACAATGGCGGCTCTCATTGAAAGTGCCGGTAAAGGACCATCGACCGCCATTGTTAAAGCCCTGGTCATCGGCGACCGGACCGCCCTGACATCTGAGCTACGCGACAAATTTAATCGTGCCGGCGTCGGGCATATTCTGGCCATTTCGGGACTTCATATCGGCATCGTCGCTGCCGTGTCATTTTTTCTGTTTCAGCGGCTGTTGCGGTTGGTGCCGCTATTGCTCTGGAAGGCCTGGACGCGCAAAGGCGCTGCCATTATCTCGCTGGTTCCGGTTTGTTTCTATGGACTGATTTCGGGAATGTCGCCTTCAACCCAGCGGGCGGTCATCATGGTGTGTGCGTTTTTATTGACTTTTGTGGTCGAGCGCGAGCGCGATGCGCTCAATGTTCTGGCGCTGGCCGCCTTTACCATCCTGATTGTATTTCCGCCCTCATTCTTTTCAATTTCGTTTCAGCTTTCTTTTATGGCGGTATTATCGATCCTGTATGGCTTATCTTGCTGGCAGACGCGATCGGTCGACAATAGCGCTGCTGGAATTGGATGGGTTTTTCAAGTGCGCCGCAAATTAACGGCCTTTTTCCTGGTGTCGGTTTTTGCCATTTGTGGCACGCTTCCGCTGGTGATGACCTATTTCAACCAGATTTCGCTCATCGGGCTGCTGGCGAACTTTTTGATCGTACCGCTGGTGGGATTCGGGGTCATCCCCTGCGGGCTGCTGGCTCTGTTTGTATATCCAATCAGCAACCAGCTGGCTTTGGTCGGGGTGAAAATTTGCCTTTTTGTACTGGATATGGCCCTGGTGCTGATTACCCGTCTGGCCGATTTGCCGTTTGCAGCGCTTAAAACCTTTACGCCCAGTGTGCTGGAAACCCTATGTTATTATCTGCTGGGCTGGGCTCTGTTACGGCTTTTGAGCTCCCGGACAACAGTGGCAGAGGCAAATTCCCTTCCAGAGCATCAGTTGGATGCCGGTCCCGGTGCCAGCAGCGCTTGGTACACTCGCGGCATGACCGTTTTTAAGCGGCTTTTATTCAGGCTGATGGTTGCCGGTCGGTGGGTGTCGGCCAAACTGGCAGGCAAGGAAAGCGCTATTGTCGGTCTGGGGGTAATCCTGGTTCTTGTGATAGATGCGGGCTACTGGCTCAGCCAGCGCTATTGGAATACTGATTTGCGGGTGACCTATTTAGATGTCGGTCAGGGTAACGCTGCGCTTTTGGAGCTGCCGGGCGGCGCCACGGCCATAATTGACGGCGGTGGTTTTTCGGACAACACTTCCTTTGATATGGGTTCACGCGTCATCGCCCCTTTTTTATTGCGAAAAAAAATACGTTCCCTTGACACGCTAATCCTGACACATCCCAACAGCGACCACCTTAACGGCTTGATCTACATTGCCGAGCATTTCAATGTCAAATCCATCTGGACCAACGGTGAAACCAGAACGACGTCTGGTTATCAGGCGTTCGCTGATATCATTGACCGCAAAGGATATGTTCACCCCGATTTTAAGCAGCTTGACCGCCGACAACAGGTGAACGGGGTGGAATTGATCGTATTGTATCCCCCGGCTGATTTTATCGCCCGTAAAATTTCAGACAGATGGCGCAATACCAATAATAATTCCCTGGTTGTGAAGGTCACTTTCGGCAATGTATCTTTCCTGTTTCCGGGCGACATCATGAGCGAAGCTGAAAAAGAGCTGGTCAAATTGGCCGGGAATGAATTGGGCTGCGAAGTTCTGCTGGCACCTCATCACGGCAGCCGGTCATCGAGCAGTCAGCTTTTCTTAAACCGCGTTCAACCGGAGATTACCGTGATCTCTGCAGGCTGGAAAAACCGGTTTCGATTTCCGCATCCTGCCGTTTTGGCGGCCTATCAGGAAAAGGGGTGTCGCATATTTCGCACCGATCTCAATGGCGCCATTACGATCACCACAGACGGCAACCACCTGACGGTAGACCCCTTCATCTCATCGGATGATCCACCTTGAGGCGTCTCCTCCAATAGAAGTTATTTGTTATCCGTTAAGTATACGGGTATCAAAAAAAATATAAAGCTTTGGATCGGATTGCCGATATATATAACAGCCCGTGTACACCGACGGCCTGATCGCCATTCCAAATTTGGAGGAACGAGCGCCATGGGGACAAAAGCTATTGAAATCCTTACAGATGCCATAAAAGAATATTATGGCAACTATGAACTCGAAGATCTTTGCAACCAGTTTAATGTCGATGTAGATTATCTGGGGGTCAATCTCAATCACGTCAAATTGGCCAACGATCTGGTTCGTAATGACAGGCATGGCCATCGAAAGCTTTTGTCTAGATTGTTGCAAGATTTGTTGCAGCGTTGTGATCAGCGAATTTTAAATTCAACCTGGGAAAGCAATGTTTTTGACGAGCAAATGAAGCCGCAACTAAAAAAGCTGCAGCTTCTGCTGGCCAAAGAGAAAAAACCGGTTCAAATTGTTGAGGCAAAAAACGATCATCTCAAAACCATATCAGAAGCTCAAACATTTTTCCTTTCTGCCAAAACAGCGGTTACGCTGGTTGACACCCAGTTCGGCAAGACGACATTTGAATGTCTCAAAAATGTTAAGCACCCGCTGCGCTTACTGACCAACCGTGAGCCTAAAGCATTGGCAAACGGCTTTGATGACATTTTAAGAAGTTTTTGTTCCAGCTGCCCGGACGTCGAAATTCGGCGACACGTTATGCTGCAGGATCGCTATATTTTCTTTAACGGACGCTGCTGGATGGTCAGCGCCTCTCTGGACACCATGGGCAGTCAAGCGGTCGGCATCATCGAATGCATCGATCTGAAGGCAGCCATTGCCAGAGAAATCGAGCGCAAATGGCGCGAGGCTCAAAAATATATCGCTTGAGAAGAAACAGGTGGGCGTTACAGAGAGCGGTTTTTCCTGCGGTCGGTTTTTTCGAAATCCAGGCAACCACTTCGAAGTGGTTTCAAAACCTCATATCAGGTTTTATGGCAAGGCGCAGGCCGATCGGGAAAGCGCAGCATACCATAAGTATGTGAGCATTTATCGGAGGGCTGCAACGCCGCCATTAGACCTCAGATGGGGTGTTGAGGCCACTTCTAATCCATTGCCGCCAATACATCAAAGCCTTCCTTGGCCAGGGCCTTTTCAATAACATCCGTTTTGCAGGCCGACAGGCGAAAATAGTAAACCCGTTTACTTTTCTGCTGGGGCGTCATGCTGACACTGATAATATCACCACCATGGTCATTGATGATCTGCATGGCCTTTTTGAAGGTGGCGGGTTGGTCGCCTAGCACAACATCGATGCGCGAGGTCGTCGACAAAATGCCCATCATGTCGATAAAAGCGCGCAGCATGTCAGTTGCCGTTACAATTCCCACCAGTTGTCCATCGTCGACCACCGGCATTCCACCGATTTTGTGATTGTAAATCAGCATGGCCGCCAGTTCGATATCATCATCGGGGCTGACCGTGATCGGATTTTTAATCATCAAATCATCCAGGGACACATCACCCAGCATCGAGGGGATTAAGCCCTGTTTCAAATCTGCCAGCGTCAAAAATCCTTCCAGGCGATTTCCGCTGGTGACCACCGGCAGGTGCCGGATAGAGTTGGCCTTCATCAACTCAATGGCCTCACTGACCGACGCGTGCGGACCAATGGTGATGGGCTCAGTAATCATCAAAGATTGGATTTTCATAAGGCCTCTTTTCCAGGCTTCCATTATTCCCTGAATGTTGTTGCGGCCGATCCGACCTGCAGGCTGATATCACAGCCTGAACGACAATGCCGGTATTTGCTATTATTAAATGATACCAAACTGTCAGCAAGGGTCAACAGTTTTCAAGTGATGGCTAAAATTCCAGGGGAAGGTTTGATCAACAGGATTGATGGGGGTTATTCCGGTTACGGCAAGCGATGTGTTTGTTTGAAATGCTCACTTCTTTAAACGGGGCTCGTAGCTGCAAAGTGGCTCTTCTCGCATGAAATCACCGGTAGCCTCGTAAGCCCGTGCACGACAACCACCGCAGACGCGCTTGAATTCACAGGGCCCGCATTTTCCTTTCAGCTTGTCGTAATCGCGCAGTTCTAAAAAGATGTCCGACTGATTCCATATGTCGGCAAAAGACGATTGCCGAACATCGCCGCAATTTAAATCCAGATAGCCACAGGGTTGAACGATACCCTGATGAGAGATAAAGCAAAAGCCGATGCCACCCAGGCATCCGCGGGTAACCGCATCAAGTCCATGGGTTTCAAAGTTAACGGAGATGCCTTCTTCTTTTGCGCGCTGTCTGAGGATACGATAGTAATGGGGAGCACAGGTGGCTTTTAGCTGCAGCGGTGTCGTTGCTCTCTGATCGTAGAACCAGTTGAGGGTGCGCTCATATTCGGCTGCGTCGATCGCTTGATCGACAATGTATTTGCCACGCCCGGTGGGAACCAGCAAGAAAATATGGTGCGCCACGGCACCCAGTTCAACAGCCAGATCCTGGATAGCGGGGATCTGATCGAGGTTGGTTTTGGTGATGGTGGTGTTGATCTGGAATTCCAGCCCGGCATTTTTAATCAGCTCGATGCCCCGCAGGGTGCTCTCGAAAGCGCCTTTGACCTGTCGAAAACGATCATGGGTTTCGGCGCTGGAACCATCGATGCTGACGCTGATGCGTTGAATGCCCGAGTCGGCCAGTTGCCGGGCAACCGTTTCGGTGACCAGTGTGCCGTTTAAAGCCATCACCATGCGCAACCCCAGCGCGGTGCCATGGCGGGCGATGTCGAAGATGTCTGAACGCAGCAAGGGCTCGCCGCCGGTTAGGATGATGATCGGCTTGGCGACTTCAGCTATTTGATCCAGCAGGCGCAATGCTTCATCGGTGCCCAGTTCATTCTCGTGAGGCCCCATGTCAGCCGAGGCCCGGCAATGCACACATGCCAGATTGCAATTGCGGGTTGTTTCCCAGGCCACCAGGCGCAACTCGTTTTTTCTTCTGTGTGTATGCGGGTGCGGAGGTTTCGGCTTCATTGTCGGTCCGTTTTAAGGGTTAAGCGTTTTGGCAGCCTCCATGGCAAAATAGGTCAAGATGATATCGGCGCCCGCGCGTTTGATGGCGGTCAGGGTTTCCAGCATCACCTTGGTGCCGTCGATCCAGCCCATTTTTTCGGCGGCTTTTATCATCGCAAACTCACCGCTGACATTATAGGCCGCCACCGGCAGATCAAACTCCTCTCTCACACGGCAAATAATGTCCAGATAGGCCAGCGCCGGTTTAACCATGACAATATCGGCGCCCTCTTCGACGTCCATTGCGACTTCGCGGATGGCCTCAATGGCATTTGCCGGATCCATTTGATAGGTGCGGCGATCACCAAACTGCGGGGCGGAATCTGCGGCACTGCGAAAGGGTCCGTAATAGGCCGAGCAATATTTGGCCGCATAAGACATAATCGGCACCTGGCTAAAATCGTTTTCGTCCAGAATATTGCGAATTTCAGCCACACGGCCGTCCATCATATCCGAGGGAGCCACCATGTCGGCACCTGCTTTGGCATGCGATAGTGCCGTTCGGGCCAGAAGGTCAAGACTGGCGTCATTGTCAATCGCCTGGCCGTCCACCACGCCGCAATGGCCGTGATCGGTATACTGGCACAGGCACACGTCGGTGATGATCATCAGCTCCGAAAGCCGGTCTTTAAGGGCTTTAACTGCTGTTTGGACGATGCCGTCAGCAGCGTATGCCCGGGTTCCCAGCGGATCCTTGGCATCCGGAAGGCCAAAGAGCATCACCGCCGGTATGCCCAGGTTTTTTGCATCAGTTGCTGTTTTCGTCAGCTGATCAACGGATAGCTGAAAATGGCCGGGCATGGATTCAATCGGGTTGCGCACATTGCGTCCCTGAATGACAAAAAGGGGTAATATAAGGTCATCGACCGTTAAACGGGTTTCACGAATCATGCGGCGAAATGCTTCGCTTTGCCGCAGGCGCCGGGGCCTGTAGTCTGGGAATAACATAATCGGTCCTTTTTGATCGTATTCAAAAATCTACGCCATTGCCATAATAGTCAAACGCTGATGCTCAATTTGTCCTAAATTCGAAGCACGAAATCCGAAATCCGAAACAATGTCAAAATTCAAATGGTCTAAATGCTCAAAACGTGATTAAACCAGCAAATCAGAAACAGCGATTTTTAAAAAAGTTTAGAATTTTTATCATTTAATATTTGGATTTGCCCTTCGACTTGGCTCAGGGTGGTGAGCGAGTCGAAGCATTTCGAATTTCGAGATTCGAATTTCGAGCTTTACTTCAAATAGAATGTCGCGTGATCAGTTGGCTCTATGACCTGTCTTTGAGGCCAATTTCTTCATCCGTTAAATAACAGGCCGGGTCCGGGGCCCACAAATCGCCGGTGGTGGCTTCAGCGCGGACTCTAAAATTGCCGCCGCAAATATCCAGCCAGCGGCATTCGGCGCAACGGCCTTTGACATGCTTTTTCTTCTCTTTGAGCTTTTCGAGCAGCGGATTGGAAAGATCGGCCCAGATTTCGGAAAACGGCCGCTGGCGCACGTTGCCCAGACTGCAATGGCGCCAGAATTGATCCGGGTGGACCTCGCCATCCCAGCTGACACAACCGATACCGCGTCCGGAGTTGTTGCCTTCATTCCATTGCAGCAGTTCTAAAACGTCTTTGGCGCGCTGGGGGTCTTCTTTGCGCAGCTTTAAATAAAGGTAGGGTCCATCGGCATGATTGTCGACGGTCAATACTTCCTTTGGCTTGCCAATGTCATGCAGGCGTCTGGTTTCATCGATAATCAGATCAACAGCTGAACGGGTGGCTTCGTGGGACAGATCTTCTTTAACCAGCTCGGTACCGCGGCCGGCATAAACCAGGTGGTAGAAGCACACCCGGGGGATATCCATTTCTTCGATAAGGTTGAATATGTGCGGAATCTCATCAACGTTGGCTTTGTTGATCGTAAAGCGCAGCCCCACTTTTATGCCGGCATCTTGGCAATTTTTAATGCCCTGCATGGCTGACTCAAAAGCGCCGCTCACCCCTCTAAAGCGGTCATTGATTGTTTGCATGCCATCCAGACTGATGCCGACGTAAGATAGCCCTATGCGCTTGAGGGTCTGTGCCAGTTTGGCACTGATCAACGTGCCGTTGGTTGAAATCACCGCCCGCATCCCCTTATCCACCGCGTAGCCGGCCAGATCGGGAAGATCTTTGCGCACCAGCGGTTCACCGCCGGAAAACAGAATCACCGGCGCACCATATTCAGCCAGGTCATCAATTAAGGCTTTACCTTCTCGGGTGCTCAATTCATTGTCGTCGGCCAAAGCTTTGGCATGGGCATAGCAGTGCACGCACTTGAGATTACAACGCCGGGTTGTATTCCAGACGACCACCGGGCGCTTGTCTTTGGAAAATTGTAACAGGTGGGACGGCAGTTTGCCCGAGTGCCGCCCATAGCGCAGCGCATCGGATGGTTCAACAGTACCACAGTATAGTTTGGAAATTCCGATCATGGGCTTTATTCGCTTTCAGCTTATAGCGGTTTCGGTGCGGCCATTTTAGATCCGGAGTTTGACCTTATCTTTTTGGATGTGTTGAGTCCGAATCAAATTCACTCTGGATCATCTGGCTGATGAAGACTTCGGGATCCAGCAGGGCCTGACGGGTAATAAAAAAGCGGCTGCGGCCGGCTTTTTCGCGGGCCAGCTTAAGGCCGTGCTTAAAGTCTTGGTCAATCTTTTGGTAAACATCTTTTAGATCGATCGGCGCCTGAATGAGCTGCTCCATGATAAAATCAATCGCATCTTCTTCCAGGACAATGTTCATATCATGATTCTTAAAAAATATCAGTTCCATTTTCTTGATTTCATCATAGTTGCTCTTGATGTGTTTGACGACGCTTTCAATATCTTGGATATTTTTGGCATACGCCTGGGCAACGATATTCACCCGTGAAGGCGTCAGCGTTAAGTTGTATTTATTTTCCAGGTGGGCCCTATTCATATCCAGGTATTGGGTGATGCGCTGTCTTTCTTCCTGGTCCAGAATTTCAAACATAGCGTTCACATGCGGATCACTGGCCTGGGTGAGCTTTTCAATTGATGATAGTGGATCTTTGATGATGTCCAAAGTGGCCGGGAACTTTTTTATTCGGGTCGAGGGCAGCTTTTTTTCAAATTCGAGCAGCATTTTCTCAACGGCGCTCACCAGACCTCTGGCGCCGGTGCTTTCAGTAAATGCCTGTTGGGCCAGCATGCGCAACAGCTGGTCCTCAAATTTAATCTCGATATCGTAAGCCGCAAAATCCAGCTTTTTACCCAGAATGATGGGATTATTTGGATTTTTTAAGATATCGTACAGATCTTGTTCGGTTAAATTCTCAAACACCGCCCGCACCGGCAGCCGCCCGACAAACTCGGTTTCGAAACCAACGCGGATCAAATCCTCAGATTTCACCTGTGCCAAGACATCATAGGATTCATGGGATCGTTCGATTCGGGCACCGAAACCGATTTCCTGTTTGGACAGGCGTTTTTGAATAATCGGCTCCAGATCCGTAAATGCCCCGCTCATGATGAACAGGATATTGGCGGTGTTGACCGATTGTTTTTCGCGTTTCCCGGTTTTGCGGAACCGCTCGATCTCCTGAATCATGGAAATCGGGTCATGGGGCACTTTCAGGTCGACCTCGGTTTCCTCCATGGGCTTTAGCAACGCACGCTGGACACCGGTCCTCGATACATCGGCTCCGATGATGTTGCGGCTGGAAGCGATCTTATCGATCTCATCTATATAAATGATGCCGCACTCGGCCAGTTCGATATCGTCATCTGCTTCTCTTACCAGCTCGCGCACCAGATCTTCGACATCGCCTCCGACATAGCCGGTTTCGCTGAACTTGGTGGCATCCCCTTTGACAAAAGGCACTCCAATTTTGGCAGCAATCAGTTTAATCACATATGTCTTGCCCACACCGGTGGGGCCGATCATAAGCACATTGTTCTTGATGTTACCCACTTTCGTGACACTGTCGCTGGTTTCTTGCCCCTGCCGCGCGCGCCGGATGCGATTAAAATGGGTGCATATTTTGGTGGCCAGAATCGCTTTAGCGCTGTCCTGTTTGACGACAAATTGATCCAGGTAGGCGATCAGCTCTTCCGGCTTCAGATCGAAGTTAATCTCTTTTCTGTGTCTGGGCGCTGATTTAGCCTGATCAACGGCATGTTGCTCGGGCAAGACCACCGGCGTGACGATTTTGACGTTATTGCCGAATTTTTTAGACAAAAACTCGCCAATTTCTTTTTCCAATTGTTTCGGATCCGGTATCTTTTCATCGTGTGATTTCATAATGGTAATAATAACCATGCCTCTGGCCGAATGCAAGACAGCTGTGCCTGAGCAAGCGCGCGCCGGCTGAAGTTTTTTACTGCTGGCCCGTCCTCCAAACGCCCATTTGTTTCGGATTCAGAAAATTTGAAAAATGAACAAAAATCATGTTGACAAACACCGGCAAAGAGATGTAAAAACATCAAAATTTTATAATCAAGCACATCCCGTCAAATAATGAATAAAGTTTAAAAACACAAAATAAAATTAAATTATATACATAAAATAAATATTATTCATTATCATGCTAAAGCGTCTCTGAGGTCATCAAATTATCCACACACATTTTAGGTTCATTTCTGTTTAAAACTGTCAAAGAAAGGGGGAAATTATGGCAGAAAAAGAAGTCGTCGAAACTTCTGAAGCTGAAATTGCGGTACACTGGGGTGAAGAGCAGCTTATCTATCCTTCCGCTCAATTTATTGCCCAGGCCAATATGACCGATCCCGGCATTTATGAACGGTTCAGCCTGGACAATTTTCCCAATTGCTTCAAGGAATATGCCGACTTGCTCGACTGGTATGAATACTGGGATGAAATTCTGGACACCAGTGATGCGCCTTGCTGGAAATGGTTCAAGGGCGGCAAAATAAATGCCAGTTACAACTGCGTCGACCGGCACCTGGCGAAGAACAAAAACAAGACCGCCATTCATTTTGTTCCTGAGCCCGAGGAAGAAAAGGTTGAACATGTCACCTATCAGGAGCTTTACGTGCGCGTCAATGAATTTGCGGCCCTTTTACGGGATTTTGCCGGGTTAAAGGCCGGCGACCGGGTGACGCTGCACATGCCCATGATTGCCGAGCTGCCCATCACCATGCTGGCTTGCGCCCGACTGGGCGTGATTCATTCTGAGGTCTTCGGCGGATTCAGCGGTCGGGCCTGTGCTGATCGAATTGTCGATTCCGGTAGCAATGTTCTTATTACGGCCGACGCCTACTACCGTGCCGGCAACCTGCTCAACCACAAGCAAAACGCGGACATTGCCGTTGAACTGGCCGAAAAAGACGGTCAGAAGGTGGACAAGGTCCTTATCTGGCAACGCTACCCGGGCAAAGCCTCCAGCGATACACCCATGGTGGAAGGGCGCGATTATTTCGTCAACGATCTGTTGAAAGATTACTACGGTCAGCGGGTTGATCCGGTTCCCATGCCGGCCGAAGCGCCGCTGTTTCTGATGTACACCAGCGGCACCACCGGCAAGCCCAAAGGCTGTCAGCACGGTACCGGCGGTTATCTGGCGTATGTCGCCGGCACATCCAAATACGTGCAGGACATCCATCCGGAAGATGTTTACTGGTGCATGGCCGATATCGGCTGGATTACGGGGCATTCTTACATCGTTTACGGGCCGTTGTCCCTGTGTGCATCCACGGTGGTCTTTGAAGGCGTTCCCAACTACCCGGACCCCGGTCGACCCTGGCGCATCGCCCAGAACCTGGACGTCAATATCTTTCACACCGCCCCGACCGCCATCCGGGCATTACGCAAAATCGGCCCGGACGAGCCCGCCAAATACGATTATCATTTCAAACACATGACCACCGTCGGCGAGCCCATCGAGCCTGAAGTCTGGAAATGGTATTATGAAGTCGTCGGCAAGGGAGAAGCGGCCATCGTAGACACCTGGTGGCAGACAGAAACGGGCGGATTTTTATGCAGCACCATTCCGGCTATCACCCCCATGAAACCGGGCAGCGCCGGTCCGGGCATGCCGGGCATTCATCCGATTATCTATGACGATGAAGGCAATGTCATTCCGTCTGGGGCCGGCAAGGCCGGCAACATCTGCATCCAGAATCCCTGGCCCGGTGGATTCCAGACCATCTGGGGCGATCGCGACCGCTTTGTCGAGACCTACTATGCCCGTTATTGCAAGGATCCCAAAAGCAAGGACTGGCGCGATTGGCCTTACATGACCGGCGATGCGGCCGTGGAAGCCCCGGACGGCTTTTATCGCATCCTGGGCCGCATTGACGACGTAATCAATGTTTCCGGGCACCGGCTGGGAACCAAGGAAATCGAATCAGCCGCTCTGGTGGTTGAGGAAGTGGCCGAGGCGGCGGTGGTACCGGTGGCCCACGACATCAAAGGCAAAGAGCCGGATCTGTATATTGCCCTGAAACCCGGCTTGCAAGCCTCCGATGAGCTGGCCCAGAAAATATCGGATGCCGTCTGCTCGGAAATCGGCAAGATCGCCAAGCCGCGCAAGGTGTGGATCGTCACCGATATGCCCAAGACCCGTTCGGGCAAGATCATGCGCCGGGTGCTGGGCGCCATCTCAAACGAGAAGGACGTCGGAGATGTGACCACCCTGGCCAACCCTGACATCGTGGAAGAAATCAAAAAGATGGCAAAAGGATAGGTTGTGTTTATTAATCAGATCACCGTTTTGCCGAACCCACACACAGGTTTCGGCTAGAAAATGAACCTGAGAAGACAGGCAACAAGGAGTATCCGAATGAACTGTCAAAGATATCCACCTGCGGTTTGGTAGTAACAATGACAGGTGCTCTGCGGGGATGGATGCCATTTTGGGCGCGACACGTGCCTGCAGACACTTTGGTATTAACCACGCGATCAGATTATCTATTGAACGCTCAAACAAAAGGAGGTGATGCCCCCCCACAAACGTTGAATTCGGAAATGAATGGCAAGTTATCTACTAATAAGGAAAGGAGAAGAACATGGGAGCTCATGTGTACTGGCTGTTCTTTTTTGTTCTCCTTTATTGGGGTTACTGCATAACCATTGGCGTTACCGGCTATCTGAGGGCCAAGAAAGGGACCGATTACTTTATTGCCGGCCGCCAGCTCAACATATGGGTATTTGTGCTGGCAGCCACGGCGACCTCCTTTAGCGGTTGGACCTTTGTCGGCCACCCGGCCTTGATGTGGCGGGATGGATTACCATACGGGTATGCATCATTTTACGTGCTGACCATCCCGTTCACGGGCGTCCTTTTTCTCAAACGCCAGTGGCTGATCGGCAAACGCTATGGGTATGTCACCCCGGGGGAGATGTATCATGGATACTTTAACTCAGAGGCCATGCGCATTCTGACTGTCATCGTGGCACTGTTCTTCAGCGTGCCCTATCTGGGCATTCAGCTGCGGGCTTCGGGCATTTTGTTCAACGTCCTGACCGACGGCCTGTTTTCGGTAAATGTGGGCATGTGGTTGCTGGCCGTCGTCGTGCTGTTGTACGTGGCCCTGGGCGGTCTGCGCTCGGTGGCATACGTGGACACGGCCCAGTGTATTTTACTCTGGGGCGGAATTATCACCCTGGGCATTATCGGGGCCTCGTTTGCCGGTGGCTATGATTCGCTGACTAGCAAGTTCGGGGATGTCGTGGCCTGGATCAACAGCGGCGGTTCGGCGGTACCCCAATGGGCGGATCCGGAGGCCGTCAAAACATTTATGGCGGCCAAGGCAAAGATTTTCAAAATTACGCCGGCCGGCCACAGTCATTTAGTAGCTGTACCCGGTGTGATTCAGTTTGTGCCGGATATTAGCAAGACTGTCGGCGGCACTTATACCGGCGTATATATTTTGACGTATATGTTTGCCCTGATGGGGATTCACGCTTCACCGGCGTTTTCGATGTGGGCGTTTGCCAACAAAAATCCCAGGCCCTTTCCGCTGCAGCAGGTGTGGGCTTCCACCCTGGGGATCGGGTTTGCCCTTTTTATTTTCACCACCATGCAGGCTATGGGGGGCTGGGTATTATCTCTGTCACCCGGCGCTAATGGGGGGACCATATTGCCGCTTCAA
>JASFIG010000093.1:0-13556 GCA_050122795.1 Desulfobacterales bacterium
GGCGCAAAAACGGAGCGTACACGATAGTACGCGAGTATTTTGCGCCGGATTAGAACACCGCCCTCGGACAGTAGGCGATCCTTTTTAGACCCGTTTTAGGGTTTGTAGAGCAGATCGATATACCGCTTCAACAACTCCCCCACCAGGCTGCGCACAGGCAGATTGGCGGCCATGCCGTAGATGGGCGCCATCGTTCCGGATTGATCGGGATTCTCACGCACATCTTCAACTGCCGCCTTTAAATCACCAATAAATCGTTCGGCCACCCCCGGCTGAGTGTGCCGCAGGGTTACGCACAGGTGGACACAGGCGGGGTGGTGCAGCCCGTTTAGACTCCAGCCCCTTGTGGTTAGATGATCCATGACCTGATAAATATCCAATGTCCTGGACCCAAAAGCGATGACCCATAATGGATCTCCGAGGATGTAAATATCGGGAATATCTTGAATCCCCTTTTTTATTCTGTCGGCGGCTTCCAATATTTTGCGGGTAGCCGCTAAATAACCGTCTTTGCCGATTTTGATCATTGCAGCCCAGCAGGCGGCGCTTAAAGCCCCCGGTCGACTGCCGGCGAAGGTTGGTGAAAAATATAGCCCGCCGGGCCATTCGGTGGTCGTAAAATACTGATAGCGGCGCAATGCCGGATTCCGATATAAAATGACCGAGGTACCTTTGGCCGCATAGCCGTATTTATGGGTGTCGGCCGATATCGAAGTCACCCCGGGCAAACGAAAATCAAACAACGGAACCGCATAGCCCAATTGCTCGGCCCACGGCAAAACAAAACCTCCCAGGCAGGCATCGGTGTGAAACCCGATATGCTTCTCTCTGGCCAGCTCAGATAGCGCCTCTATTGGGTCCACCACGCCGTGAGGAAAGCAAGGCGCCGATCCGATCAGTGCAATGGTATGGCGCGAGATGGCATTGCGGGCTGCCGTCACGTCGGCCCGATAGTCGGCGCCCACCGGGATGCGTTTGATTTTGATGTTAAAATACTCTGCAGCTTTATCAAAGGCAGCATGAGCGCTGACGGGAACAATGATCTCCGGCCGGGTCATATTTTTTTGATCGCGGGCCCAATCCCGATACGTTTTCATCGCCAGCAGGATACTTTCAGTGCCGCCGGATGTTACGACACCGCAGATTTCCCGATCCGGATCCGCTGAAGCCGCCTGCGGATCGGCACCCAGCATGCTGGCGGTCATGGACACAATCTCTGATTCGTACTTGGCACTGCTGGGCCATAGGTCGGTATGCAGGGGATTACTCTGGGAATTCAACATGTAAACTTGATTTAAAAAGTCAATGTGGGCTGGATCGCCATGGTAAACGGCCCCGGAAGCGTAGCCGTCTTTCCATTTGGACTGCTCCAGATCAGACACAGCCTGCATTTCCTCTAAAATGGCTGACGCTTCGCGGCCCGTATCCGGTATAGCGGCATAGGTATCAAATTGCCGCCGATAGGGCTTGACGACCGCATCGAGTTCGTGCAGCAGGCTGTCGAATTCTTGCTCTACCCTCCGCTCGACCACTGGCAGGTTTTTGAACCGGTTAAAAAGCCAGGTCGCGATTCGGGGATTCAGCCTCCCGAGAAGGCCTTCGTTGAATTTTTTAATGTCCATTCATCCTCACCCCATCTTTGATCAGCGGTATTTGTATTTTTATTCGGGCGTCCGTTCGTCGATTGACGTTTTCGGTGGCCGGCTGCGATTCAGGCGTTTGAAGATGCGCCGGTTGCGTTTGTAAAGCTCCAAAAACCGGCGGTACAGGCCATCATAGATGTTATGGTTATTTTTATCGGGCTGGTAGGTACGGGAAATTTTGATCTGATCGGGAATGTCTTCAGCGGCAAGATGCCCCAGAGCAATGGAAGCGAGGAAGGCAGCGCCACGCAAATTGGCTTGAATCGGCGCTTCGACCTGCTTGATCGTGCGGTTAAAAACATCTGCAAAAATCTGGCACCAGACGCTGGAATTGGCACCGCCGCCGATAAAATGGATGGGGTCCAGGCGCCGTTTGATGAATTTTTCGACATATCCCAGCAACCACCTTGAATTATAGGCCACCCCTTCGTAAATCGCTCTGACCACATGCGCGCGGGTGGTATTTAATGAAACATTAAAAAGCCCTGCGCGCACCGAATCATTTTCGACAGGTGTTCGCTCACCATACAGCCAGGGCATGAAAATCAGATTGTTGCTGCCGACAGGCGCATTGGCGGCTATTTCGTCAAGGAGTTTATAGGCATCCGGCGACCGCTCATGCGGATGCATCATATTGTCTTTTAGGAAGGTTAGACAGGCGCCGGCGGTTTCCTGCTCATTGGCGATAAAATAACGGTTCGGTATCGCTGACGGCAGCGCCGCCATATTATGGACCAGATCCGTTTTTTTAAATGGCACGTGGCAGGTGATCCAGGAGGAGGTTCCCACGTAAAGGTGCCCTTCGAAATCCCTGACTGCACCGGAACCGATAGCAGCACTGTGCAGGTCCGGCGTTCCGGTTATAACCGGCGTCTCTGGCTTAAGGCCCAGCTCTCGGGCAATTTCCTTTTTTATTGGGCCTAAAATGTCAACCGCTCGCTTAAGATCAGGAAATTTTTGTCGGGGAATACCGAATATCCGCAAAAGCCTGTCGTCATAAACCACGCGGTTAAGATCGCGGTTGTCGGTTATCCAGTGTAGTGCGATGGAGTCGTAGGAGGCAGCAAATCGGCCGGTGAACCGGAGGTTAATATAATCTTTTGGCTCCAGGAATTTAAAGGTTTGGCGATATACCTGCGGAAATTCGGATTTTAAAAACAGGATGTGCGCAATCGGATCTTTACCGGCATGCCCCGGCGCGCCACCGGTTAAGCGCAGCCAGCGACTGAGCTTCGGCAGGCTGTAGCCTTCAATATTGACCAGTCCACCGGTGACCTGCTCAACATAGCGCCGGCCGCGCGTGTCCATCCAGATGATTGCATTGGCCAGGGCCTGACCGCTTGAATCGACGGCCACCGTGCCAGACCACTGGGTGGTGCAACTGACACAGACAATATCTGCAGCCGCCACCCAGCCTTTTTCTAAAACCCGTCTGGCAGTATCAAGGATGGCCTGCCACCATTGATCCGGTACTTGCTCAGCACCCCCATCGGGCAGAATCAGCAGGTCAACGTTTTTAAATTCATAGTCAATGACCTCACCGCGGGTGGAAATCAGTGCCGATTTTGGCCCGGAGGTGCCCAGATCAATAGCGAGAATATATTTTTCTGTGCTGGTTGTCACGTTAGCGAATGGAAACTATTTAATGACCGACAGCCCTCACCCGCTGCTGGGTAAACGCCGTTTCAACCCTAAGTTTTTCTTTGCGGACGCGGTTGAATTCTGCCTCTATGGCGACAAAGGCCTTGACAATTTCCGGATCGAAGTGTTGGCCTTTTAAGCGGACGATCATCGACTTGGCCTTATCGTGAGAATAGGCTTCTTTGTAAAATCGTTTGGTCGTCAAGGCATCGTAAACATCGGCTACCGCAATGATGCGTGCCGATAAAGGAATTTCTTCACCCTTGAGCCCGCGCGGGTACCCCGAGCCGTCCCATTTTTCGTGGTGGTTGTAAGCTATTTCCTTGCCCATGGCCAGGAAGGATTTACCTTCAATCTGAGACTCGATCGCCTTTAAGGCATTGCCCCCCATGAGGGTGTGGCGCTTAATGATATCAAATTCTTCTTCAGTCAATTCCCCGGGTTTTAGCAAGAGCGCATCCGGTGTGCCGACTTTGCCGATATCGTGCAGAATCGAAGACTGGTAGATATCGTCAATATACTGCTGATCAATGCGGTCAGCAAACTTGGAATGCTTGGCCAATTGCACGGCGATTAGTCTGGCATATTCCCGAATTCTTTCCAGGTGCGTGCCGGTGCCTTCGTCGCGGTATTCGGCAAGCTTGGCAAGGCCCAGAATTGTTGCGCTACGGGCTTCGTGCACTTTCCGATAGGATTCCAATAAATCCATTTCCATTTTTTTCTTTTCGGTCCGGTCCCGCAGTACGCCTCGGTATCCGATGGGCAATCCCTTGGAATCCTGCAGCAAAGAGGCCGAAGCTTCAATGAATATGATCGCCCCCTCAATTTTAAATTCGCAGTCGAAGGCTTTAACCGGTCTGCCGCTGCGGCGGCATTCCATAAAAGTTTCGTATATGAGTCCGGCATTTTTTTCATCCATAAAATCCCAAAAATTCATAAATCGCAGATCAACTTTGGGAACACCGAGAATTTTACCCAACGAGTCGTTTCCAAAAATAAAAAAACCCTCAAAGTCGATTTCGTAGTAACCCTCTTCGATATTTTCGAGAATCGTTCGGTATTTTTCCTCACTTTCTTTTAATGCTTCCAGCGCCCGGTTGCGTTCATTGATGGTAAATTGCACGTGGGAACCAAACATTAAAAAAAGGCAAAATACGATCAGCCGCGGCCACACATCACTGATATTGGGCCCGAAGATTTCTTGATAGAAACTAATTTCCTCCGGCGAAAATACATTCAGCAGGGATTCCAGAGCCCAGTACAACGCCCCCAAAAATATCGCGGTCAGAACCATGTAATCGGCCATATCGACACGATTACTTATTCGTTTTTTCAATTTTTTCATATAGTTGCTTCCCTGGCGGCTGCCGAATGTTGACGCCTCAGGTCGTGTCTGATAGAATATTATAGGTTGAATGCCAGGACCAAAAGGGCCACTCCTGGCACATGTCTTAACTTACTAACTCTAATAAGGTCATATAATGAACGCAAGAATTAAGCAATATATCTTAATTGGCGTCCTGGCGTTCGCCGGCTATTTTATAATGAATAATCATATCATTATCTATGGTAAAGAAGTCCACCTTTTAAAGAAAACGTCAATGCATTTGCATTACACATTTTTCAGCGTTAAAGGCAAAAAGCCGGCTAAAATTTTAGAGATTGACCACCTGCGCGAAGCGGGTATCGGCGATTTGCTCGTGGATTTGGGAGTCATTGATGAAGAGCAAAGGTACCGCCTGGAAAACGAATACTATGAATAATCGACTGTATTCGTTATTCCAAAATCCGTCTTGTACCTAAACGCAAACAGTCTCCATTGGGGGTGATGGCTTCGCTTTTTATTGGTTTCGCTGCCGGTGCCTGCGGTCGTTGCCAAATGTTAACTGCTTGTATTCAGCAGATTCGCAAACACCATCAATAATCCGCTCATCTGCGGTGACATCTCTTCAAATCGGATACCCAGGGCAACAGTTCTGCCTTGTTCATCGTATACTTCCTTGCTCCAGACAATCGACCCCAACACCTTGATCGTCACCGCTTCAGATGGCAGTGCCATTTCAATTTTTGCATTCTGGATGGATTTATATACGGATGATACATTGGCATATTTGGGATCCAGCACAATACACATCCCGTCGATGGAGATATCCCGGCAAAGCCCATCGAGAATGAGCCCATAGTGACTGTCTGAGCCTGGCCATATTTTCAGATTCATCTTGAGTGGTAAACAGTGCCGGTCAGCCTTGCGAACCGACCGCAAGGCTTCCATATCTTCTTTTGCGGCACGCACCTTATATAAATCGATGATCGCCAGTTCAATCCGAGGATGTCGACGACAAACCTGCCGCATATTATCCTGCAGGATTCTGACCAATTCAGTTTGACCGGTGGTGACGGTATGACAATAAGAGCGTTGGGATTCGTTTAGAGGGTAAATTCGCCCGAAGAAATCATTTTCAGATAAATAAACGCTTGACTTGGGTTGGCTGGTATCGGCTTTTTTCAAGGGCTCATAAGTGGTGGCCTTGATGCTGCCGGCGACAATAAAATAGAGCGCTTTTTCTTTATTGCCGATCTTGCTGATTGTTTTGCCGGCGGGCAAACGAATCAACTCGAATTGCTGGATGACAGCCATGAGCGCTGAATGCGACAGGCCTGCAAAGAAAGCATTCGTGGGTATCTCATGATATTTGCTTTTCTGAATGGTGTCCCACAGTGATAGCGTTTCGGCCGGCAACGGCTTTGTAATATGCCATTTTAGAAATTGACATACAATTGCTTGCAACAAAAGACCGGCATCAGCGTACATTTTAGCGGCATGCTGGTAGGACCGTGCGGCCGCCTCGGGCAATTGCTTACGAACCAGCAGGTCGGCATAAGACCGGCGCAAAGCCGGGTCATTGGGGAAAATCTGGAGCATGCCCTGAAATTCATCGACCGAATCAACCGTAATCGTTCCGTCACTAATATGTTTGGCAATGCTGATTTGTTTGCTCAATTGCGTTTTCATTGAAAAGTCATCTACATCTGTTAAATTTTCATGCAAGATTCAGATATCATTTTAGCGGATAATCCTATGCCATTGCAATCAACAAATGGCATTTAATTCAAGGGTAATGGGCCGCTCCTCTTCGCTTTTGCCCGTAAACCTGATGGGACCGGGCTTCCTGAAATGGTCGCCCGCTGAGTCAGCCGCCAACCACTTTTCGCGATTGGCCTTTACGACCCGAAATGCGGCTGACCGCACATCGACGATACTCTTTTCCAATACAAGCGCTAAGCGGCCTTTACGTTCTTCGAGATGCATCAGCGGTGCTATGGGAATACCGATCGGTTCCCATTTTGTAAAATCCTGCTCCAGATTGCGAATGGCGGCCATTTGTCCGGTAGCCCCATTGGCGATCAGGCTGAATACGGTCAAGCCCAAGTTATAGGTATAGATGCAATCAAAGCGGGTGGGGTCATTTCCGCGGCCGTCATACCCGTAAAAATGATTCTGGGTTTTAAAAGAGGGGACCGACTTTTTAAAAATTCTTTCAACCGCTGCCGGAATGTCCTGACTATCTTTGATCATCTTCGCATCGATCAGGGACTGCTTTAAGGTTTTCAACGATATGATCTCAGATCTTCTCAATAAAATGTCAGCCTGTTCGTAACCTTCAAATAGCAGCGGGCCATACGCATCCGGGTCAAGGTCCGCCCGCATCAACGTTTTGCGATAATAGTTTTTATCGATACCAAAGCGGTAGCGGCCCTGTTCTTTTAAAATATTCAGATAATCTTTAACCAGATCCATTAGGACTTTTTCAGTTTCAACCTGCGAAAAAGGAAAATTACCGTGACTGTCCCGCTCCATTAAAAGCCCTTCCTGGAAAAAAGCCGGAATATCATTAAACAGATCATCATCACGTGTATTCCAGAGCGTAAAAGAAGCATCCTCTCTGGAGCGCTGCGCCAGGCGGCGCAGGTACTCCAGCTTGTCTTCCAGCAGGACAAAAGCGGCGTGAAAATCCTTGTCGCGAGTCTGGTTGTATTCGGCAATAATGGTATTGAGTTTAATAATGAACACCTGAATCTCGTTAATAAACTCCAGAACACCCTCGGGCACCACAATGACACCGTAATTTTTCCCGATGGCGGCCCGCCTTACAATTCCTTCACAAATCACCCGTGACAGATGTCGCAAAGTTATGCCGTAGGCATGATAGTCGAGTGTGCCTTCTTTTTGGGCCTTCTCAAGCCGCCGCTGATCGACATAATCGGCCAGATCCTCGCCAATGAGGGTCATATTGGCATGGGTTTGCAGGGCAACTTCCAGAGCCAGGTGGCTGGCCACCCGGCCCATGACTTTGCAAATATGCCAGTATTTGACATCAGAGCTGCTGTCGGTGCACAAATTGCTGATCGAATTGGCAAAAGCCCGTGCGGCGGTATGAAAGCCGAAAGACATGGCGCACAGGACGCTACCGTTGTCATCTCTGACCTGGATATCGCCGTCAATCGTCTTGGGAACGCCGATCACCTGTACGCCATCGCCGACCATTTCCTGCGCCAAAAAAGCGGCGTTGGTGTTGGAATCGTCGCCGCCCACAATCACCAGGGCATCCAGATCAAGTTTTTTTAGGGTTTCCCGACAGCGTACCATTTTGTCCGGCGTATCGATCTTGGTTCGACCGGTTTTGATCATGGTAAACCCACCGATATTGCGGTAAGCGTCCACCAGTTCATCATTGAGTTCAAGCGTTTCGTTTTCGACAATCCCATCCGGACCGATCAAAAATCCATAAACCCTGGATTTCGGGTTGGCCTTTTTAACCGCATCGTAAAGACCGGCAATCACATTATGGCCGCCGGGGGCCGGTCCTCCTGAGAAAACGATGCCGATATGCCTTTTTTGCTGATACCTTTTGGCCAGCGTCGCATCAGCCGTTTTGAGACCCTCGATTTTCTGGACCGTATTGTTGATAATATCGGACAGCTGTTTGGCGGCCTCTTTGTCCACCGTGAACTTAAATTCATTTGTCGGCTGAAGGCGGGAAAACTCTTGCGAAAGCGCATTGCAGACCGGCGGCGAATATTGTCTTCTTTCCAGCAATTCGGCGTTCACATCTTCGGTGACTTTTAACACTTTAGGGTGTTTTAACAGATCTGCTACGGGTACTGGCTTTTGTCCTGTCATATCGATCTCCGCAAATAAATAATTGAAAGGATGGGATGCCAGAAGGCATTCGTTGCCGAGGATTTTACCCAACCTATTTATAGAGTGTCAATATTATGCGCAATAATGAATTTTTTCAAGGATAAGCGACCACTTCATTTTGGCATATTTTGAATGCCATTTAAAGGATGAATGATTTTGATTAACAGAACCCAATTTTAAAAAACGACTTGCCATTTATAATGATTGTGATAAGTATGCATCGTTTGTCGCGGCAGCATTCTAAGCTGCTAATGGCCAATTATTCCGAAACGCAAAACCATCGTCAATACGACTGTACAGGGACGGAATTTCTTCCGATTCGGTTCCCTGGAGGTAAATTTTAACCCAATAAGGAGGAGGTTCGGCATGAAAAAAGTATTGTTATTGAGTTTGGTGGCGCTGTTTGCCGCCGGGTTTATTTTCAGTGGATCGGTACTCGGCGCGGACATCGAGCTGGCCAAGAAATCGACGATTGAAAAAATCCTTAAAAGAGGAGAGCTGCGTGTCGGTTTTGAATCCGGCTATATTCCGTTTGAAATGACCGATAAAAAAGGAAATTTTATCGGTTTTGATATGGACTACGCCCGCCACATGGCCAAAGCTATGGGCGTTAAATTCGTGCCGGTCAACACCGAATGGGACGGCATTATCCCGGCCCTGATGACCGACAAGTTCGATATCATCATGGGCGGTATGACCATTACCCAGGAGAGGAATCTGAAAATCAATTTTGCCGATCCCTACATCGTTGTCGGTCAGACCATTTTGCTGAATAAAAAGCATGAAGGCACGGTCAAGTCTATCAAAGATCTCAACGATCCCAAGTATATTGTGACGTCCCGTCTGGGCACCACCGGCGAGCAGGCTATTAAGAAATTCATACCTAAAGCCACCTACAAATCATTTCAATCCGAAGCCGAAGCCGGTCTTGAAGTGATCAACGGCAAAGCCGATGCCCTCGTGTACGATTTGCCGTTCTGCGGGCATCTTTACGCAAGCCAGGGCAAGGGCAAAACAATCTTTTTGGATGAGCCCTTCACCTATGAACCGCTGGCCTGGGCCGTCAACAAGGGCGACCCGGATTTTTTAAACTGGCTCAACAACTTCTTGAGGCAATCCAAAGGGGACGGCTTTTATGACAGAGTCTATCAGAAATGGATCCTCGGAACAGACTGGAAAAAAGAGCTGGAATAATCAAGCCGCATCGATACTTCTGTTTTCCGGATGATAGAGAGGGCCGGCCGTTCCCCCGGGGGGAGCTGGCCGGCCTTTTTGCAAGTTGGCAGGTCAAAATTGATCTTCTCGGATATGTCGGGCTTTGATTTAACTGCTCTTAAACGACAACCTTCCAAACCGGCTAAAAAACCATGAAACCATCAAAAAATCAGCGAACTGTTGCTCGGCCGCAATCCTATTATGCCTGGGTGGGCGTTTTCTGTGTGTTTGCCCTGGTCGTCATGGGCCTGTTTTACTATGCCACCCAAAAAATTGAATATGTCTGGCGCTGGAACCGCGTGCCGATCTATTTTGCCTACAAAGATACGATCGAGATTACATCGGAGATCGACGGTGACGTGGCCTCCATCACCAAAGAAGGGGACACGGCCACCATTACGGTCAAAGGTCTTGACGAATCAGTGTCGTTTGAAGTCCCGGCCGCAGGGGTCAGTGTCGAAGAAGGCGAAATGATCTCCATCGGCGACATGCTAGGGTCCTACACCCAGTGGAAACCAGGCCTTCTGATCCTGGGCCTCTGGCTGACGCTCAAGATCAGTGTCCTGGCAACGATTCTCGGTGTCATTATCGGTATCATCGGCGGTCTGACGCGTCTTTCCGGGAACCCGGCGCTCAAATGGACGACAATAGTCTATGTGGAAGTCATTCGGGGTTCTCCATTGCTGGTTCAGATCCTGATCTGGTACTTTATCCTGGGAACCGTTTTCAATGAGCTGCTGGCCGCCTACGGCCTGGGACGGATTCCGGCCTGGTGGTACGGGGTGGCGTCTCTGGCCTGTTTTGCGGGCGCCTATGTCACCGAGATCGTGCGGGCGGGCATCCAGTCGATTCATCGCGGCCAGATGGAAGCAGCGCGCTCGCTGGGCATGAGTTACGGCCAGGCCATGCGTTACATCATTATGCCCCAGGCCTTGCGCAGGATTCTGCCTCCCCTGGCGGGCCAGTTTATCAGCCTGATTAAAGATTCTTCGCTGCTGGGTATCATTGCCATTCGGGAATTGACCAAAGCCGCCCGGGAAGCGGTTACGGCCAGTTTGCAGCCATTTGAAGTATTTATGTTATGCGCCGTACTGTATCTGGTATTAACATTTACCCTATCCATGCTCGTTCAACATTTAGAAAGAAGGATGGCCATCTCGTGATTGAAGTCCAAAATGTCAATAAAACCTTTCATGTGCCCCACGAGGTCAAAGCCCTGGTGGATGTTTCCACCAAAATCAAAGCCGGAGACGTGGTGGTGGTCTGCGGGCCGTCCGGATCCGGCAAGAGCACGCTTCTCAGATGTCTCAACCGTCTGGAGAAGGCCGACTCCGGCCACATTCTTATCGACGGCGTCGATGTGCTCGATCCCAAGACGAACATCAACAAGCTGCGGGCCGAAGTGGGGATGGTCTTTCAGTCGTTTAACCTATTCCCGCACAAATCGGTGTTTGACAACATTACCCTGGCCCAGAAAGTGGTTCGCAAACGCTCGAGGGCAGACGCCCGGGAAAAGGCCGATTTTCTGCTGAAAAAGGTCGGTATTCATGACAAAGCCGGCGCCTTTCCGGACAATTTGTCCGGCGGCCAGCAACAGCGGGTGGCCATTGCACGTGCCCTGGCCATGGATCCCAAGGTCATGCTGTTTGATGAACCGACCTCGGCCCTGGATCCTGAAATGATCGGCGAGGTGCTGGATGTCATGAAAACCCTGGCCAAAGAGGGCATGACCATGGTGTGCGTGACCCATGAAATGGGTTTCGCCCGTGAGGTGGCCGATGCCGTGATTTTTATGGATGAAGGGGCCATTGTCGAAATTGGTTCCCCGGAGCACTTTTTCAAGAACCCCACCCACGAGCGCACCAAGTTATTTTTGAGCCAGATCCTCTGATGCATATAAAGGGAATTGCTTTTGATTCTACAGTTTTGGATTATTGGAAAACCATTTGTCTTGTACAAAATCCGAACCTCGAAATCCGAAATTCGAAACAATACCTAAATTCAAATTTTCTAATTCCCTAAACGGAAGAAGTGTTTGCAGGTGTTTAAAAGCTGTGTGTGCAACTTTTTAAAATTTTGAAATTAGATATTCGAATTTGTTTCTGATTTCGGTATTCGGATTTCGTATTTAAGAATTCCTGCCTACACCACATCTTGTACCCAAACCACTAAAATTATACCTTAAGTTGTGTTTTTCCTTTACAAGTGCCCCGCGTCCTGATATGATTCGGCAGTGAAAATCAAAACCGGTTTTCCATCTTCTTGCAAGCCAAAGTTTGCCTGAAAATGATTTGGACGGCAAAGTTGTGGCTTTTTTTTAAGACACTTTCAGCGGTATATCTTAGAAAATCAGAGCACCCTAAAAGACACGCTTGACCGATAAATTGATCCGGGGAGATCTTGATATATGAAGTTAAAAAAACTTGAAATTACGGGATTCAAATCCTTCTATGATAAAGCCGGAATCACATTTCCGCATGGCGTCTCCGCAGTGGTCGGCCCCAACGGTTGTGGCAAGAGCAACATCATTGACGCATTGAGATGGGTCATGGGAGAGCAAAGCGTCAAACAACTGCGGGGCAAAAAAATGGAAGATGTCATTTTTTCCGGGGCCAACGGCAAGCCCCCGTTAAACATGGCCGAAGTCTCTTTAACGCTGGCCAACGATAACGGAGATAGCCCCGAGGAGCTAAAAGACTTTACCGAAATCAACCTCACCCGCCGCCTCTATCGCTCCGGTGAAAGTGCTTATTTTCTAAACAAACAGCCGTGCCGCTTGAAAGATATCCACAATGTCTTCTGGGGCAGCGGACTGGGCTCGAAATCATATGCCATTATCCAACAGGGAAGAATCGGCGCCATCACCGATGCGAGCCCGGAAGAACTTCGCTTTTTTATCGAGGAAGCCGCCGGCGTCACCCGCTATAAAAACCGCAAAGTAGAAGCCCTGCGCAAAATCGATGTTACCAAAAACAATTTATTGCGGGTAACCGACATTATCCTGGAAATTAAGCGTCAGATGGCCAGCCTCAAGCGCCAGGCTCGCAAAGCCGAAATTTACAATAATTATCGCATCCAGATTAAGGCCTTTGAGACCTTTCTGGGGCTGCATTACTACGACGATTATGCCCGCCAGATTCAGGAATCCGATACCCTGCTGCGTGAACTGCAGGATCTGGATATCAGCCATACCACTGAGATTAAAAAACTGGACGCCACAGTTGAAGAAATCAAGCTCAAGCGCTGGCAGAAAAATCAGGAAATATCCGAACAAAAATCAAATCAATACGAAACCCAGCGCAGTATCGACCGAACTGAAAATGACCGGGGCCATTTGCGCAGTGAAGTAAAAAGACTATCTGAAGAGTCTTCGGAGCTAAAAGCCATACGTGCCGATCTGGAAGAAAAAAATCAGGAGATGCTTTCAGAAATAGAACAGGTCAAAACAGAAATGGCTGACATGAATGCAGAAATTGCTGCCAAAAAATCCCGCATCAACGCTGAAAAGGAGGCCAGCGAAGGCATAACCGAAAAATTAGCAGCGCTTAACCAAGATCAAGAAAGCAACAAGTCGCGCTTAATGGACTTGATTGCGCGGGAGGCCCAATACAAAAACATCTACCAGACCACAATCAATAATAAGGAAAGTTTGCAAAAACGCCTGACAGGTGTTGGAGAAGAAGAAAATCAGGCCCGCAAACAAATCGACGGCGCCCGCAAGCAGGAGCAAACAGCTCGCAATCAGGTGGCGACGATAAAAGATGACATACAGGGTCTGGAAGAGCAGATCGCCTCAGCCGGCAGCCAGCTGGCGCAAAAAAACAGCGCCCTTGGCAAGCAGGTCAAATTGACCC
>JASFIG010000094.1:0-13547 GCA_050122795.1 Desulfobacterales bacterium
AAATGATATCAAGAGGATAATTGCATCCTAATCCGGTTTTTTAGATCACAAACGACATTTGTATTTTTATATACTTTAGAGAAAATGGCCAGGGGTTATTGGACAGCCTGTAAACCCCGCCCCTACATTTTATGAACACAGCCACCAATCTGCATCGTGCAAAATGACTAGCGAGGCACAACTGGAAAACAACCGAGGACAATGACGAGCACGAGAACGATCGGGGCATATTTCGTCCTCGTCGTCCTCGTACTCTTTATCGATAAAGCAAATCACCCTGAGCGAGGTCGAAGGGCAACTCGTAACTCGCAACCCGTAACACGCAACGCGCAACCCTCCCCGAGCGACGCCCAAGGACAACTCCTCAGCCAGCTGCAAGCCGCCAGTAACGCATATCTGTAGCGCTTGTCAAAAATCTGTTCCGATATGCTGTTATTGCGAGCCTGCGACGAGCCGTTCGGCCCTGCCTTCGACAAGAGCTCAGGCCGAATGTAGCTCACGGCCGATGGGCTCAGCCGAGTCGGAGCTCAGCGACGAAGCAATATGATCTGCTTTAGCCGATTACGATGCTTTGCATGAGGCTGCTTCGCTTCGCTCGCAATGACTTTTAAGGATAGACGAGCTCAACGGCAACATATTTTTTACAGTTACTCTGATACCCAATACCAGATATCCAATATCGAATACCCAATACCTAAAACAGGGAACCTTGCGCCTGTTTTGTATTAAAACATTTAATACCCACAAAAGTATTTTACACCAAACAACAGTCCATTTTTTTTATCTGGATACTTTAAGGTTTATTGTTATTCGCCGATAAGTTTAAGCACCTAAAATAAATAGAAAAAAAGTAATGCTGAACACCGTGTATTATAAAATAGTTCGGCCAAGTCTGGCACACTAATTGCTCAAATGACCAAGTGGAAAAATACATCAGGCCACATATAAAAGGATAACCATATAATCCACAAGGGGGATTAAGATAATGCAAGCGACAACGGGAATCAGAAATAATTCTCAATTTATTACGCGCTATCGCTGGTGGACTGCGATTTCGCTGGTGCTGCTTGTTATGATCGTGGGCTGGACGAGCGCAGCCGATGCCAGCTACACTTATCGCAAGCGCATCACCATCGATCATAACAAGGTCGGCGGCAGCGCGTCGCACCATTATGACTTTCCGGTGCTCATCAAAATTCAAAACGATGCAAACTTAAAAACCACTGCCAACGGCGGTCATGTGACCAGTTCCAGCGGTCACGACATCGTTTTCAAAGACAGTGGCGGCAGCCAGCTGGATCATGAAGTGCTCAGCTACAACGGTTCCACCGGCTCGTTGCTGGCCTTTGTACGGCTCCCGCAGTTGTCCACGATGACCGATACGATCATCTATATTCATTACGGCGACTCGTCGGTGACCTCCTCACAGCAAAATGTGGCCGGGGTGTGGGATTCCAACTACGTGGCCGTACTGCACCTGCAGGAATCGGGCAGCGGCAGCTCCGATGAATTTAAAGACAGCACGAGCAACAGCCACGACGGCACCGGCGGCGGCCTGGCCGGCTCGGGCAACAGCAGTTACACCCCCAGTCGTGTCAGCGGGCTGTTCGGTTATGCGCAGGATTTTGACGGGACCGACGACCGGATTCGTCTTGATGCAGTATCCGACAGCACCTGGTCTGCGGTCACCGTCCAGGCCTGGATCAACCCGGACGATAACGGCGATGACCGCATCTTTGGAAAATGCTGGGGCACCGGAAGTGATGATGAAACCTGGTTACTGCGCCAAACCGGTTATAAAATCGGAACACGCATGCATACCAACTCAACATATAATGGTGGATTTGACATGGCGGGTTTGTCTGCAGGCAGCTGGTTTTTGGCCAGCGTTACCTGGGATTCATCGGACAGTATGTTGCGGGTGTATCTAAACGGAATTGAGCTGGGTTCGACAACCTTGAGTGGTACAAGCCTGTACACGACTCCACCGGTCTCGCAACCTACCATCGGAAATATTCCCGGCGGCGGGCGCGATTATAACGGTCAGCTGCAGGAAGCGCGCGTTTCAATGGTGGCGCGCTCGGCGGGCTGGCTGCAAACCGAGTACAACAACCAGATTTCGCCGTCCACCTTCTACAACATCGGCAACGAGGAAGGCGCCAGCGCTCTGTACACCATCAATGCGGTGGCCGGTCTGGGGGGCACCATCATGCCGGTGGGGGATGTGATCCTCAATTCCGGTGACGACCAGACCTTTACGATCACGCCTGCCGGCGGCTATGTGATCTCCGATGTGCTCGTGGACGGCAGCTCGGTGGGAGCGCCGAGCTCTTACCCATTTGCCAATGTCACCGCCGACCATACCATTCAGGTCATTTTCGCGGCGGACAGCGGCAGCGGTGACGGCGGCGGCGATAGTGGTCCGACGTTAAACGGCTGCGGTACGATCAATGTTGCAACGAACTATGAATCGGGTTTTGAGCAATCCGAACTTACAATGCACAACACTAGCGTAAACGGCGGTCATGTGGTCTTAAATACGGGCTATGCGGCGATCGACCCGGAACGCATCATTATTCCTTTTGAGCAGGAGGTCTTTGTCAACTTTTTATACATGGCGGGGGCGACTCAGGATCTGGCCTGGTTTCTGGCAGAAGACGCTATGGACGGCAGCGGCAATTTCATCGGCTACAACGCCATACCGGATGATAAAAAACACGGTATTTTTCGCAACGTTTATGACATCACCCGCGATGAGTACGGCAATGGGGCTGGATTTGGCGGAGACGGTATTTTTGACAAACAAAAATATGGAATGGGCAGCGACAGTTTCCCGGAAGATGATGAGAGCGCCCTGGCCGGCTATGACGACGGGACTGAATACCCTTTTTTAGTTGACGGCGACGGAGTCGTAACTCCTAAAGACATGCGCAAATCGCTTGGCACTTTTGCCGCCGGCAGCGAGATTGTCTTCGCCGATGTATTTTCGCAGGTTTGGTTGGATGGAGTGGATACGGGGGATCGGCAGAATTGGGACGATGCCACAGTCGATGAGAGATGGGTCTTTTTTAATAAAACCGAATGGAACCCGGACTATTATGAACTGTGTACACCGGGCTTTTCGCCATTCAATAAAATATACCATCTTGATCAACAGGTCGCAACGGATTGCCAGGTTGAAGGGGGTTGGCTGAACGTGGAAGCCATTGACCGGCTATTTGATAATTTTGGGTTGTCTCTTAATGGCACTTATGAAATGCCAGTTTCGATGTATGAGAAATACCCCCACACCATGGTGGGCGCCTCGGACGAGGATCCCAATCACTGGATTCTCGGTTTTGAAGATCTCAACAACCAGCATGCGAACCCGAATTGGCTGGACGCAGACCACAATGATACGGTTTTTAAAATTGAGCGCAAAACCGGCGGGATGGTGGAGCTCGATGAGGCCCATGCCATTACCAGTGGCGCAGAAGACAGACCGTTTTCCGGGGTCACTTTAGAAGTCTGGGACTACATGCCCTGTCCGGGTGACAATGAGATTAAATATGAGCTGTCGGTTGATAACGGCGCCAACTGGGTGGAGGTCACCGGCTGGGATGAGATTTATGAATCCAATGAGAGCAAAGAGATTTTATCTCAAATTGAAAATTTCAACTGGCAGCCGGGCAGCCCGGATTACACCTACCGCACCATCCGCATCGATTTTTCCGGCCTGGGGCTAAGTGGTCACCAGATCCGCTGGCGGGCTATCATGCACAGCTATGACGAAGCCTGTGAGCCCAAGATTTTAGACCTGGCTGTCAATGCGACAGTGATGGGCGGTGGTGAGGTTTCGCGAGCCGGCCCGGTGGTCAAGGCCAATGTGCTGTATTCGGGCAGCTATGAAATTGTCAATGTCGGCGTCAGAGATGAGCTGCACGGCCACCTGCGGGCCACGCGCATCTACGATCCGAACAATATGGCAGGCGGCACCACCGGTGATTTGATCTGGGATGCCGGCGTGCAATTAAACGACGAGGATCCGTCACTGCGCAAGATCCTGATTCCGCATGTGACGCTCACAACGGTGACCGGCGAGCAGGTGGGCTTGGGTTTAGGGCCCGGTGCCAACGACACCGAAAACAAATATTTTGCGGGAACATTGTCCCATACGCCAGTGGTTGCAGAGTCACTGACCATCACCGATGCGCATGAAAGCTTTACCGATAAGCACACAGATGTGCTTGAAGGCAACCTGGGCGGCGAAGGCAGCATTGACCGCTTCAACGGCGAGTTTAGCGTGGAATTTAACACGGCGCCCGGTGTCAATGTGCCCATCGTGGCCAACTACCAGTATTATACGACCTCCAGCACCCTGCTGGATTTCAACAGCACCAACGTCAGCGCTGATATGCTGGGCATCGACGACACCTTTGTTGTGGGTAAAGGTTACACCTATGACTTTGACGGCGATGGCATCTATGAAGCCGGTGATGACCGCCAGTGGCTGATCAACTGGGTGCGCGGTTACAAAGACGGGGCCAGCACCAAAAAAGACTGGCTGCTGGGCGCTATCGATCACTCGATGTCGGCGCTGCAGACCCCGCCGTCGCGGCCCGACTGGTACTATGGTACAGCCATCAGCAGGGCTGAACGTAAAAGCTATAAGGCATTTATCGACGCCCATAAGAATCGCAGAGCCGTGATGTACATCGGCGCGCGCGATGGTATGCTGCACGCTTTTGATGCCGGTCAATACGTGCATCCGGATCCGGATTATCCTGACCAATGCCCCAACGAGGGCGAAAATGGTGAAAACGACCGCGGCTGTTTTTTGAATGAAGACTACGGCACCGGAGAGGAGCTGTGGGCCTTTATTCCGGCCAACCTGATTCCGCGCCTGAAAAACAACGTGCTGCAGGGCGATGACCAGGCCTATGTGGACGCTTCTCCGGCTCTGGCCGATGTGTACACCGGCGGCCAGTGGCGCACTGTGCTGCTCTCAGCCCAGGGCAACGGCGGCGACACCATATTCTGTCTGGATGTCACCGATCCCGCAGATCCCAGATTTATGTGGGAATTTGCCGATCCGGATCTGTTCCGCAGCCGCTCCTCACCGTCGGTAGGCAAGATCGGCCGCATTCTGGTCGACGGGCAGCCGGTGTGGGTGGCGTTCTTTGTATCGGGCAAAACCTACGATGCCGCCCTGTATCCGTCCATTTATATGATCAACGTGGCTGACGGCTCGGTGGTTAAGCGCGTGATGCTGGATGCTGATGCCAGCGGAGTGGGCGGGGTGCCCAGCGGACAACCCTCGATTGTTGACTCAGACGGCAACGGCTACATCGACCGCCTGTACATCGGCACCGACAAGGGCTTTTTATACAAGGTCAACATTCCCGATGATCCGGATACGGTCAAGTACGCGTTCAGCAACACCGTGATCAATCGCGATTTTACCGATACCAATGAGCCGGCCAATTCGGTGGCTGTTGACCAACGCTATCACCCGATATACGGCACACCGGTGGTCCTGGTGGACAACGGCGTCGATCAGCACGGCGCCATCACCTATGACATCAAAATTCTGTTCGGCACCGGCGACAGCCCCTATTATGACGAGGACATCGACATGGGCAATACGCGTTATCACTTCTTTGCCTACCGCGATCAGTCCAAAAAAGGGGAGGTCGACGACAGCAAGGTCTTTTTAGACTGGTTTCTGGAGCTGCCCGAAGGCCATCGCATCTTTGCATCGGCATTTGCTTCGGCGGGCAAGGTGTATTTTGGTACTTCCACGTCAGAGACCGAAGATCCCTGTGACGGGCCCAGCACCGAAGGGTTGACGTCCCTGGGGGATATCTATATCCTTGATGTTGCCACCGGTACCGAGACCGGCAAGCTCAATGTGGGCAACACCGTGATCACGCCCATCGTCTATGATGAGCACCTGTATGTCAAAGCCTCTTCGGGCGAAGTGCAATCCTTTGGCAGCGGACAGTACGACAATGAAGTGATCAAGGGCGGCTTTCCAAAAGTCGAAATCCGCGCCTGGCGCGAGTTTTTCTAGCGAAGTCGTCAGGTCAAATCTCAAAATAAAATCGGGCGGGGAGGATCCCCGCCCGATTTTATTTATGGTTCAGGGTTCAGGGTTCAGGGTTCAAGGCTGGCTGACAGCTGATAGTCTTGATAACGCGGGCTGTTGCTGCCATTTGATGGCTGGTGCAACGGCCGGCCTTATTTGCCCTGGCATTTCAAAAAGCATAATCTCCTATCGCCACGAGGTGTCATCTTCAGACATGACGTGTCCTCCTGGAGCCACGAAATGTCATTTTCAGTCACGAAGTGTCATCCCGGGGTCAAACGGTTTTCCTCTTTCTGATTTTCACATGCTTGCCGCAGGCAAACCTCGCTATGCGGTTAATACAGCCTCCAGAGATAATTTACAATTTGAGTTTACACTTCGCGGTTGATAATCGCCGTCAAAAATAGTCCTTTGGTTGACAATTGCTAATATATGTGTATATATATTATAAAAACCCGTAAAGAGGTGATAAAATGGCGCAACTTGCAATTTATCTTGATGACAAACTGGCTCAGCGGCTGGAAAAGGCGGTAAAAGCTTCCGGGCAGTCCAAATCCAAATGGGTGGCGAAAGCCATAAAACGATCATTGCAGGATCATTGGCCGGATGGATTTTTCGAGCTTGCCGGAAGCTGGCAGAGCGATAAGGACCCCGACGAAATAATCAAAGAGATTCGCAAAGGGATGCAAAAGCCTGAAGACAGGGAGAAGTTGTTCTGATGCTGCGCATGCTTGATACGAACACGTGCATATATTATCTCAATCAGATCTCAGACAACCTTCTCTCCCAATTCAAAAAGTATTCCCCATCTGAGGTTAAGCTTTCTTCGATTACGGTTGCAGAGCTTTATTACGGTGCTGAAAAAAGCAAAGCCAAAAACAAAAACCTTGCAACTACTGAAAATTTTATATCAACTTTTGACATCATCCCTTTTGACGAAGCCAGCAGCAGGACATACGCGAAAATCAGAGCCACTCTGGAGAAAAAGGGAACCCCCATCGGTCCAATGGATTTATTGATTGCATCCATTTGCATGACTTACAATCTCATTTTAGTTACAAACAATACCGGCGAATTCAGCCGCATCAGCAAATTAAGGCTGGAAAACTGGATATAGCGCTCTTTTTCTTCGGCTCCAAAAGCCCCCGTTTCGCATCTTCCCACTGAATTCGGCCTCAGTTGCATTCTTGCCAGAAACTTTTTCCTCACATTTACCGCTTGCAATTAAATAATTATTGAAAAACGCAACGAATCAAACACGTCCCCAGCAACTTTCGTTCTCGCCGTCGTCCTCGTACTCGTCCTCGATAAACCAAATCACCAAAAATCCGTAGTGCAGTCTGATATCCAGCAACAATGTAAACTCCAACGCCATTCACCAGCGTAGATGATTTTATATGACAAACAAAAAGTCATTTAGATTATCATGCATAAATAAATCTAAATTTTATATTTGTTGAAGCGTTTATGGAAAGGCATCATTTTTAACGATCTTCACGCATCAGATTATGGCTGCGCATCGGCAAGGACAGGGTTGAGTTTTAACCCGGGTATACGGGCAAAATGGCGTAAATTTCCGCTGACGAATTCAAGGCCGTGATAGATGGCGGTGGCGGCAATCTGTAAGTCAGCGTCGGGCAGGATATTGCCGGCCTCTTCGAGTTGGGCGCGGATTTGCCCGAATACTTTTGCTGTGGCCACGTCGTAAGGAAGGCTGGTGACTGCCGGCAGGATACGACTTTCGATATTTTCGATATGGCGTTGCTTTGCATGCGAACGATACGCTCCTTTGTAAAGCTCACCGACAACCACGGCACTTGTGTATTGGTCTTCACGCGGAATGGTCGTCAACCATTTAACATATGCAGGCAGTGGATGGGGACGCAGCAATTCTGAGATGGCGTCCGTATCAAATAAGTAGGCCATCTTAATCGCCGATCATCCCTACGTTTCTTTGTCCGACTCGAGAAGATTCGTTGAGAATTTTGGCTAATTCTTCAGAGTCTTCCCAGCCACCGGCCAGGCTGGCAAGCCCGCCATTCGGACCGGCCTTTTTGAGACGCTCGAAATTTTCAAGATCTTGTGCCCGTACCAGCGCTGCCACGGGTTTTCCATGCCGGGTGATGAGCATCGTTTTACCGTTTTCTACCTTCCGAATACACTCAGAAAGCGTTGCTTTAGCCTCAGCAAGTGAAATTTGATCATTTATCATAAACCTAAACCTCCAAAATTAGTCAATTTGACTATAATGACTAAAAATTAAAAAGTCAACATATTTCTATTAACCTTTCCATGCCGAAAGCTAGGGCTTCTAAAAACGAGTATTATGCTATGCGGACTGAGTTTCAAAAGAGCAAGTCAAACCAATAAAACTGCTTTTTGAACTTTTGAACCTTCGACGCAGAACGATGAACCATTAATTTGTTTAACACCCACGCAACATTTCTTACCCCCTCCGATCACGCCTCTCTCGTCTTTTTTCTTCAATTTGAGCAGCCATACACCTTGTGCCTAACGCCTTATGCCTTGCGCCTAAAAAAATTATTTCAAATAATTTTATATGTTTAAGTATATATCTGAGCCTGCCGATAACGATCACAGGACACCTGCTAGGGGGTTGAATCGCACCTTTTTTAAGACGCGGCGCCTGAAAATCGGGCCTTGGTATAAAATTTTTTGTAGATTTTGCCGGGTATGGCTGATATTGAACGAAAAAAAAATAAAATTTCATAATTACAATAGTTTAAAAATTACTTCCGGCATGGTTATTGCTAATTTTGGGACGGATCTTTGCTGTCCGGCAGGTCAAATTCGTTTCAAGCACACGATCAAACCCATAACGCATGCAAAATATACGCAAAAATAAACATACGGTCAATTTTTCAGCGCTGAAAAAGATCGTCGTTTCGCTTTTAGCCCTTTGCCTGTTCTGTGCGGTTGCCCCCCTCAGGGCAGAAGCGGCGATTGCCTTTGATGCCGCATCCTATGAGCTCATAGCTGATAGCTCATAGTTTTGGATGCTAGAGCCAGTGACCAGATGCCAGTAGACAGTGACGCTCAATGCTCAAGGTGCTCGGCAAAGGGCATAGCAGATAGAGCATTGGGTGTAATGCCAGATGACAGATGACAGAAATCGGAAGTTGGGCGGGGTTTAGCTTCGCCCAATCGATCACGTAACCCTGAACCCTAAACCTTGAACCTCTGAACCTTTGAAATGGCACACAGTTTGCAGACATTAATTTTGTTATTTTTGCCCACCAGCTGTCCCTTCGTGGGCATATTTGTGGTATGATAAATAATACCAGTGAGTTAAAAGGATATGACGACGGGAAAACCACTATGAACGAACTCGATCGCGTATATCAAAAGAATCAAAATTTTGTCTTTCGTCAAATAGATGATGAAACCCTGCTGGTTCCCATCAAAGACAGCGTCGGTGATATGGGGGCCATTTACAATCTCAATTCCGTGGCGGCATTTGTGTGGCAGCATCTGGACGGTCACAAAACCTTGCAGGATATCAAGGGAATGCTGACGGATGAATTTGAGGTGTCCGATCCGATTGCCGAGCAGGATCTGACGGAATTTGTGGCCGAATTGGAAAACATCGATGCTGTTTTTCCGGCATTCTCTGAAAAGGAGATCTGAAAATGAAGGAAATAGAAAAAAAAGAATACGAAAAACCGAAAATCACCAAAATCAAGCTGGATGCGGCCTGTGCCGTGCTGGGGTTTTGTAAATCTTCCGGCATCGTTGGGCCCGGCGTTGGAGGTGGAGCGGGCTGCCAACCCGGTTCGCCCTGCGATTCACCTGGATCCTAAACGATTGTTAAATCCAGATAGAAGCTATCTCAAAAATAGTAGATCACGCTCCCCGCATGAATGCGGGATTTCACGTCTGATCTTAAAACATTAAGGTGTTCAACAAAGCAAGGCGCAAACAATCGATTGCCCTCGGCCGTGAGCCACATTCGGCCTGAGCTCATGTCGAAGGCAGGGCCGAACGGCTCGTCGCAGGCCGATTCAAAAGTGGAGCAGAAAATCGTGGCTAAAAGCCACTCCCACTATGATTAACAATCATTGCCGCCAAACCAGATCATTTTCCAAACAATTGGTGGGAGCGGCATCTTGCTGCGATACTAGAGCATTTTGAATCGGTTTGATGCACACCTTAGTGTTCATAAAAATAGGTGTGTAATCCATTTATCCTGGAGAACACAGCCATGGAGCGCTTGCCCGCCTCAGGCGGGTAAAATGAATTTTTGAGATGGGTTTCTAATTTTTCTCCCGAATGACAAACCATATCACGATTGAAATAGCCGGTGTTCGTATTGCCATTGAAAGCAGGAGCGGGCTCGACGACTGGAATGTCGAGGCTTCCTATCGTCCGTTTGTGTGCGATCGTCCGGCGGATATCTACCTGCGCATGCTGCCGGGTCATCCGGCCATCGCCGACTCACCAAAAGTTTTTGACAGCTCACCGGTCTGGACCCTGCATCGGCAGGGGGATGCCATTGCCTTTAAGATTTTTGACCACCTCAACGACCAAAAACGCATCCTGGTGCTCGATTCTGATATCCGCACGGCAGAGCTGTATTTTCCAAATCCGGCCAGTGATTTTATCAATCCCTTTTACGGGCCCACAATAGAACTGTTGTTGATTCAATACCTGGCGCAGGAGCGGGGCATGATCGTGCATGCCTGCGGCATCGATGACGGTGATCAGGGCCTGTTGTTTGTCGGCGAATCCGGGGCCGGCAAAAGCACGCTATCGAATCTTTGGTATCAGGACGGTTGCGGGGCGGTCCTCAGTGATGACCGCATCATCTTGCGCAAGAAAGACGGGGCCTACTGGATGTACGGCACCCCCTGGCACGGTGAGGCCAGATTCGTGTCGCCCCTCAGCACCAGATTGGAGTACACCTTTTTTCTGCAGCACGATCAAACCAATGCTGTCCGACCGTTGAACCGGGCTGATACGGTTGTTGAGTTCTTGAAAGCCTCGTTTCCCCCCTTCTGGGACTCACAGGGTGTAGAGTTTGCTATGGCTTTTCTGAGTGACCTGACCGAGAAGGTGCCGTGTCAGGCGCTGTCGTTCAAGCAGAATGCCAGCATCATCGATTTTGTCAGAAATATTAAATGAGTATAATTAACCGCAGACGGACGCAGATTTTCGCAGACTTTTCATTCGGGCGACCTGCCCGAATGAAAGGTACAATCGCAGCGCGATAAAAAATAGTGCCGATCCCAAACGTAATAAATTGTTGATCTGTATTTAGCTAATTAAAATAATTTTAAAGTTGCCCGAAGGGCATGAAGTAAATAGCCGCCCGGGTCGGGCGGCTATTTGTCTGCGAATGTCTGCGGTTAAAAGAAATCATTTTTATGGCTTCGATTGAATATCAAATATTGCTGGCGGGCGGCCATGTCGATCCGGATGAGGAACAGCAGGCGCGTCTGGCCGAATTGATGGCCGCAGACTTTGATCAGGATCACCTGGTCCGGCTGGCTCGCAAAGAAGGCATGTCCGGCCTGCTGTACAAAAGCCTCAAAAAAGCCGGTATCCTGGGGTTTCTGGGTCATCGCCAGATGCAGCAACTGCAATCGTTTTACTACCGCACCGTCCAGCACAACCTTCAGGTCGTTCAGGATCTCAAGCAAATATTGCAAAACTCAAATGAAAAAGGGATTCAGGTGGTACTACTGCAGGGTGTTGCCCTGTTAGGAAAGGGTTATAAAGATATTGGATTGCGGCCGCTGACCGATATCGACCTGTGGGTGCTGCCTGAAAAACGGGATGTGTTTGACAGCCTCCTGCAGCAACTGGGCTATCAACCGGATCCGGTCTACCCGAGTACCTTTAAAAAAGATCCGATCATCGTTGACATCAACTCCCATATCCTCTGGGCCGATCGCATCAAGAGCCGCGAACGCCTGCTTGCCAAAAACCAGCACGTCATTCATGACAGCATTGAGGTATTTAGTTTTGAAGGCGTGCCGGCCGGCTGTCTGAATGCAGCTGATCAGGTGCTTTATTTAAGCCTGCATGCCTTTAAGCACAATGCCAGTCGTCTGGTCTGGCTGGTGGATATCAAACATTTAATCACACGCTGGAAGACTGCAGACTGGAAGGCGCTTTTCGAGCGTGCGGCTGAAATGGGCCAGGTGAATATTGTATACGATATGCTGTATCTGATTGCTCATTTGTTTGATTTAAAACCGCCGCCTGAAATTGAGACCATGGCCGCCGAGCACGGCCTCACATGGCTGGAACGGGTGATTTTAGATAAACGAGCGGACGGGCGCCCCCTGCCGAACTGGGCCCCTTTGCTGTTGTTTACAGCCGGTAAGAATTTAAAAACCCGCGCTCATTTTGTTTTTGAAACGCTGTTCCCACGACCGGAGATTCTCAGGCAGGTATTTGCAAATTCCGCAAACCTCAACGTATGGCATCTGTATCTGAAAAGGGTTCGACAGCTGGTCAGCCAGGTTCGATTGTAGAAAACTTTTCACCGAAACATGCTTGAATGCCCTTTAGCAAGTCGAAGGGATGGTTAGTCTTCGCCGATGGCTTCACCCCCACCTCGGTCCTCCCTCGTGAGGGACTGTGTCATAATGTCATTGCGAGGGAGTGAAGCGATCGAAGCAATCTGTTGCAAAGCTTCGTTATCCGCCATGACAGTCCAGATTGCCGCGCTCCCGACGGTCGCTCGCAATGACTAAAGCAAATTACGACTCAGCCTGTCAAGGGGGATGAAACATAAGGATGCCCCGCGACTTGCCGGGGGGAGCTTCACTTTTTGAATTGAAATGACCGGTTATGGCGTTATCGTTTAAAGGCAAGTCTCTCTTGGTCCGGTACCAATAGGATTTCAACTCTGCGGTTTAAGGCGCGGCCGGCCTCATTTTTGTTAGACGCTTCGTTGATCCTAAATCCGAATCCTCGCGGAAATAGCCTGTCTCTTTCGATACCTTTTTGCACCAGATACTGTTCGACCGTGCGGGCTCTTCGCATTGAAAGATTCTGATTGTATTCCGCTGTGCCAACATTATCGGTATGGCCGTGGATTTCGGCACTCATTAGCGGGCGGCTTTTTAGCGTAACAGCAGCCTCGTCCAGTGCTGAAAAATGCTGCGGTTTCAACTCAGCGCGGTCAAAATCAAACAGAATCTTGGCAAGTTGATCGGAATTTGCGGCCGGTGATTTTGCAGGGTCCTTCTGATGTCCGTTTATCTTCTGCCGGTTTGCCGTGCGTTCGATTTGCTCGCTTTCGGGGCAACCGTCCATACCCACTTTTGCCCCGGCAGGTGTGTCCATGCAAACATCGGCATAATCCGGGATTCCGTCGCCATCACCGTCAACTTCGGCCGGTGCAGAATCGTTAAACGCTTTGAGAATCATTTTGGGAGCATTAAACTGAATACTTTTTACGCTGGATCTGGCGACGGTTAGCCCGGAAACCGAATGCAGGGCCAGGCGG
>JASFIG010000095.1:0-13492 GCA_050122795.1 Desulfobacterales bacterium
CAGGCGCTCAAAGCCAGCTAATCATCAGTGCCTTGCCGATGCAATCATAAAATGCTGGAAGAATGGATTATGGGACACGAAAAACCGCCATTCGGTGATTGTCTCTTGACCCCGTTAGGCAGGCATATTATGTTTTATCCAGAATTTTGAAAACCCAATGTAGATGAGGAGGTTCCAATGGCCGTTAAAATATTGATTCGGCGCAAAGTACCGGAAGACAAAGCCAGAAAAATGATACCGCTTTTCCGGAAAATGCGATCAATGGCAAATCAGCAGTCCGGCTACATCACAGGCGAAACGATGCGTAATCTTGAAAAGCCGGACGAATTCCTGGTCATCAGCACGTGGGAAACATCAGAAGATTGGAAGCGCTGGGAGCAAAGCGATCAACGCAAGCAAATCCAGGACCAAATTGATGCCCTGCTGGGCGGCAAAACCGAATATGAAATTTTCCATTACGGTTTTGCTGAGTGATGGCTGAGTCTCCTGTTTGGCGTCATACGGATATGCTGAACCGTTATAAAATCTAAAGGGATTACCACGAAAGCTCGAAAAAAAGAAAACACGAAAAAATAATGTGTTTTCGTGCTTTAATGATTTCGTGTTTTCGTGGTTTTTTTTGCCTATGTTCAAATCTCGCTTACATACTCTCCGCTATGGAAACCGTTCGATCTCCCAAAATATTCACATAACTTCCCATCTCATTGTCATACCAACCATATATAACCGCCTGGGTAACAGGCACCCGGATAATGGATTCATTTAAATTTGGAAATGATTCTTTTTCCAAACCGGGCACCTTATTTAAATCAATGGTCGCTTCAGCTGTCCGGGTATGCGTTTCGTGGCCCTCGATGGTGGCAGCTACCCTCGGCAGGCCAATCATATCGCCGGATACATTCTGTTTATCGGTAAAATAAAGGTAGCCCTGGGAGTTTTCTCCGGCTGCCCGCTCAAAGATATCATTGATCGTATCCCGCGTAATAAAGGGACCACTCGGTTCTTCTTGCAGGTTGATCACCAGAATAATCAACGAGCCGGTTTGAACCGGGACACGAACGGATTCAGCAATGAAGGCGATTTCTTCCATTTCCGGAATGACCAATCTCAATGCATTGGCGGCGCCGGTGGTGGTTAGGATGATATTGTTCATGATACTTCGATTTTTGCGAAGATCCGTCTTACCGGTTTTGGGCAGTCGATCCAACACCTGCTGAGATCCGGTGGCCGCATGCACGGTGGCCATGGATGCCGACATGATTTTTTTGGGTCCGAAGGCATTGATCAACGGCTTGACCATATGGGCCAAACAAGTTGTCGTGCAGGATGCATTTGATATGATGGTATGTCGTCTGGGGTCATAGTCATTTTCATTAATGCCCATGACAGTCGTTACGGCATCTTCAGGAGCAGAAGCACCTTTGTCCTTAAATTTAAACGGAGCCGAAACAATCACCTTTTCAGCGCCGCCCTCAAAATGCCCTCTGAGGGCGCCCCCGTTATGATTTGAGTCCAGAATCGGGTCCAAAAATTGACCGGTGGTATCGACCACCAGCCTTACATCGTGCTCACGCCAGCCGATTTCAGCCGGGTTGCGGTGTGATCTTAAAAACCGTACTTTAACGCCATCGACGTTCATCGAACCGCCGGCTTCATCCAGATCTTCGACTACCGGCTGCCCGCCATGACCGTATAGATAACCGTGCAACCAGCCGTAGGTTGAATCGCGCTCAAGATAATGGGCGATGTCTGCCAGGTCTGTGCCCGGCTGCCGCCCGATATTGACAATGATTTCACCGAAAAATTTGCGACCGACATGATGCCAGAGTGTCAATTTGCCAATGCGGCCAAACCCGTTTATACCCAGTTTTTTACCACCCGAATGCGACGTATTTTCGCCCATGTCTAATTGGCTCCTTTTGGGGTTTCTTTGACTTTAATCAACCCTTGATAGACCGACCCTTCGTGACCGTCGATGCTGATGTGTTCGCCCGATTTAATTTTGAGCTGATTAAACTCGCAATATTTCTCTCTTTCATTGCAATCCAGATTGGTACAGCTGACGACACAGGTTTTACCCAGCCGGTGCGCGATGACGGCTGCGTGAGAGGTAAGCCCCCCGCGGGCAGTCAACAGCCCGTCGGCGGCATGAATTTCCTGAATGTCGTCGGGCACGGTATCGTTACGGGCCAGAATCAAAGTGGCACCGGGGTCCATCACCCGCCATTCTTCAATTTCTTCCAGGGTGAAAACCAGGCGGCCACTCATGGCACCGCCGCTGACGCCGACGCCATGTCCCAGATACAATTTCTGGGGATCTTCTTCGAAATCAAAAGTCAACGCCTGTTTGCGTTCGCGAATAGCCATGTCGCGCGTTTGCAGCAAATACAGATCGTCCTGAGACCGCCCTTCGAAGGTAAACTCAATTTCCTGCGGGCTCCATCCTCTCTCATCAATCAGGTCATGGGCCCAGTCCTTCAATGCACTGTAAATTTCGGGAAAGTGGGTCTCCAAGGTTATATCGGTTTCGCGCATTTCGATTTCCTGCTGAAAAATCGATATGGGCATGGTTTTCACCAGCCCCGCGACGACATCTTCGCCTTGATTGCCGATCGTAAAATCTCCCCAGAGTTTCAGCGTATCGGCAGACCAGCGCGGATTATGCGTAAACACCACTCCGGTGCCGGACTGCTGAGACAGATTGCCATAGACCATTGCTTGAACCGTAACGGCCGTACCCCAGTCCTCTGAAATTCCGATGATCCGTCGATAGGCCATCGCTCTGAGTGATTCCCAGGAAGCCAGTACCGCTTTGATGGCCAGATGCAGTTGCTCGTAAGGGTTTTCAACCACTTGGATGCCGGCATCATGAATCAATTGCTTATATGAGAGGGCCAATTCGCGCATCTCTTTTCCGGTAAACTCCCTTTTAAGGGGGATTCCCAACCGCTGTTTGGATTCGTTGATGATGGCATCGAAGTCGTCACGCTTTAAGCCGAAAGCCATGCCGTAGCATTGCAAAAAGCGGCGGTAATTATCCCAGGCAAACCAGGCATTGCCAGACTTTTCAGCAATACCTTCGGTGATGTCTTCATTGTTGCCGACATCCAGCAGCGTATCCATCATCCCGGGTTGTGATATTGAAGACCCGCTGCGCACGGACAGCAACAAAGGATTGTGGCGATCGCCAAAAATCTTACCTGTCACCTTTTCCAGAGCAGATATATTCTCAATAATTTTTTCCTTAAAGTTCTGCTCGGCCGGCGGGTAGCTTTCAATAATTTCCCGGCAGCGAAACACTTCGGTGGTAATGATAAATCCCGGAGGAATCGGATAACCGAAGCTTTTGAGCCGGACCATGTTGAGCCCTTTGTTGCCCAGATAGATGATCCCGGTCAAACGCGCCAGAGAGGAATCAATCGGCGTAATCGCATTTTGCGGGTCATACAGCAGCAACCGCTGAAGCTTATCTTTGGGCAACTTGTAAGATTGTTGAAAGAGGGTGCTTAAAATCCGGCTTAAAAACAGATCGAGCTGTTGCAGACTTAAACTCAGCGCAATGCGATCACGAAAAAAAATTTCGGAAACGCGCAGTTGCAGATTTTCGCTATCGATGGTTTCGTTGGGTGGCAAAAATTTCGGCAACAGCGTATCCGGCGGTGTCTGTGTCAAAATTCGGGTGAGATTTTGACCGTGAATATTGTTAAAATAATCATTCACAATATTCTTAACCGCCTGGGCAAACCCTTTAAAGATATCCAGATATTGGGTTAAGGTGAAGCCCTTGACTTCCAGGGAGTGGGCCAGAAATTCAAGCTGACGTTCAAATTCTTTGGATGAAATGCCGTCCAGTTTCAACGCTCTGTCAAACAAACGCAGCAGGCTGTAAATTTGATGAAAGGTGGCTTTGGTAATCAGGCTCAGGTCAATGTTCTCAATCAGTTCTTCAAAAAGCACATTGACCAAAGACTCGATACGAAAGGTAAGCCCCAGGCAGTCAAACTTCATTTCATGATAACTGCCGTACATTGACGGAATATCAATGGTAATGTGTCTTTTTTTGTATATATCCTGCCGGATTTCAAATGTTTCGTCAGATAGAATGACCACCTGCAATTTTTCCATATACTCCAACAGCATAAACAGCCGTTTATGCAAATCCGGTTCCCTTAAAGCCAGTTCGAGCCGGTTTAAATCCGGCAAAGCCTCTGTTCGTAGCTGAGCCAGGTAAGCATCCAGCTCAATTAGATCGAAATTATATTTCTGATTCAACATCTTGTAAAAGGCCACCGCAAGTTCAACGCGCTCACAGTCAAGTTCGGACACGCCTTTAATGCTGGTTAGCCATTGTGCAACCTTTGTTTCGCTGATTGCAAGCAGATCGTTTGGATCGCGAATACCCTTTTCTTTCAGATACCCCATAATCTGAAACACACCATCGATGAAAGGCCCCCGGGTATCGATCTGATCATAAATGACAGGCGGCACGAATGGCACCAGGCGCGTCTTATCGCGGGATTGCCAGAAATAAAGGACCGCCTCCATCAGATCGATGATGCGGTTGCTGCTTTCCACATGACTTTGCTTTCTAAGGTAATGAATCAGAATATCCCGGCGCCGGGAGATCTCATCGATACGCGTTGAAATATCCCGCAGCCGGCCCTCGGCGCCGATATCGTTGAAATAAACCGGGAACAACCGTGAAAGCTGCTTGGCCAGGTTAAAAACAGGATCGATGCCGCTATTTAACAGCTGGGTAATATCGCGCGGAAAAAGGTCAATATCTTTTATAAAAACGCCACACAGAGACAGGTGGATAATCAGTGCGGACAGCAAGCGGACGGACCGTTTGGGATCGAGTTCGATCAATTCCAACCAGGTGCGAATATTTAGAATGTGGGTCTTGTTGACCTGTATTTGCCAGTTATTGTCGACCCCCTTTATATTGGGCGAGGCAAAGCCCAGATCAATAACCGAATCGATGAAAAAATTAATGAGATCAATATCGTCGGTTTTGTAAACACCTTTTCCCATATTGAGCACGCAATTGAGTGCCGTGGCCGGGTACATGCTGGCGCGCTCTTTTAGTATCGAAAAGGTCTTCTCAATCAGTTTTTGAATGTCACGGTAATTGTCATTTTCGATAATCCAGCCCAATGTCTGATTGATGTCTCTTAATGTTTCCTCATGGATGAGCGATAGCCCGGCAATGCTCATAATGTGAAACAAAAAAATCAATTTGAGATGCCGTCCGCGCCCGTCTCCTCCCGCTTCTGTCATTAAATGTCGCGGTATTTGACGGTATTGTTCGACAATCTGGTTGAACCCGGGCAGTTTCAATAGCGAACTGAGTGTTTGATCGGATTCCAGGAGCGGATGCCCGGTCATCTGTTTCAGCTGATGCTTCCAATCCTGCAGCTGGGAATGCGAAATATTTTCAAAAAAGCCGGTATAAGAACCGCGCTTGTCAATTTCGGTAACTTCGCCTTCAAACCACGCTTGCGGATCACGCTCACTTAGCCAGTACCCATAGGTAAAATTATAAAACTTAATGAGCAACCGGTTGATGGTCTTGTAAACACCGTCTGATTGAGGCGCGCAGCTGAGGAAAGTTTCCGCCAATCGGTTAATTTGATAATAGCTGCGCGTAAAAAGGGCAAAAATGTCGTCAGGCAGATTGATGATTCGCGAAAAGGCGGTATCGATAGACGGCAAAAACGCTTCCAGGACCGAATCGGCGTCTTTAATGACTTTTTGCAAAAACAATTGAAGATTATCAATTGCATCCACTTTGACGTCTAGATCAACATCCGAACGAGCGGCGTCAAAAAATATATCGATTAACAAATTTGCTGCTGCCGGTCCTTTAGGGTGATTTTTAATCAAATGAAAATATTCGAGGGAATACTTGCGGGTTTCGGATACAATAAAGCGCCAGTTTTTATATGGATGGGAAAGTTCTTTTAAAAGCGTGTTCAGTCCCTCCATGAGCCCATAATATTGAGACATGACTTCCTGAAGGGTTGAATATTTTGCATCTATGGCGACATCGACGTGATAGTCCGCCAGATTCACTTCAAGCGCTTTGGATTTGACTTTCACCGCTGGTCGTCTTTCCTTAATAAAATGGAAATCCAAGCATAATAGGTTTCACTTATCGGCTGCCAATTATCAGCAGCGGGTTCAACGTTCAGAGGTTCAGGGGTTAGACAAAAAGAAAAACTAGAAAACATAGGGTCGAAGGCCAGAGGGAAAGCATCAAAAGGCCAAAACCCTTGAACCTTGAACCCAGAACCTTAGAACCTTGCTAAGCGTACCAAAGTTCAGCGCCAATTTCAAGAAATCGCAGTCTGCTGGCGAAACGATCGAATTGCGCATTCGCATAACAGGGGATAGGATCGTACTGAAAGCCCGGTGGCATCACAGTTCGGTGTTCGAGGTCCGTGGTTCGTTGGAATACAAATGACATTCCATACAGCATAATCGCTCATGCCAAGAACAACGGACAACAAACAACTAACCGAAGATGATAAAAAAGCCCCACCCGAAACAGGAGGGGCTTTTTAGATTTTAGGTCGTACCGTTTATGCGTCCACAACACGCAACTCGATCCTAAAGCTCAAGCCAGGAATCCGAATACAGCGACTTTCCGAGAATGACATTGACGGTCTTGGCGTAATTTTGCATCTCTTCGGAAAGCGATCCCATATCGGGGTCGTTTCCATCCAGCATGCCGTTTATCAGATCAACGATATCCTGACGTTTGCCCTTGGCAATATCGATCAGGGTATCGTCCAATGGATCTGCGATCACAGAATACATGCCGTATTTTTCGAGCATGACCATATACGTCTGGTTCAAAATGGGACGCAGGTGGTCCGGCGGTCCATTGGAGATATTGGAAAGACCGCAGGTGCTCTTGGCCCCCGGCGCAATTTCCGGCAGCATTTGTTGAAAGGTCATTAGACTGATCAACTGGGGCTGCTGAATGTTGACGGGGGTAACGATGCCGTCGACCCAGATCTTTTCGTTGGGGATTCCGGCTTCATTGGCAAAATACATCAATTCGACTGCCAGCGCCGCCCGTTCATTTTCATCGCGCGGCAAACCCTCGGGCCCCCACATCAGGGCGATGAAGTCTGCGTTGTGTTCAACGGCCAGCGGAACCATGCGCTCGTATCGCTCGGGGCGGACCATAATCGAATTAATCAGCGGCGGCTGGGGGGTTTCCTTGTAGACCTTGAGTGCCGCCGCGATGGCATCGATATTGGATGTATCCAATGCCAGCGGCACATCCGGAACAACCTCCTGAACAGTCTGCACCACCCAGGGCATCAGCTCATGGCCGTCTTTTTTGGCCGGGCCGAGGTTGATGTCGATGTAATCCATCCCCTTTTCCTTCTGGAAAAGGGCCTCCTCCTGGATCGGCTTGGGATCCCGTTCTTTAAAAGCCGTGCCGATCTTTTTTGATATGACGTTTAAACTTTCTCCGATTAAATACATAGACCCTCCCTCCCACAAGTCAGGGGCTGCGCCCCAATTGGAATGTTGGATTGCTGGAATATTGGAAAAATGGGTTCAAGCCGCCGGCCATTGTTCCATCCTTCCAGTATCCCATTATTCCAAGATTTTATCTTGCCTTGAGAAATCCAGGAATATGGGCCGCTTCTCTTGGCCCTACTGTAATCTGCCAGCCCGATAGTTCTTCCTCAACATCCCCGGCAATGGCGGCAGCATATCCCGGAATGATGAGCTCCTGGTTCTTGACCTTGTCCGCAATTCCGGATTTTTTGACGAACATGCCGACATCATCCCCGGCAAATTTACCGGCCGCCCAGGCCGTCATGACCGATAGGCCTTCGGAATCCTTGATCAGCAGCCAGGAGGGTACCCGACTGCCTTCAATTTCACCGGAAACGATAAAATACGTCAAGGCAAAATTAGTCGTGACCATCACCGGCGAATTTTCATCCGGATTATTGATTTCATAGATACCTTCGGTTACCGTCATGGGTCGCTGAGGATCCGTATAGATATTTAAGCGTTCCAGCAGGAGGGGAAACAGGCTTTCGCCGACAAAATCCGAAAGGACAACAATGCCGCCGTATTTGGCGATAAACGTCCCGGCAATCAATGTCTCCATGTCCAGATTTGAGGCCATCTCATTCGGGAAAATGATGGTCGGAAAGCCCACGGAGCGGTTCAGATCTTTGAGAGCTGCCCGGCGGATGGCCACCTGGTCCTGATGGGCCTGTTTGATTTCGCGGGAGCCCGGGTCCAGAACAATGTCCTTGACGCCCATCTCGGTGAGTTTTTCGGTTAACGGCACCAAACCTTCCAACGAATCGGCCCGCACGGCCACGGGTAAACCTTGTTCGTTGGCCAGAGCCCCCATTTCAGCCACATTGTTGTCGGTGGCCGCATACAGCAACGGACGCTTGAAAGCGCTAACATCAACGGCGGCTTTCATGACAGCGGGATCTTCGGTCATCAGCACCAGGTTAAATTCAGAGGATTCGGCGATCTTTTTGGCCGTATTGGCAAACACATCCTTGTCACCGTTGACATCTTTGAGCGCCACCAGCTCCGGCCGCAGGTTCAGGCCCACGCGTTCAAATTGGAGTGCATTCCAGGCCTTTAGTTTGGTTTCGAGATCCGACTCGGCAATGTCGGATTGAACGGTGGCAGCCAGCAGGGTGGGATTGTAAAAGGTCTTTTCATGACGGTACTGAACCGTTTCGCCCCCCGTTGTGGCAGCACGAACACCTTTGCCGACGGGTACCGGACGGATCGGTGGTGCGGAGGCTTCAGCCAGTTGCTCGCGGGCCTCATCCGAAACGTACGGGCAGTTGTCCAATTCCGCCTTGCCGGAAGCCAGATTCATGGCAAATGCCAGACAGGTCGGCACACCGCATTCCTTGCAGTTGGTTTTCGGCAGTAATTTGAAAATCTGAATACCGGTTAATGCCATCTTATTCTCCTTGTTTCGTGTTACGAGTTACGGGTTGCGCGTTGCGCGTCAAAGTAAACGGGCGTCCGTATGGGTAAACCCGTAAACCCGCAACGCGCAGCACGCAACGTATGTCAATTAGCCTCCGATGATCGGATCCATCTCCAGCGCCGGGTGTTTTTTCTCCTGCAGGAAGGGCAAAATCTCTTCCTCGGTGACACCGACGGTCTCGTCTGCAATGCGGTCGATCAGATCCGGCATGCCGACTTCCTCACCGCGTCTGACCAGCCGTTCGCGGATTTCCTCTTTCAGATCCTTGGGCATCCACACCAGCCGTTTGATACCGCCATCGCCCAGGATGAATTTGCGCTGGGTGATGTTGAACTTGGAATGCCCCACAAATCCCGGAGAAGATGCGCCCCCGCCCATGACACCGGCCAGGGTGGTGAATTTCATGCCGCAGGGGGTTTCCCCGGTATAGTCCCGTCCAACGGTCATGACACCGTTGCAGGACGGCAACATGGCGGCGATACATTCACAGCAACCGCAGGTGGTCATGGGATCATGGACCATGGAGTAAAAGTTGTAATGATTCACCGCCCCGCGGGACGCTTTTTGCACAAATTCATTGACGCCTTTCCACTGGCCCAGAACCGGATCCAGGCATTCGCCCTTTTCGATCGGCTGGTTGGGACCGGTGGGATTGATTTCAAAAGACGCCTTGCAGTCCATCCAGTTATAAGCCCCGCACAGTCCGGTGCGCTCCGGGCTGACCGTACAGACATGGTTGGGTGCAAACGACTGGCACAGGGTGCAGGAGTAATAGGTTTCAACATCCTCATCGGTCATCTTTTCAACCCGCTCGTCACGGGATTTGTATTCGGCCCGGGCGCGCTTGGTCAGCTCATCCACATCCTTTTGCTCGGTGTAGAGCGTCACCTGGACCTTGTCGACGATTTTCTGAAAATCCTGATGGAACTTGGCGTGCAGCACCGTGCCGATATCTTTCAGGGTGAAGCCCTTTTCGATGGCCGCTTTGCTGACCCGGATCCAGGCAATATCGCGCTGGCCGATGTGCATGATGCCCTGAATGTAGTTGATCAGGTGGTGGATCTGACGCTCGATGATCGGCTCAAAGTCCGTCTGAAACTCACGCCCGGCGATCTGGACATAAATGCCCAGCGGCATGGTCTCGCCCTCTTTAATCTCGGTAATGTCCGGGCCGACCACCTCGATTTTGCCGTCATCGATTTCATTCATCTCAGCCATCTTGACCAACTCGGTGCACTGGGTCTTGCCACCGCCCATCTGGGCGTAAAGATCCGCGCCGCGCACACGCTCGCCTTCATAAGCCGGTCCGAAGGAGCAGGGAATCTCGATTGACGATACACTGACTTTCAGCCCGCGGACTTCAACCGATTTCTGGACCATTTCCTCGTGGGGCACGTTGGCCACCACATGCTCATAGGTACAGATTCCGGTGGGCAGCACTTCGGGAATGTCGGTGTCGGCCAGGGTCGGGAAACCCCAGTTAACGCATCCTGCAGCCGCACCGGCCCAATCGGTGCCGACTTCGCCCAGGGCGTTGACAAAGGCAAAGATGCGGTTCTTGTTGTACATCAGCATGGTTTTATAATCGCCCGGCTGGACGTTGCCGAAGGCCATCGCCGCCCGGTTGGCAAAACCCAGGGCAAAAATGGCCGATGAAATATAGGGGCCGAAAGGCACGATGCGGGTGTTCCAGCCGATCTGAACGTCGGCTTCCAGCAGCTGCTGGGCCACCGATGTGTTGTTGTGACCGGCGGCCAGGAAAATGTACAGACTGCGTCTCTGATATTCCTCGACAATCATCTTGGCAATTTCAGGATCCGGCGCAGCGCCGACGATGGCGGCAAAGCCCGGTGCGGAGCCGTCCACAAACTCAACCCCGCGTTTGCGGAAAACGGTATCGTCGGCAGCCCCCAGCCAGATTTTGCCGGCTTCCTCATCGATATCTTCGGAGTGCAGATAGAAATCCGGTTCGTTCAGGTAGCGCAGGGCCTCTCTGATCTCAAACGCAAACAGGGTGGCCATGCCGGCATCCAGCAGCGGTCCCAGATAAGGCAAATGGTTCATGCCTTTGATGTGCGGCGGCAGGAGCTTTCGCGCCACATCCAACGCCTTTTGGATGTCTTCCAGGGTTTCGACTTTGATTCCCAACAGCGAGTAAATCACCGGCAGATAGTAGGCGGTGTTGGGAAATCCCACCTTGGTATCTGCATTGAAGGTGTCCAGCGCTTTTTGGTATTCGCCTTCGACCTGCGACACAACATTGTAGCCACCTTGAATCGCGGCAAATGCAACTAGCTTAGACATACAGTTGCCTCCTTTTCTGAGGATTAAAAATTGTTAATCGTAATGGTTAATCGAGGAATTGAGGAATCGAAACCAGTGTTTCCAAGATCCCTGAATCCCTGAATTTTTGTTTATGCTTCGAGCCGCTGGCGATCGGCCATGTCCATCAGGACGCGCTCACGCGCTTTGTCGATGCCGAGCTCTTTGCGCTTCTTATCGATATGGGCAATCATTTTACGCGCCATTTCGATCGGATCGGCCGCCAGATCCCACTTGCCGCCGTAAATTTTCTCCAGCTCTTCAAACAGATACTGTTGAAATACCGGGGCGCCGGTGACCGGCAGATTCACGCCGAACAGGGTGTACACACCGGAGGTCACGAAATAGTGACCGATGCTGATGGCTTTCTCGCTCATCCATTCCGGTGCGGCACCGGCGGCCGGCAGATCCTGGATGTCATTGCCCAGCCCGCCTGCTTTGACCACCTCGGTGGCTGCCAGCAGAATACGGCTGTTGTCCACACAGGAGCCCAGATGCAGCACCGGTGGGATACCGACGGTCTCACACACTTCGGCCAGTCCCGGCCCGCAGTAAACGGCGGCCGCTCCGGGCGTCAGCAGTCCTTCCATGGCGCAGGCAATGCCGTTACAGCCGGTGGTCAGCACGATGACGTCGTTTTTGATCAGCTCTTTGACCAGGGTCAGATGGGCCTCGTTATGTCGGCTGCGCGCGTTGTTGCAGCCGACCACGCCGGCCACCCCGCGGATGCGGCCGTTGATGATGTTGTCATTGAGCGTGTAATAGGAGCCGCGGAAGGTGCCCCCCAGATGATATTGAATCGACTCGACGCCGAAACCTGCAACCTGCGCGGCCTTCTGGGCCGGGATCATGACGTCGGCGCCACGATTTTCGAAGTTATCGATCGCCATTTTAACGATTTTTTTGGCGTCATCCATGGCATGGTGCTCGTCGAATTCGATGTGGGTGACATTATCCTGTTCCATGCGGGCAATCGGGTGGGTGGTGATCAGTTTGGTGTGGAAACATTTGGCCACATTGGCCAGATTTTGAAAAACGCATTGAACATCAACCACCATGGCATCGCAGGCACCGGTCACGATGGCCAGCTCCTGTTGCAGGAAGGTGCCGGCCGGCGGCACGCCGTGGCGCTGCAAAATCTCGTTGCCGGTGCAGCAGATACCGCCCAGCTGGATGCCCTTGGCGCCTTTTGATTTGGCATAATCGATCATTTCCTGGGATTGGGCGGCAGCCACAATCATCTCGGACAGGACCGGTTCATGCCCGTGAATAATGATGTTGACCTGGTCTTCTTTCATGATGCCCAGGTTGGCTTCCGTCTGCAGCGGATAGGGTGTACCGAACATGACATCCTGCAGGTCGGTGGCAATCATGGAACCGCCCCAGCCGTCGGCCAGCGCGGCCCGGGTGCACTGCTTGATGATGTTTTTGTAGTCCTGATCAACACCCATGTGGGTCCGATGCATGATTTCTACAATTTCCCTGTCAATATTGCGCGGCAGCACGCCCAGCTTTTGCCAGCGCTCGTACAACGGCCCTGGAGCGCGTTTGAGGTAATCCAGCTCACCTTCGGGCTTGCCCCATTCGGCCATGGCCTTTTCGGCCACCTCGAGGGCGATTTCATCCAGATTGCGGTCGACTTGCTCACCGTCGACTTCGACTGTGATGTCGACCCCAAAATGGGGGGCAATCGCCAGCAGTTTGTTGGGATCTTTGATTTTGTAGTCACCGGTTTCTTTGTTGGCGACCGATAAAAATACTTCGGCTACGTTGCGCCCGTGATCCGAGTGAGCGGCTGCACCGGCAGCCACCATGCGCGCAAAATTGCGCGCCGCAATGGTGTTGGCAGTCGCACCGCACAGCCCCTTGCGTTCGTCTTGACCTTCAATGCCGGATTTTGGAAGCGGCAGGCGGCAGGGGCCCATGGCGCAGTTTTTACAGCAGGTGCCCTGGATGCCGATGTTGCAGGGTTTCATGGTGACAGCCCGATCAAAGATGGTATCGATGCCCAGATCCTGGGCACGTCGGATCATCTGTTGGCTGGCCTTGTCAATCGAGGCCGCCACCGGGTCAGCAACTTTTTTAGCCTTTTGCGCGACCTTTTCCTTGACTTCAGTTGGTTCTGGCATAAGTGGTTCCTCCCAAATGATTATGAATTAATAATGCGTC
>JASFIG010000096.1:0-13329 GCA_050122795.1 Desulfobacterales bacterium
GCCCGAGGGAGAGCAGGACATGCGAGGCACGCAAGGAGCCGGTTGCACAGGCTGAACGCGTCGATACAGCAATATTTTCATCATCGAGCATCAGCATCACACTTTCGCCTTCAATATATTGGACTGAAATCGACACCAGATTGGGCAAACTGTATTCCGGATGGGTATTGACGATATATTCATCGATGCTGTTGGGTAATTCAGATAGGAGCCTATTCTTTAACGTTTGTAAATGCGCCAAGCGCTTATCCATGTCCCGCAGAGCAAGCTCTGCTGCTTTGCCGGTCCCAATGATACCCAGCAGATTCTCCGTGCCGGCGCGTTTGTTATTCTCCTGGACACCGCCATCCAAAAGCGGAAATATACGCGTACCGCGGCGAATATAGAGGCCACCCACGCCCGTAGGTCCGTAGAAGGTATTGGCGGCAAAGCTGAGCAAATCCACCCCCAGCGCTTGAACATCCATTGGCAGCACCCCAACCGAATCCACCGCATCGCTGTGGAAAATCACCCTTTTTTCACGCGTAATCTTTCCGATCTCTTCGATGGGCTGAATCGTACCCGTTTCGTTATTGCTGTGCATCACGGATACCAAAATGGTCTCTCTGGTAATGGCATCGGCCACATCCCGGGGTTTGACGCGCCCGCTGGAATCAAGCGGAAGAGAGGTGACGGCAAACCCGGCGGACTTGAGGCGACGCAAGCTGCGAATGACCGCGTTGTGCTCGATATTGGAGGTAACAATGTGTTTGCCCCTGTCTTCATTGGCCATGGCCACGCCTTTGATGGCATGATTGACAGATTCCGTCCCGCCGGAGGTAAAGACGATTTCTTTGGGGGTCTTGCAGTTCAGCAATCGAGCTACAGATTCACGTGCATTCTGCAACACGGCTGCGGCTTCTTCACCGGATTTATGCTGGCTGGCAGGATTGTGATAATCCTTTTCGATAGCTTCGATCATCACCTTTTTGACTTCGGGTAATAACGGTTTGGCCGAGATGTGGTCCAGATTGATGACTTTCATAATCGCCTACCTTGCTTGATGGCCTCAGATTTAATGTTCTTCTTCCAAACTGGATTGACAGGCATCACAGAATGTGGTGTCCGGTAAAATTTCGATATCACAATAGGGACAGTAACATTTTTTCCCGTGCGAATGTTCATGTTTTTCTTTGCGAATCGGCTGCGGCCGCTTGACACCGGCCAGTCTATCCTCGTAATCCTGGATGGCCAACTGCAACGCATCGGCCCCCAGATTTGAACAGTGCAGCTTATTCTTCGGCAAACCCTCCAGCGCTGCTGCGACATCTTTGTTTGTCAGTTTCTTGGCTTCTGCCAGACTTTTGCCCTTGGCGATTTCGGTGATCATGCTGGATACGGCAATGGCAGAGCCGCAGCCAAAAGTTTGAAATTTGATGTCATCAATTTGATCATCCTTGATCTTTAAATAGATCGTCATCATATCACCGCAAAGGGGATTGCCGACTTCACCCACACCGTCGGCATCTTCAATAACACCGACATTGCGTGGATTGCGGAAGTGATCCATAACCGTTTTATTATACATGCTCGCTTCCTCCCATGTTAATTTATTTTAAGTACCTTCGCACCCCGGATATTCCGTTGCTTCAGTTCGACCAGAGCGCGATTGGCATCATGCAGCTTGAATTCCTGTATTTCCGGTTGAATCGGAATCTCTGCGGCCAGTGACAGAAACGCACTGACATCGGTGCGGGCCACGTTGGCCACACTCTTGATTTCCTTTTCCTGCCAGAGATGCTCAGCATAATCCAGTGACAACAGCGCATCTTTATCGCTTTCCTCTTTGCGAATGGCATTGATGATCAGCCGTCCACCCGGCTTCAGGCATTTCAAGGCTTTGACAATCGGTTTCCACGCCGGTGTGGTATCGATGATCGCATCCAGCATTTCGGGCGGTCGCACAGCCGTATCGCCTGCCCAGACAGCTCCCAGCTGGCGGGCAAACTCTCGTTCTTCTTTACTTCTGGCAAAGACAAATACCTTCGCATCCCTATATCTGTGACGCACCATTTTTAACACCAAATGAGCCGATGCGCCGAATCCGGTCAACCCCAGGTTCTGCCCGCTTTTGATCCCGCTTAGCTGCATTGACCGATAGCCGATGGCGCCGGCACACAAAAGGGGCGCTGCCTGCGTGTCGCTAAACACCTCAGGGATGAAATAGGCAAAATTTTCAACTACGGTCATAAATTCAGCGTAACCACCATGCACATCCCTGCCGGTGGCCTTGAACGAGGCACATAAATTTTCAGCGCCGTTCAGGCATTCATCACAACTCCCGCAGGCAGAATGGATCCAGGCTACACCAACGCGGTCACCCATGCTGAACTTTGTGACGCGATCCCCGCATGCCGCTACCCGGCCAACAATTTGATGGCCCGGCACCACCGGCAACTTCGGCGGCGGTGTGCGGCCTTCGATTTCATCCAGTTCGGTGTGACACACGCCGCAGGTGGACACCTTTATCAAAATTTCATTATCTTCAGGAACCGGCTCCGGCATATCCACAAGCTCGAGAGGTTCCTGGTCTTCAGCGACAGTGGTCAGCCGGTTTAACACCATTGCTTTCACGAATTTATGATCCCCCTGAGTTGGCGCTTAGGTTCCAAAGCTTGCTCTTTTCATTCGCGGTCAACCCGGTTTGTATTATCTTTAGGTTGATACAGCAAGAGCTATTCTCAGGACACACACGGCGTCCACCGATGCGTCAAATGCTTTGTTCTTGCCGTTGGAAATGGTTGAATAGAAATCGGTTCGTCAATTACCGGAGCGCTTGCGGGCGTTTTTACGTTCCATGGTAATATTGTCGTTCAAAATGGATTCCAGGAGCAACGGCCTCGAACGCCAAACGGTGTACTCATGACAAAAGGTTGCATGCAGTCGCAAATCTGAAATTAATAATGCCAACTTCGATTGTCAAGATCAATAAGTATCTGATAATATTGCTTTAGCTTTTAAGAACGAACAGATTCCGGAATGCAATGGCCCGTATGATATTTTGCCTTCTATTTTGAAACATGATATGCAGCCCTGCATTGTCGGTTCCCGTCGACATTAAAGGCCGCAATCGCGTCAAAATATGATAAACTGGAGTCAATCTCATCTTCGCAATCATTTTCGTGCAAGATTCAGGAAAGACTTGATGCCCAAACACCGCAAAATATGGTTTACGCTCGTCAGCCTGGCGACGGTTTTTTTGTGCGTGTTCATCATTCTACTGATCGTTACCCCTCAATTGATAAACCTGGAAACGGTTAAAAAAGAAGTCAAACGCCTGTATGCAGAAAACCTGGGGGGCGAAATTGAATACCAGCGACTCCGTATGGCGTTTTTTCCGCGCCCGCACGTTGTTATATCCGACGTCAGCTTCACCATACCCGACAATATCCGGGGCTCGGTGGACTTGCTCAAAATCTACCCGAAAATCCTGCCCCTATTTGCCGGTAATCTTGAAATTCGAGTTATCCATTCGCAATCCCCGGAAATCAGGGCTCAAATTCAAAAAGCATCGCAAGCAGAATCAAGTCCTCGCACGCCATTTACGCTGGACACCCCCGGCAACTGGCTAAAATCGACCCTTCAATCGATACCGCAATTCAAGATTCCCAGCATTGCGATCCAAACTCGTAACGGCCGAATCCATTTCTTTGAAGGCGGGCGTCGCGTATTAGCGCTTCAGGGCGTCACCAGCCAGATAAAACATAGAGGCGCTGCGATTGAATTTTCCGCCCAGTGCCAGTCCAACTTCTGGGAGAACATTATCATCGAGGGAATATACACGGAATCGGCCTTAAAACTGAACAGCCAGATTAAATTGATTCAGCTGCGGCCGCATGCCGTGGCTGAATACCTGTTTCCGGAATCCGGCCTGAAATTGACCAATGCCCGTGCAAACCTGACAGTGAACCTCGATATGGATGGCTCCGATAGCCTTCAGGCTGACGTTGAGGCCGCTATACCGTATATGTATTGGCGGCGCAACAACAAAGAGCTGAAAATAAACGATACCCGCCTGCAGGCGGATTTGCGCTTCGATGGAAATAACCTGTCGTTGAATCTTTCTCAGCTTGATTTGACCGATCCAATGATACGCCTGGCGGGCAAGATGAACATCGATCCACGGCAGCCGGCCATTCATATGGAACTGGAGGGCCGGCAGATCAAAGTGGCAACCGCTCAAAAAATTGCACTGGCGCTAACGGAAAACTCAGCGACCGTGTCCGATATATTCAACATTCTTCGGGATGGTGACTTTCAGCGGATCACGCTAAAAACCCAGGCGCCGGATTGGGCTCATCTGATTGACAAAAAACAAATCGTGATTCAGGGAAACCTGGTGGGTGGAAAAATCTCTGTCCCGGTGGGCTCACTGGAATTGGAAAATGTGCAGGGTGACGCAATGATCGCGAACGGCATTTTAACCGGTGAAAATGCCGAAGCGCAAATGGGTAATTCATTTGCAACAAAGGGAAAATTGTCCATTCCGTTGACCAAAGATAGCACTTCCTTCCATGTTGAAGCGCTCGTCCAGGCGGATCTGTCTCAGCTTCCATCTGTTTTGGCCCATCTGGTCGCAGACAAACAATTCCAGAAGGAACTAAAGCTTTTTAAAAAGTTTGAAGGCAATGCCCTGGGCATGCTGATTATCGGTGAGGATCTGCAGGACGTCAATGTAAAGGTCATGGCTTCTGATTATTCTGTAAATGCCGTTTATCAGCGCATCCCGTATCCGGTCAGCATTAAAGGCGGCGGTTTCGTTTTCGACGGAAGCCAGATAGCCATTACAAACAGTGATGCGCGCATTGGGAAATCCAGCCTATCCCGGCTGTCGACCCGCTTTGGATGGGAAAAATCCTCACTATTGGAAGTATCCTTGGCATCCGGTCATATCGATTTAGCCCAGCTGCAGGCGTGGCTGGTACAATATGAGGCGCTTGAAAAGCATCTACGGCAGGTTGAAACCATTGACGGTGGTATCTCCTTGCAAAGCGTCAATTTAGCGGGACCGCTTTTTAAACCCGAGCGCTGGCAGGTAAAGTCCACCGGCGCGATCCAAAATGTCACCCTGAGCTCACCGCAGCTGCCGGGCCGGGTGACGCTCGCCCAGGGCCGATTTAGTTGTGACAAGAATCAGTTGAAGGTTAGCAGGATGAACACCCAGGTGGGTCAATCGTTATTTGCAGGCCTGTCTGCCGAGGTCAAATGGGGCAAGGCGGCTTCCGTATCCGCCCGCAGCGGTGAAAGCGTTGTCAATCTGGATGAGGTCTATGCTTGGTTGAAATCCCATCATAACTTTAAGCAAAACGTCAAAGACGTGCCCGAGTTAAAAGGAACCCTGGCATTTACAAATTTAACCTTTGAGGGCCCGCTGGCCTCAAAGTCGGATCAAAAAATGCAGCTCAGCGGTGCCATTGAAAAATGGCATATCCGCTCGGCAACGTTGCCGACCGACATCGAACTCAATGGCGGGAATGTATTGTGGCGCGGCACGCGCATCGATCTGCAAGAAACCGATGCCAGATTCGGCACATCATCAATTAGCGGGCTGACCCTGGGCAGGCAGTGGGGCAAAATCCCATTATTCGAGCTCAGTGCCGATTCTGCAAGCATTCAAATCGGAGAGCTCTATCCCTGGCTGATATCCTTTGAAACGCTCGCTAAAGCGTTCAAGGGGTACAAAGCCACCCAGGGCCAATTGATGTGTACCGATTTGGTGTTCAAAGGGCCGGTGGGTGCTTCAAAGAGCTGGCAATTTAACCTCGCCGGTGACATCACCGGTATGGATCTGGTGTCAGATTCATTCAAAGAGCCCCTTGTCGTAAAAACAGCCCATTTTATTGCCAAGGATACCCCCGGGGCTGCAGGGGTGAACGCTCGTATCGATTTAAGCGATGTGCATATCGGATGGGAGGATAGCCAGATTGATGTTCAGGGCGGCGCAACTTTTTCTGAAGATGCATTAACGCTTGAAATGGAGGTGACGGCCGATCGCTTGAATTGGGAACAGATTGACCAGATAGCCCGCACCGAAAAAACGAGCGCAACCGAAAAAAAGCTGAATCTTCAGGGGGGATTAATTGTCAAGCTGGAAAATTTTACATATGGATCTTTTATCTGGCGCCCGGTTCATGCTGCCATCAACTTTGACAGGGAGGATACCCGAATTGTCGTGCGCACGGCAGACCTTTGCGGCATCCAATTTCCCGGCATTTTCAAGGTTTCAGGCGATACATTTGAGCTTTATTTTAATCCGGTCGCCCGAGAGCTGGACCTGGACAGCAGCCTTACCTGCCTGTTTGACAAACAGCATTTAATGGCGGGCAACTATAATCTCAACGGGGAGCTTTTGGCCAAGGCCAGACCCAGCGCATTTCCCAGATCACTGAGCGGTAATCTGACTTTCAATTCCACCGACGGCCGGATTTATCGTTTCGGCATGCTGGCAAAAATATTTGCATTGCTGAATGTCACCGAAATATACCGGGGCGAGGTTCCGGATCTGAAAGGCAAGGGCTTTGCGTACAATTCGATAACGGCCAATGGCCTATTTGAAGACGGCAAACTGATTCTCTCCGATACCTCTATCGACAGCCCGTCGATGGGTATCGCCATTGAAGGCGATATCGATATCATCGAAAACAAGGTTGATCTGGTTTTGCTGGTCGCCCCGTTTAAAACCGTTGACCGGATCGTTAAAATCATCCCTCTGGTCGGCAACATTTTGGGTGGCAATCTGATCTCGATTCCATTCAGGGCGATTGGCGATCTGGGCGATCCGGATGTCATCCCGCTATCTCCCACGGCAGTGGGATCCGGGCTGCTTGGCATCCTGGAAAGAACGCTCAAGCTGCCGATTACCATCATCCAGCCGGTTCTTCCCGGGTCAAAAGACAAACCGGCGGTAGAAGAAAAAAAGTCGACCCGTCCATCACCCTAAAATCAACGTCGACCCTTCTTGACTTTTTTAGCAACCGTACTCATATTTTTTTTGATTATTCGTGAATTAGAGCACATTCAAAACAAGGAGATCGATCATGGCCTATACATGTAAAAACTGCGGTGCGGTTGCCAATGCACCCGGGCATCTTTGCAATCCATGCGGCGATAAGGCCAAATGCAGTTTCTGTGGTGCCACCGAAACGGATCACACCCATCAGTGCAAAGATAAACTGGCTGCGATGAAATTTGTTTGTGGCGGCTGCGGGCGCGTGGCAATGGAGCAAGAACATCTTTGTAAGCCGACACCCATAGCATAGAACCGAAAACAAAAAAAGGGCGGCTGTAACAGGCCGTCCTTTTTTGGTTGAAAAATAGACGATTCTAACTCATAAATAGGTGCATTAATGAAACGGCGAATGATCCATGAACGAAAAGCCCCTTACATTTGAACAGGGCCCCATCCGACCGCCCAATGAAGCCCGCAGCCTGCTGCTGCGCTTGACGCGCAACTGTCCCTGGAACCAGTGCCTGTTCTGTCCGGTCTACAAGCGTGAACGGTTTTCCCTGCGATCGGTCGATGACATCAAGCAGGATATTCTAGCCGCAAGGCAAATGGCCGATGAGATCAAAGCGCTTTCAACCAAAATGGGGCACAACGGCGCTGTCAATGATGCAGTGATCAGCACCATCTTTAATCAGCCCACCACCAGCCAATATCGCAGCATCGCTGCCTGGCTGTATTATCAGACGGATGCCTGTTTTTTACAGGATGCCGATAATCTGATCATGACAACAAAGGATCTGGTGGCTGTTTTGCAGTTTTTAAAACAACAGTTTCCGCAAATTAAACGCGTGACCACTTATTCCCGATCCAGAACCGTTATTCGTAAATCCGTGGAGGCATTAACCCAAATCCGCAAAGCCGGCCTGGATCGCGTTCATATCGGCCTGGAGAGCGGCTATGATCCGTTGTTAAAACTGATGAAAAAGGGGGTTACCGGCGCCCAACATATTGAAGCCGGAAAGCGGCTGCTGGCAGCCGGTATGGAAGTATCTGAATATGTTATGCCCGGCCTGGGCGGCCAGGAAATGTGGCGTGAGCATGCCATCGAAACCGCCAAGGTGCTCAATCAAATCAATCCCCATTTTATCCGGCTCCGCAGCCTGCGGGTTCCGGACCACGTACCGCTGCACAGCCGGCTGGCGGATGGTCGCTTTAGCATGCAAACCGATGATATGCTGGCCGAAGAAATAGGGCTCTTCATTCAAACCCTCGATGGCATCACCAGCACGGTAACCAGTGACCATATCATGAATCTGCTCGAAGAGGTCAACGGCAGGCTGCCCGATGACAGGGAAAAAATGCTGGCTGTCGTTCAAGCCTATCAAGATCTTTCAGAAAGCGACCGCCTGATTTATCGCGCCGGCCGCCGCGGTGGGGCCTATCGCTCGACCGATGATCTAAAACGCGATCCGGCGACCTATCAAAAAATCAAAAACCTGATTCAAACAGTTGAGCAAGAGGAAGGCCCGCAGGGGGTCGAAAGAATGCTCTCTGAAATGGTCGACCGGTACATCTGATCATCTCCTAAAGGGTCGTAGCGGCAGCATTTTTAGGAATGTGTTTAAATATCCAACTGGCGTATCAATCGTGTTTCCGGAGCACTGAAAAATGGAATCCATTCGCATTTTAGGAACCGGCTCGCATGTCCCGCCAAAGAGGCTGACCAACGACGAGCTGCAGAAAATGGGGTTGGATACCACTGATGAATGGATTCGCAAGCGCACCGGTGTGGCGGAAAGAAGAATAGCGGATCCGGATGTCACGGCAGCCGATCTGGCGTGTGCCGCCTCCCAGAAGGCTTTAGAAGCTGCCGGCCTGACGACCAAAGACATCGACTTAATAATCATGGCCACCATCACGCCGGACACATGCTGCCCGTCGGCCGCAAACTGGCTGCAGGCCAAACTCGACGCTCCCCAGGCGGTGACCTTTGATGTCACGGCAGCCTGCTCCGGCTTTATTTTCGGGCTGAACGTGGCCGAACAGTACCTGCGAAACAAAACCTGTAAAAGGGTCCTGGTGGTGGCTTCCGAAATCATGACCCGAACCCTGGATTGGACGGATCGATCGACCTGCATCCTGTGGGGAGACGGTGCCGGTGCCGCCGTACTGACCTTGGGGACAGACGGTCACGAGCTACTTTCCAGCCACATCCATACCGATGGCGCCAACGGTCAGGACCTGCTGCTGCCCGGAGGCGGTTCCAAAACCACCCCCATATGCCATGAAAGCGTTGCAGACGGCCGCCACAACCTTAAGTTAATCGAAGCCAGTTTGAGCTTTCGCGTGGCCGTGCGGCATTTTATCGAGGCCATAAATGAGGCCGTTGAATTTAACGATTTAAATGTGGCCGATATAAACTGGTTCATACCCCATCAAGCCAATATTCGGATGTTTCAAAATATTGCCCGTGCGTTAAAGATCCCTTTTGAGCGCTTTTACCTGACGCTGCAAAAATATGGCAATATCTCCTCGGCCTCATGTGCTATTTCTCTGGATGAAGCCGTGCGGGATGGCAGCATCAAGGCCGAGGACCTTATCTGCCTGCCGGTTTTCGGCGGCGGGTTGACCTGGGGAAGCGCACTGATTCGATGGTAGTCCCAGAGCAGCGATAAGACTGTTGCGGTTGGCCCGTTCCGATTTTTTGAATGCGTCGGGTTAGACAGTTCCATCGATGGCGTCTGTCTCTTCCCGAGCAAGCCGATTTTATCGATATCCGATGATTTTTTTCACCTGATTCACAATTTGACCGGCCACATAGGTAATTTCGTTGACTTTGAGACCGTAAGCCACAACTGCCATGACGGCCAGGAAAGCGGCGCCGGTCAGGGCAATGACCAGCACGCTTCCAGCAAAAGTTGCTGTATCAATCCCTTTCAACACATAGGCCTTAAACCAAACCAGCAAGGGGCCCAAAATGGCGCTGAGAACGATCATCTTCGCATAAAACACATACACCTGCCGACTGGTGGCATTTGCGCTTCTTTTGTTCCACAACATGTAAAGCACAACCACCTGTAAGATCTCCGACAGCGAGATCGCAATGGCGATTCCTTTTGCGCCGAAGAACCGCAATCCGATAAGGTAAAAAGGGAGGCTCAGTAAAACAGCGATGCTGCCAAAAACGGCAGGAAATATGGTATTTTGGGTCGCATAAAAGGCTCTGGGCACAACCGTATAGGCCGCAAGTGCAAAAGCGCCTACGAGCAGATAAATCAGAATATCAGCGGTAAAAGCGGTTGCGGCGGCATCAAATCGGCCGCGCTGGTATATAATCGACACCACTTCATTTCTCAGTACCATTAGCAGCACCGAAACCGGTATGACCAGGGCAAGATAGCGCAAGGTGTCGTTCAGCAGACGGTTCATTTCCTCTAAATTATGATCAGCCACCAGTCGTGCTAAAAATGGATACACCGCTGTTCCAATGGCCTGCCCGAACAAAGCGACCGGTATGAGCATAATCTTGAGGGCATAGTTGATGGCTGAAATTCCACCCGGTGGAAGATAGGATCCAAAAATCCTGAAAAAGAATTCCCGAGAAAATGTCATGGTCAGGCCAAGCATAAGAGGAAAGGTTAATAGAATGTATTTTTTAAGATCCGGATGTCTTAGCTCAAATGAAAGCCTGAACACCATACCGACCCGCTTAGCGCCTGCATACTGGATCAAAAAATTGCAGGCAGCTCCGCCGAATACGCCCCACGAAAAACCGAGCAATCCGAACCGACTTCCCAACACGACCCCTCCCAGGATGATACACAGGTTATAGACGATAGGAGAAAGCGCCGGTATGGTAAATCTTTCTTTGGCGTATTGCACAGCCATTAGCAGCCCTGATACAAAAAAGAAAAATTGAGCCGGAAGTATGATGCGGGTCATTCGAATGACCGTTATTTTGAGCGCCGCGTCATCAATACCCGGTGCCAGCACCGCAATTATTTCAGCGGTATAAACTTCAGCGATGCAGATGAGCAATATCAGCAACATCCCAAAGTTCGTCAAGATGAGAGAAAATACACGCCATCCCTCGCTTTCATTTTTCTTTGAAAGGTAGTGCGAAAAAATCGGGATAAACGTTATGGTAAGAAAGCCGCTGGCAAGAATATGATTCAATATTTCAGGAATTAAAAAGGAAAGCTGGTATGCATCAACATCTCGCCCGGCGCCCCCGAAATAGGCAATTACCATTTCCCTGACCAATCCAATTAGATTGCTCAGCAAAACCGATGCCATCATTATTGCCGAAGCAATTCCAACTTTTTTGTAGATTGAACGGGACATACGGATTGCCGGTTTGATCGGTGATTAATTTTAAATCGGCCGCAGATGCTGCAATTGCCTTATCAGAAAGCCTAGCGGATGGCAAAGCCTTATGCTCACGCTTGTTGAGTTTGCATCGAGACGGCCGGATGCGATTTTTAGGTGCCGAACAGGAGGCAACTCCTTATCAATCAACACGTTTGCGACAAGGGCCTAAACAGTGCAGATTGCCATAGCGGACCTTGCTTTTTGGGCGTTTGGCCCCATATTTTGTGAAAGGCGCAATGCCGCGTTCAACCCGAGGGCACGATTTGATGACCGCCGAAAAAGCCCTTTCTTGACAGGATTTGGCAGATCTTTTAAGATTAAAAAATACACCATGACCAAGAGAGAAATCATATCGCAAAAATTAACGGCACTCTTCGTTTACGGTCGACCCCCACTGGTGTTTGCCGGAATGATATGCGCCATTGCCGTCATGTGGACGCAAAACCCGGTCATGTATACGATCGGCGTGCTGTTTTTGTTTATTTCGATGAGCTTTGATCTGGTTGATGGTTGGTTTGCCGCGCGGTTTGAGCTCCATCCACCCCTGGCGCAACTGGCCGATCGCCTGATGGACAAACTGGTTTACTCTATTATCTTTCCGTTGCTGGCGGTCGGTGTCATGTGGCGGGTTCATTTCAGCTCACCGGACCCCACCCGGGGCGAAATGCTGCATGCCATCTTAGTGCTACTGCTGGCCGTAACCGTTTTGGTGCGGGATAATTTTGCGCACTTTATGCGCGGTTTTGCGCTGCGTTCTGACCAGGAACTTGAATATAAAGAGTTTACCCGTTTACGCACCATTGTTGCCGCACCGGTAGGTGCTTTGCTGTATGCCTACGCATTTTATGTGCCCGAAGGGCCGCCTTCAAAAATCTATTTCTGGATATCGTGGCTGGGGAACCTGCCGCTGCGGGGATTGTTCTTTATTGAAATCATTTTTTTGATCATCAATTTCGGATCAATTGCCGGCTATGTTCGCAAATACGGCGGATTGTGCCTGGACGAGCTGTGTCTGGGAGATGAGCAAATGCGGCGCCGCATTCTGGCCTTCCTTCCCAATGCCTTGACCCTGATGAATGCCATGATGGGTTTGCTGGCCGTATTTTTTGCATATCAGGCCCGCATACGGGAGGCATCTCTGTTTCTGATCGGTGCGGCCCTTTTTGACAAACTCGACGGCGCAGTCGCACGCAAACTGGGGCTGACCGAGCCGCAGAATGAAGCTATCCCGCAACAATCCATCAGTTTTGGAAGTCTGCTGGACGACATCTCAGATGCCGTCAGCTTTTGTATCGCACCCGCCTGGATTTTTTATATCGTTTTATCCGGCCACCCGGATCCGGTCATTCAAAAGCTGCCGCTGGGCTGGGTTGCCTGGATATACGCACTGCTGGGGATTGGTCGCCTGGTTTATTTCACCCTGGACAAATCACCCATCCCCGGATTTTTCAAAGGCATGCCGACACCGGCAGCTGCTTTGCTGGTAATGTCGGGATTGATCATTTTCGGCCAGGCCATGAATGACGGCTCCGATTGGATCCGATTTTGGGGTCTTTTTTGCTTTGGACTGGTCCTTATCGCCGCCGTCCTGATGAACGCCTATCCGATCCGCTACCTGCACCTGGGTCGTTTTATGAGCCGGCACCCCTGGTTCGGGCGCGGGACACTGATTGTGATCTGTTCGGTATTTACACCCTATTATGGTCAGGCCGCTTTGATTTACATGCTGCTGTATACCCTGTCACCCCTTGTCACCTGGCGCATTGATCCGGATATCGCTGCCAGGGAAACCCGCACCAAACCCGCCACGCTCTGAGTTCATGTCCCAATAAGATCTGCCCTGTTTGCTTTGATGGGATGCGTCATCGCTCAGGAGCGCGTGATTGGATATCGAGTACGAGGACGACGACGAGGACGATAAGCAAACAGACGTCGGTGCACCTCGTAATCGTCCTCGTACTCGTGCTCGTCCT
>JASFIG010000097.1:0-13261 GCA_050122795.1 Desulfobacterales bacterium
TCCATCATGGAATTTGCAGAATTTAAGAAGGAGCCAGTGGCTGAATTCCAATGCAACATCTAGAAGCGACCTTTAAAATGCATCTAACACCCAATGGCTGCGTTTCCCCGATAAATCGGGATTACACGTCTATTTTTATGAAAATTAAGGTGTGCATCAAACCGATTCGAAATGCTCGAATATCGCGGCAAGATGCTGCTCCCACCAATTATTTGGAAAATGATCTGGTTTAGCAACAATAATTGTTAATCTTAGTGGGAAATGAGATGCGAAATCCCGCAGAATGCGGGAGCCCTTAAGCGTGATCTGCTATTTTTAAGGCAGCTTCAAATATTAAAATTTCTCCGTATTGCTTAACGGTTTGTGTTTTAAGGTAATTATGTGAAAAGGTGGACATTGAGATGAAATCCGCTTTACAAAAAGCCGACACCTATAAAGGCATCTTGGTGCCTGAAGAATAAAGGGATGGGGTTGGACTTTTGAAAATTTTCTATACGGATTCTTTTGCCATTCCATTGCCGCAAGATCATTCTTTTCCGATCGGCAAATACGCACTTCTCAGGAAACGAATCGAACGTTCCCGTTTGTTTTCCCCCCAGGATCTATGGTTACCCCGCGCGGCAACCGACGCTGAAATTTGCCGCACACATGATCCGGATTACCTGCAGCGATTGCAGCAAGGGCAATTGACCGCCAAAGAAATCCGGCGGATCGGGCTGCCCTGGTCTGCAGAACTCTTTGAGCGTGCCAGGCGATCTGCCGGGGCGACCGTTGAAGCCTGTTTTGCCGCCCTCGATGATGGCATTGCCGTGCATCTGGGCGGGGGCACCCATCATGCCTTCAGGAATCATGGGCAGGGCTACTGTATATTCAATGACAGCGCCATTGCAGTGCGGGCCCTGCAGGCTGAAACCCGTATCGAGCGTGTCTTGATTCTTGACTGTGATGTGCATCAAGGCAACGGCACCGCAGCGCTGCTGCAGAAGGACCCGGCTGTTTTTACCTTCTCTATCCACGGAAAAAACAATTTTCCCTTCCGCAAGGAGAAAAGCGATCTGGACATCGCCCTGGACGACGGGTCCAATGATGGGGTGTATCTGGAAGCATTGGAAAAAGGCGTGCGGGCGTCTTTAAAACAGGCCCGGGCCGATGCGGTCATCTACCTGGCCGGTGCCGATCCCTTTGCCGAAGACCGCTTCGGCAGGCTGAATGTCAGCAAAAGCGGGCTGGCTGAACGAGACCGAATCGTGTTGCAGTATTGCCATGATGCCGATCTGCCGGTGGCCGTCACCATGGCCGGCGGCTATGCCCCCAACATTGAGGATACCGTGGATATTCACTTCCAAACAGTCTGCATTGCCGCCGAATTTCAAAATAAATAAAGAATTTCGCCCCTGGCTGCTTGCTTCTCGCTGCTGGACCGTAGCCAAGAGGTCGACTTCCGATACCTTACACCTGGAGCCTAAAAGACGAAATATTAACAGAACACAAATGCGATTTATTTAAAACGCAGACTAACGCAGACGATCGCAGACTTTAATTTTTTGTCCGGTCGACCTGACCGGACAAAATCCGTCAAACGCTTCGCGATAAAAAATTCCAATCTTTTAAATCTGGGTGTTGATTTTAGGGTATTACGGTTACGGCCACCGGCAATATTATAAAGGATATAAAACTGTTTGCCCGAAGGGCATGCAGTTTTTCCTTGCTCAAGTCGAGCAAGGAAAAGAAAGTGTCTGCGGCTGTCTGCGTGCGTCTGCGGTTAATTGGAAAATCATTTAAATCATGTCTGAAAACTTTCTACAATGGCTTGAATTGGGCGGTGAAGTGTCTGAGGACGGGTGGTTCGTAGGTGATGCGCATGCCTTTGATCTTATCCCGATTTTGAAAAACAGATTCAATGCACTCGACCACATAATCGATGTGGCTTTTGGTATAAACCCGGCGGGGAATCGCCAGCCGGACCATTTCCAGGGGGGCCGGCTTAAATTGGCCGCTCCGGGGGTCGGTTTTGCCGAACATGACACTGCCGATTTCACAGGAACGGATGCCACCGGCAAAGTAGAGCTCACAGGCCAGTGCCTGACCCGGGTATTGATGCGGGGGGATATGCGGCAAAAAGGCTTTTGCATCGATATAAATGGCATGCCCGCCCGGCGGCTGGAAAATCGGGGCGCCGATCGCGGATATGTGTTCACCCAGATAAGCAACGGACCGAATCCGATATTTAAGATAGTCTTCTTCTAAAACCTCGTCCAATCCCCTTGCGAAAGCCTCCAGGTCATGACCGGCCAACCCGCCGTAGGTCGGAAAGCCTTCGGTGACGATCAGAATATTGCGTGCCCGGCCGGCCAGCCGATCATCGTTAACCGCCAGAAAGCCGCCCATATTCACCAGGCCGTCTTTTTTGCCGCTCATGGTGCAGCCGTCGGCATAAGAAAACATCTCCCGGGCAATTTCTCTGGCAGTTTTGCTATCATAACCCGGCTCTCTGAGTTTGATAAAATAGGCATTTTCGGCAAAGCGACAGGCGTCCAGGAAAAACGGGATCCCATGGGCCCGGCATAGCGCGGCTGTTTTGCGGATGTTGTCCATCGAAACCGGCTGGCCGGCATTGGCATTGTTGGTGACGGTCAGCATCACCAGCGGAATGCGTTCCGGGCCTTTTTGGCGCAGCAAGCTGTCCAGAGCATCGAGGTCCATGTTCCCTTTAAAGTCAGCAATCAAGGCCGGATCGAGACCGTCAGCGATGGGCAGATCAAGTGCTTCTGCCCCGCTCATCTCCACATTGGCGCGGGTGGTATCAAAATGGGTGTTGTTGGGCACGATCCTGTCCTTTCCGCCGACGATGTTGAACAGGATTTTTTCGGCTGCGCGTCCCTGGTGGGTGGGGATGATATGGTGAAAGCCGGTAAGCTCCTTGACGGTCCGCTCAAGCCGTGAAAAGCTTTTGGACCCGGCGTAAGCTTCATCACCTTCGATCATGCCGCCCCACTGGTGGGCGCTCATGGCTGCCGTGCCGCTGTCGGTCAGCAAATCGATCAACACATCATCGGCCTGGACGTTAAACAGATTGTACCCGGCTTTTTTTAAAATGGCCTGTCGTTCCTCGCGGCTGGTAAAACGCAGGGGCTCAACGGATTTAATTTTAAAAGGCTCGATGATGATTTTCATTCGATTCTCCTCGGAGCAGTTACGGTAAATCTCAGGGTGCAGAGTGAAGCATAAAGCGACTAGGGCGGCATGTCAAGGATCCGAAATGGAGGACGCAATCTCAGGAAAGATAAAGGACTTCAAAAGTAAGGCAAGAAGTATATATTTCACTTTCTGTGTATTTTTGCTACATGCTAATATGAGACTTTGATCATTGCAAAAGGTCAGATTGTGCCAAACGATCTAAAATACGGCTAAGATTTATATCTGAAAAATGCCTCATTTAAACCAGAGCACAAAATGGCAGTACGAGGCCGATTCAATAGTCGATCAGGATTGGGACGTGGTCATCATCGGCGCCGGGCCGGCCGGTGCCACCGCAGCCTGCCACCTTGCGGCAAGACAGCATCGCGTTTTGCTTTTGGATCGCAAAAAGTTTCCGCGCGAAAAAATTTGCGGTGACGGCCTGCTGCCCGATGCCTTGCGCTGTCTTGACGCTATTGATGTCGGCGAAATGGTTCGAGCAGCGGGGCGCCCAATTTATGCCAGTGTTTTAGTGAGCCCCTTTTTAAGTGAAGTTGAAATACCCGGCACCTATCTGACCATAAAGCGCCGTCTTCTGGATACGATCGTAGCGCAAAAGGCAGTTGATCGGGGGGCAGTCTTTGCCCTGGGTGAAGTAAAACAGCTGGCAGTTGAACCGGATGGCCTGGTGTCTCTGACCATCCAGGAATGCAGCCGTTCGATTCAAGCCCGAGTCGTCATATTGGCAACCGGTGTGGATCTGAGGTTGTTTCGCAAACTGAACTGGGCTGTCAAAAAAAAACCCAGTGGTGTTGCCCTGCGGTGCTATGTCCGCTCAGCGCTTGTTCTCGATCGCATGGTCATATCGTTTTTAATTCATGAAAGACCCATTATCTACGGCTACGGCTGGATTTTTCCGATGCGGGATCATGAATATAACGTCGGCTGCGGCGTATTGTCTCCAGGTCGGATTCCCGCAGGCAGTATAAAACTGAAACAAAGATTTGAAAGGTTTATCTCATCTTTCACCCTGGCAAATGAATTAATGCAGCAAAGCGATCGAACCACACCTCTGCGCGCAGCCGCTTTGCGATATGATTTTGAAGGCGCCTACCCTTTTGTCAAAGGCCCCATCGTGGCTGTTGGCGAAACGATTGGAACAACCTTGCCGTTTATCGGCGAGGGGATCGGTAAAGCCATGGAATCCGGTCAAATGGCTGCTGATGCCGTCAACAAGGCATTAAAATCAGGTGACTTGAGTAAACTGTTGCAATACGGTCAACAAATAGAATCTGAATTTAGAGCCTGTTATAAAGGGTATCGCCTGGCTGAACGCTGGCTGGCCAGGCCCCGGATAAATGACTTCCTTATCGGTCGATTCGGCTCAAGCAGATATGCACAAGAAATCCTGGCCGGTATCATTGCCGAAACCAGAAGTCCGAAAGAAATTTTTTCGCTCAAAGGCCTACTCAAAACTTATCTTAAATAGTTTTTCAGTATTCACTGCGCCATTGCTGGCATCATTTGACATTTAGAGTCTGTTTAGATATAATATGTTGAAAAGTTTGGAAATATTTCATGAATTAACCTTTGCCCAGAAACGAAACGCTTCCGTTTGCTATTTTGCCCTTATATATTCAGCTCCGAAGAATACCCATCCTGGAGCTTGACTCCTGCTTTTTAATGAAAGTAGAACTTTTCACAGGCAGCGGTTTTTTGTCTGTTTATTTAATTGTGTGCAACGAATCTCCAGATCATTTAATATGCTAAAGAATTATTATGAGACTCTGCCCCAAATGTGACCAGCCGGTAGCCGAAAAAATTACACTTTGTCCGGCCTGCGGCAACGAAATCGGTGAAGGCCGTAAATACATCGATGATTACCGGATTGTCGATATTCTGCATGAGGGTCATTCCAGCTTTCTGTGCCGGGCCATCCGGGAGCGAACCGGCGAGATGGTCATGATCCGCCTGTTTACGCCCCTATCGGGGGTCGACGAAAAAGTGGCCGCCAGGCTTACCCAGGAATTGGAGCGCCTCAAAAAGCTGCCCGATAAGGGCTTTGTCCGCCATTACGCTATTCGACAATCCACCGACGGGCTCTGGTACCGGATCAGCGAATGGATCGACACCGAAAGCTGGGGTTCTTTGCTTACATCCGGGCGCCTGCAGGATCGCAAGTTAGCCATGGACCTGTTTTTCCAGATGGCCTCCATTCTGACCGTGCTTCACCAGGAAGGATACTTCATCCCCCATCTTATTCTAAACGACATTATGCTGGTCAGAGCTGAAAACGGGCGACTGCAGGTCAAGATCGACTACAAGCTTTCACGGTTTTTTGATCCCAAACTTGACCGCCCCGGGCCCATGCTGAAAAAATTGCTGAACGTGCACCCGGATATCGTCAATCACAGACCCCTTGATTTCAGAAGCGACATCTGGTCTCTGGGTAAAATATTTGTCGAGCTGCTGTCTGCGGATCTGGAGACCACCGATTACCTGGCCAAGGTGGACGAGCTTAATTTACCGGAAGCAGCCAAGGTCCTTTTAAAGGTCATGCTGGCCGATGATCCGGACATACGCCCGCGATCCATGGCCGAAGTGGCTGTATCATTGGCGCGAATCAAAGAAAAGCCGGTTGAAGAAGAACCCGAACCGGTAACACCCCCGGCAGCGGTTGCCCGCCGACTGACCATTAAAGGGCTTCAGAATCGTATCAGCATACTGGCTGTTTTAATCATCATTTTGTCGCTGGCCGGTTTCATGGCCTGGTACCAGCTCAGCCAGCGCAAGGCCGGTTATGAAAACCGTCTGGAGGATTATGCCAATCTGTACTCACCGGCGGTCGCATTTATACTGGTGGAGTACTGGCTGGAAATCGAGAATGAACAAATGTATCGAAATCTGGCCGAGGGCACTGCTTTTCTGGTGGACAGCGATGGCTACATGCTGACCAGCCGGCACGTTGTTTGCCCCTGGCTGGAGGACTCCACTCTTCTGTCCACTGTTCAGCATTTCGGGCTGGTGGACAAGATACCGGAACTAAAGTACCGCATATTCCTCTGGTTTGAGGGCACGCGTGCTTTTAACCGTGTGTCGCGCCTGATTGAAAGCCCGGATTTAACGGATGTGTATTTTATCGAAAATGCATTCAGCACCGAATCCGAACCGCGCCTGTCCATTGCCGGGGTGCCCAAACCACCGGTCCAAACCCGTCAGGTAATCACCTCGCCGCTTAGAGATGATTTTGCCGTCATAAAAATTGACGCGGTACCGGACGGGTTGGAGCCGCTGCCACTGGATTTAAAGATGGATGCGAAAAGTGTCCCTAAACTCTCGCGGTTGATCACCATCGGGTTTCCTCTGGGTAGCCGAACCCAGGACGAAGCGGTAAATGCCAGTGTTACCGGCGGCAATGTACGCCGATCTTTTGAAAATGTGCTCCAGGTGGACACCTCGCTTTATGGCGGTAACAGCGGAGGGCCCATGATCGATGTGCGCGGCAAAGTGATTGGCATCGCCGCCGGTGTCGCCATGGATGTTGCCCAGGGATTGATGCAGCAGGCAACCCCCCGCTGGGATCTGGGCATGGTTTTGCCCATTACCAATGCGGCCAAGTTTCTTGAAGAATTAAAGGCCGGTCAGGCCAAGTGGAATGGCGAGTTAGATTTTTCAATTGAGAAAACCCTGGAAGAGATCAAGAAAAAAGCCTCCGGCGGCCTGTGGGCTGAGGCCCAGGCTTTGGCCGATGAAGCACTCAAAGGCAACCCGCAACCGGAGATGATCATGGCGGCCGGTATGATGCACTATTGTACCGGGGATAACCCGGGGGCTGCCAAGCTCTTTTCACAAACGCTTTCAATGGATCCCGAAAATCCCGAAGCCCGGCTGATGCAATTTTTAATCGATTGGCTGGCGGGTGAAGGCGCGCGCAGCCCTTATCGCGATCAGTTGCTGGCTCTGGATTGGCGTTCCCCGGCGGAGTTTCAAGGTCATCTGGTAAGGGTTCTGGAGGACTTAATCGATGAAGTTTCGGCTCTGGATAGCTGGCATACCGATGCTGAAAAAAGCTGGCTGCATTATGCCGTCAGCCTCATACGGATCGAGCGACAGGATTGGGAAGGTGCTGAAAAGCTGCTCAGAGAAGCGGTGCTGACCGCTGATCCCGATGCCTGGGAATTTTTCGTGGTGCAGGCGAAGCTGGATCAATTGCAAAAACGCCGGCGAAATACGCTAAAGACCAAAGCGCAGTGGAAAGCTTACAACCAGGATATCGAGGCGTTTAATACAAACGTCAAGGAAAAGCTTGAAAAAGACGCCAAGGTTAAAGCCGAGTTGCCCCAGTTGATGTCCACATTCATTGATGAGACGGTTGCAATCAAAGAAAAGCGGGACGTGCTCGTCAAAATAGCCGAAATATATCCGGACAACCGTAAAGTTTTTGTTGCCTTGGCCTTTTACAGTGCTGCTGACGGAGATTGGACCAAAGCCCTGGAGTATATTGACACCTTTTTAGATAGCGGCGGCCGCCAAAATGCAGATCGGATGAGTCTGGGAATTTTACAGGCCGGGATACTCAACAAACAGGGTAAGACCGATGAAGCCCGAGCGAGTCTCGAGGCGTTCGCTGCGCGAACAATGGATCCGTGGTATTTAACCATCAGCGATCATCTGCTAGGTAACCAGACCGAAAGGGCACTTTTAGAACAGGCCAGTCAAAGCCCTGAATACCTTTTAACGGCCCATACGGCCGTCGGGCTCTGGGCTGAAGGGGCCGGAAATAAACAAAAGGCGATTAAACACTATCGAGAAGCATTGGGGTCTTTTCTGGATACCTGGTTGGAATATGATTTTGCCAAAGAGCGTCTCAAGCTGCTGAAGCGGCCTGCCTTGGAATAATCCTTCGATTGCGTATTTATATTTTATTTTGAAAATCGGCTTGCCCCCGCAATCCAATACCGAATACCGAATACCGAATACCGAATACCCGACTATTCTTTAATCCCGTATTCCCTTGCCAGATTTTCATCATAGCCTGCTTTCCTGCCCGGGCACTTGCCGCGCTGACATAACTGGCAGTTAAAAAAGGATACCTCGGTCTGAAAATAGATTCCGGATACGGACTTGGTGGGGATCATTAAAAAAGACGGGGTCAGACGGACGCCAATGGCGCCCTCAACATCTGTGAGCAGCTGAAAAAGCTGGCTTTGTTCTTCAATCGGCCATTCCTGCAACGATCCGGGGCTCATAAAGGAAATTTTTTTAAGTGCAAATTTATTGCACAGATGATCATGGAGTTGCTTGCGGACCGCATTTAAGGCAATATTGCCGATAATATCCAGATAATACTTTTCCAGCGGATCATCTATTTCCTTGACCGCTTCCTCCAGCCCGGGTCCGAGGGTCACCACATACGGGAAAAGACGCTCAACCGGATCCAGATTCTTGCGCAATATGTTACTTTTCAATTGCAGGCCTTCGACCACAACCCCCTCGCTTAATTTTTTATCGATATAACATAACTTATAGGCCGCCTTCGGCTCGCTGCAGGTCTTGGCTTTATTGATGAGATGTTCCACGCGTTGCGCATCGCTGGCGTGCTCCAGGCGCAGGATTTTCTTAACCTTGTGCGCATCAATATGTAGCGGTATCTTCTCTAAAATTTCCATCTCTATAAATTCGGCTATCCGAGTTAAGTCGTGACCATAGCGGTGTAGCCTATTTAAGCTGTTTTGTAAAATAATTTAGCTGTTTTTCATGGCGGCCCTCCTTTCGAATTTATATGCATTCTGATCAAGCGTTTTCAAAATCAAACCGCTCAGTCTTTATTGACAGTGTTGTCGCATCTCTTTATACTCGCCTCATGTATCTTCCAGATATCGCAGTCCTTCATATCCTTTCCGCCATTATCAACCCGTTTTACTATAAGGAGTTGTTTTATGGGAACACATTCGACTGAAGCGCCATTGAGAAAGCTGATGGGGCCCGGCCCCCTTGATATTCATCCACGGGTATACCAGGCGCTGACATCACCGGTTATCGGTCATATGGACCCGGCGTATTTTAAAACCCTAGACCGGATCGGTGACCAGCTGCGCCGCGTATTTCAGACCCAAAACCGGTTGACGCATGCAACTCCGGGGACCGGCACTTCAGGAATGGAAGCCTGCGTGGCGAATCTGATAGAACCCGCAGATCCGGTTCTGATCTGCGTGCACGGCTACTTTGGCGATCGGCTTCGCCAAATGGCCGAGCGTCAGGAGGCCGAAGTTACGGTCATTGAGGGTGATTGGGGCCGGCCGACGGATCCGCAACGAGTTAAAGAAGCCTTACATAACAAAGGCTATAAAGTGATTGCGCTGGTCCATGCCGAAACCTCCACAGGGGTACAACAGCCGTTGGATGATATTGTGCAGCTGGCAAAGGAACATGGCACCATGGTGCTGCTGGATACGGTGACCTCACTGGGCGGTGTCGAGATCAAGGTCGATGAATGGGGGCTGGATGCCGCCTACAGTTGCTCCCAGAAATGCATCGGTGCGCCTCCGGGTCTGGCGCCGGTTACCTTTAGCGACCGTGCGGTCGAAGCGGCCCGGAACCGCAAACATCCGATCCGCAGCTGGTATCTGGATATAACCCTGCTCGATCAATACTGGGGGGCTGCCCCGCGGGTGTATCATCATACCAGCTCAAGCACACTGAATTATGCGCTGCTGGAGGCTCTTTTGCTGATAGAAGAAGAAGGTTTGCAAAATCGTTTTGAGCGCCATTTAAAAAACCATCAGGCACTGGTTGCCGGTGTAGAGGCCATGGGGCTGGAGATGCTGGTTACAGCCGAGCATCGCCTGCCCACGCTGAATACGATTCGCGTTCCTGACGGTGTCGACGAAGCCAAGGTACGCACTTATTTGCTGCAGACATTCAATCTGGAGATCGGTGCCGGGCTGGGGGCGCTGGCCGGACAGGTCTGGCGTGTGGGGCTGATGGGGTATTCATCGTCAGCTGAAAATGTTCTTTTTTTTCTGTCGGCCATCAGCCGGGCGCTGGCCGTGCAGGGCTGTAAAACCGATCTGTCAGCCGGCTCTGAAGCCGCCATGTCTCTGCTGAATGCCTGATTGGAGTTTTTTGGTTAACGCAGCGCAGAGGGTGACAATTTATAAAAACTTGATACATTTCATAAACTTCGCGGGCTTTAGGTTCTTCGTGATAAAAACTAAAGTTTTATATAACCACGAAGACACGAAGGACACAAAGCATAAAATATAAAAAATTGTTAAACTCTTTGTGAACTTTGTGCCTTTGTGGTTGAGAAAAGCTGATGATATAGCCACGAAGAACACAAAGAATAATTGCTTTACAGCATGAAATTCACTTGGCGCCTTCGCGTCCCACGCTCGCCATGCGAGACCGCAAGGCGAGGTGGGCGGGTTTGCGTGAGATATTAAACTTTTGATCATCACAATCATTACGCACTTCATGTGAAACCATGCCCAACGATGCACTGATTGCCAAACTTCGGCAAATTGTCGGTGAAACCCGGGTTTCGGTGTCGCGGGCGGAAACCGAACTGTACTCCTATGATGCCTCACTGGCCAAAGGGCAACCCGGTATCGTTGTCTTTCCTGCCGATACCCGGGAGGTGGCCCGGGTTGTCAGCGTGATCCGTCAGGCCGGGCTTCCTTTTGTCCCCCGCGGGTTTGGCACCAATCTTTCCGGCGGCACCGTTTTGGTATCCGGCGGGGTGGTTATCTGTCTGTCGCGTTTGAATCGGATCATCGATATGTCACCCGAACGGCGCTGTGCGGTGGTTCAGCCCGGTGTGACCAACCTGGAGCTTCAAAATGCACTGGCACCGCTGGGCTTTTTCTATGCGCCCGATCCTGCCAGCCAGAAAGTGGCGACTTTGGGCGGCAACGTCGGTGAAAACTCCGGCGGCCCGCGCTGCTTAAAATATGGTGTGACCACCAACCACATCCTGGGCATGGATGTGGTTCTGTCCAGCGGGGAGGTTGTTCGCCTCGGCGGGTGCGCCTATGACCCGCCGGGATATGATCTTCGCGGTGCGCTGATCGGCAGCGAAGGTACCATGGGTATCGTGACCGAGGTCACGGTGCGGATACTGCCGCTGCCCGAAAAAATCATAACGCTGCTCGTTATCTATGACGATATCGGCGATGCGGCCCAATCGGTATCGGACATTATTTCAGCCGGTATATTACCGACCACCCTTGAAATGATGGACGCGCCGATCATCAATGCGGTCGAAGACAGCTATGCCTGCGGCTATCCCCGGGATGCGGCGGCTGTTCTGATCGTCGAAGTGGAAGGCCTTTCAACGGGTCTCAAAGATCAGGTCGCGCGCATCAGCGAGCTATGCCGCAAAAATCACTGTCGGGATATTCGGGAAGCCAAAGATGATGCCCAGCGCAACCGTCTGTGGGAAGGTCGCCGCGGCGCTTTTGGTGCGGTGGCCCGTCTGGCACCGAATTATCTGGTGAATGATTGCACGGTGCCGCGCACCAAGCTGCCTGAAGCGCTGGCCCGGGTGGCTGAGATTGTTGCCAGATATGATTTTAGGCACGGGAATGTGTTTCATGCCGGTGACGGCAATTTGCATCCTTTGATATTTTTCGACTCCCGGGATGCAAACCAGCTTAAACGCGTGAAAAAAGCGGGCTGGGAAATCATGGAAGCCTGCGTTGAGCTGGGCGGCACCATTTCCGGTGAACACGGTGTCGGCCTGGAAAAAATTGAGGCCATGCGACTGGTTTATTCGGAGCTGGATTTTGTTGCCCAGCGGGGCTTACAGCAGGCGTTCGATCCGGATGGACTGCTCAATCCCGGCAAAGTCATTCCGTTATCCCCGCCGGAGGAAAACACGCATGCAGCGCCGGCGCGCCCGCAGGTTAGCGGCACGGACGCCTTGAGCGCGATCGAAAAGGAAATCGGCGACATGATTCAACGTGCGGCTGCCGGCGGCATCGGGCTGATACCCGCCGGTGGCGGTACGTTTCCGCATTTGGGCAACGTGCCCACCGGCGAGTGTCAGCCTCTAACCTCTTCGGCGCTCAATGAGATTTTTGAATTGGACCCTTATAATCAGTTCGTCACGGCCGGAGCCGGTGTGGCCCTTGATGTTCTCCAGCGTCAACTGGCCGAATATCACCAGTGGCTGCCCGTGCGGCCCTCATTTTGCGTTCAGGATCATTCTCTGGGCGCTGTGATGGCACGGGCGGCCTGCGGCCCGGAGCGCATGCATTACGGGGCGCCGCGGGATCTGGTTCTGGGTTTGCGCTTTTTGGACGGCAGCGGCCGAAAAATTTCAACCGGCGGCAAAGTTGTTAAAAATGTAGCCGGCTATGACATGACGCGTTTGATGATCGGCTCCGCCGGAACGCTGGGCCTGATAACCGAAGTCACCTGTCGCGTGATAACCATACCCGAGCGCTGCAGCGCCATCAGTGCTGAAGGGCCGTCGTCAGTCTGTGCGGACCTGGCATCCGAGGTGATCACATCCCGGCTGATACCGGTTTTTATGGTGATGGTGCCGCTAAATGGGCAGGCTGATGAAGAGATGCGCCGGCCCTGGAAATTGAAAATCGGATTTGAAGGGTTTGACAAAACCGTCGCAGAGCAACTCACAAGAACACAAGCATTATGTGAAAAGGCCGGCATGACGATAGATCCGGTTCAAGATTATGCGGTTCAGGATGGCATTTTTCAGGGCACCTATTCGGAGCTGTTAGCGGCGGCGTTTATCCTGCGGGCCGACCTGCCCCTTGATCGAATGCCCGGGTTTGCTGATTCGCTGGCCGAATGGCTGCCGCATTCCAAACTGCTTTTAGATTACGGATGCGGTCGCATCTTTGCCGCATTTGAAAACATGCCCGACGGCCTGTGGGAACGGCTGTGCACAACCGGCGATCAACTGGGCGGTCATGTGGTTATGGAAAAGGCGACTGATGACTTCAAGGCGCATAACGATGTCTTCGGTATCGAGCGCCCGCATTGGAAGGTGATGCACCGCATCAAGGCCGCTTTGGACCCGCAGCGCGTCTTTTCGCCCGGCCGGCTACCGGGAAAA
>JASFIG010000098.1:0-13084 GCA_050122795.1 Desulfobacterales bacterium
AGATGGGGTTTTGAAACCACTTCTATTCCCTCTCCAATATAGCCCTCAGATTCTGTGATAGATTTTGTAAATTGAAGGGTTTTTGGATAAAGCCATTGCACCCCCGATTCAAAATTTCAGAAGCCTGCCCATTGATACTAAACCCACTGGACAGCAATACCTTCACGTCCGGCTTGATTTTTTTAATGCGATCATAGGTTTCACCGCCCCCCATATTGGGCATGATCATATCCAGCACGACCAGATCAATTTCTTCCAGGTGCTTTTTGAAAACCTCGACGGCTTCTTTACCGTCTCTGGCGATAAAAACCTGATAGCCCAGCTTTCTGAGCATGCGCGTACCGACGTCAATGATCATATCCTCATCATCGACCAGCAGAACCGTCTCCCGGCCTTCGACAAATTTTTCACGGGCCTTTTTAGGGGTCGGTACAAGCTTACCTGAAGCGGGCAAATAAATTTCAAATTTGGTCCCCTGCCCCTTCTGGCTGAAGACATTGATAAAGCCTTCATGATTTTTTACTATGCCGTAGACCGAAGCCAAACCCAGCCCGGTGCCGCGGCCCATTTCTTTAGTAGTAAAAAATGGATCGAAGATGCGTTGTTGAGTGTTTTCATCCATTCCGATGCCGGTGTCGACGATCGTTATTTTAACGTAATTGCCGGCTTTAACATAATAGGGGCTGTATTGATCGTCATCAACGGTAACGTTTGCCGTACGAGTGGTCAGTGTCCCGCTCCTGGGCATGGCTTGCAAGGCATTCAAATATAGGTTCATCAGCACCTGCTCGATCTGCCCCCGATCCGCCTCGACACTCCAGAGGTCCGCGCTGGCTTCATTTTTAAAGATAATATCCTTGTTGGTACGGCCAAACATGAGATTTTGCTCCTTGATCAATTCATTCAGATTGAGCAAGCTGATTTTATATTTGCCCCCCCTTGCAAAACCCAACAGTTGTTTGGTCAGATCGACGCCGTTCTGAACGTATTGTTCAATCTTTTTTAGATTTTTAACCAGGGGCGAATTGGATTCGATATCCAAAAGCGACAGCGAAATATTTCCCTGAATCCCCATGAGAAGATTATTAAAATCATGGGCAATACCGCCGGCTAGAGTGCCGATGGCTTCCATTTTCTGAGCCTGACGCAGCTGCCTTTCCAGACGAACTTCATTGGAAACATCCCGTTGAACACTGACGTAATTGGTAATGGAACCGGCTTTATTTTTGATCGGAGAAACAGTGGCTTCGGTTTCGTACAATGAATGATCCCTGCGTTTGTTAATCATTCGTCCTTGCCATATTTCTCCCCGCTGCAGGGTATCGATGATGGTACTGAAAAAGGCTATGGAATGCTGTCCACTGTCCAACAGTTCGATGTTGGCACCGATAACTTCATGGCGCGAATAACCGGTGATTTTTTCAAAAGCCGGATTGACATATTCGATAATCCCTTCCGGATCGGTGACGATAATAGACTCAGCCGCGTGTTCAACTGCGGTAACCAATTGCGTCTGTTCTTCAAAGGTGCGCTTGAGCCCGGAAACATCAACTGCAAATACAGCCAGTCCGCTGTCAGCTGCAGCTGAATCAAGGGGTGAAACATTGAGTTGGACGGTAAGGGGCGGCCCTGATTTGCGGCGAGCGGTGGTTTCGAAAGTCAGGGCTGTTTTGTGCCCCAGACATTCTATGACCGCTGACTTCTGCTCGGTCGTCAAATCAAACAACAGCTCAAGTGATCGTCCCATGATTTCCGACTGGCTCAAACCGCTTATCCGCATTACGGCCTGGTTGACAAACACAATCCGACCGTGGCGGTCGGTGGTGACGGCGAAACCGTTGAAATGATCAATCAGGGATGGAAGCCCGGTGCTTGGGCTGGCATGCAAAAAATGCGGTTGCGGGTGTGCAGATTTGTTTTCGGGGGTTAATTTGGCCATGGGTTCATCGGCTCCAATTCTTCCTCCCGGCCCGATCCGGTCTGCATCAGTTGAATAACAATCCGGTACTCGACCGATCATCGACCGGTAATGCCTTCAGACCCAAACCTCTGAACAATTCATGCAAAGACCATGGTGCGGCTGCACCTGTCTGTCACCCCCCCCTCTTGGCCGATCGCGATGATAATAATTATGACGAAGACGCTTTGGTATCCAATTGCTATACGAACAGCTGCGTATGCCGTCTTCCGTATTGACAACCGGTATAATCCATTATGGCAAATATTTGCATATAAATCAATATATTTACAACCCTATCCATATGCCTTGATCTTATCAATCAGATCGTTATCAAGCGGCTGTTCCCATTTAACATTGATAAAGTATTCATTAAACAACTGGGCATGCACACCCACAATGCGGCCTTCTTGATCAATGCGTATTTCAGGAAAAGATCCACGTAAGGTACATCTCAGGGTCAGACGACGGCCCAACAGCGATTCGGCCGCGGTTGGCGAAGTATTCATAATAAAGGATACGCCGCTGACAGAAATGTCGGAAAGATCTGCTTTAAAAGCCTTACTGTCTTGTTGATCCAGAAGTTGAATGGCGGCGCTGCCGGCGACGGCATATCGTGGGTGAGTTCGGCGCTCGAGCTCCTTTTTCTGAAGCAAATCTTTCACCGGCTCCAATCCGGTGCAGTAATCCTGCAGTTTGTTGGCCAGATTGGGCGCATTTGCCTGCCATTTCTGCAGAGCGCTTTTATCGATGAAATTTAACTTAACAGTCGAATGGGCCATCACAGAGGTTGTGCAGGTCGAATTGGTGAAAAAGGTGTCCTCACCGACAAGGTCTCCGGGTCCCAGGGACTTTAAAAGGATGGCGTGTTTATCCTTATGAAAAAATAACTTAGCCTGACCGGCATTGATGAAATACAGATTCGGATTCTGCTCACCCTGCCGGAAAATAATCTGTTCCGGTTCATAAACCGCTGATTGCATGCCATAGTAAAGCGCAATCGATTCTTCTTTTGTCAAATGCCTGTACAGATGAGACCATGATTCCAAGTGTGCCGCGTTCATGGCGCTTAGCTTTGCGTTCTCGATCATTTCAGCAGATTTGACAATTTCATCCAATGCCATCGAATCGACTTCAAAAAGCCGTTCGCGCAGTGATTCTGCTTTGGCAAAATCATGCGCCTGTGCGCATTGGGCAATCAAATCAAAAAGCAACTCAACCGCCTGCTCTTTCTTATTGTCCTTTAAATACGTCTCGACTAACTTTTCCTGGGAACTGAAATCTTCCATTTATACGCTCTCCTTGGCCATCATTTCATCATTCAATTTAGGTAGCGTCAGATTCAACGGCGGCGAACCAGGCGACCATTGTCAGGTCCATGGGTTGCTATCCGTTGAGCCCGGTCATGACGCGCTCGGCCGCATCGAGGGTCGCTTCAATGTGCTCGGTTTCATGCGCAGCGGAAACAAACAATGCTTCAAACTGCGACGGTGCGATGTAAATCCCCTCCCGGCGCATCCCATTATAAAATGCAGAGAATTTTTCTAAGTCACTGGTTTTGGCATCATCAAAATTGTTAACCGGCCGGTCATTAAAAAAGAATCCCAGCATAGAGCCAACCCGCTGGGTCTGCACCGGAATAGCCGCTTTTCGGGCAACTTTTTCAATTCCGGACAGTAGCTGTTCTGCTTTCTGATCCAGGGCCTCGTAAAACCCGGCTTTTTGAATCTGTTCAAGCGTTGCGATACCGGCTGCCATGGCGACTGGATTGCCGGACAGGGTTCCAGCCTGATAGACGGAGCCCTGTGGTGCTACCTGGGACATCAAATCATGCCTCCCACCGTAAGCACCCACCGGCAGTCCTCCGCCGATGATTTTTCCAAAACAGGTCAGATCCGGATAAACGCCATACAGGGCTTGCGCCCCACCGTGGGCCACGCGAAAACCCGTCATGACTTCATCAAAAATCAGGATGGACCCGCAGTGATCACATGTCTGCCTAAGAGCATCTAAAAAGCCTTTATGCGGTGCCACCAATCCCATGTTGCCCGCCACCGGCTCGACAATGATAGCGGCGACCGAATCGCCATTTTCCGCCATCACCTGCGTGAGCGCATCCACATCATTATAAGGAAGTGACAGCGTATGCTGGGCGATGGATTCGGGTATTCCCGGGCTACCAGGAATTCCAAGAGTTGCGACACCCGAGCCTGCTGCAACCAGCAGGGTATCGGCATGTCCGTGGTAGCACCCATCAAACTTTATAATCATTTCCCGTTGTGTAATTCCCCTTGCCAGTCGCACGGCGCTCATGCTTGCCTCGGTGCCCGAATTGACCATGCGCACAATTTCTACCGAAGGAACGGCATCAATCACCATCTGGGCAAGCTGCACTTCAAGATCAATTGGCGCCCCGAAGCTCGTTCCACGTTCCAATACGGTGGTAATCGCCTCAATCACCGCCGGGTGGCGGTGCCCTAAAATCATCGGCCCCCATGAGCCAACATAATCAATATAGCGATTCCCATCAGCATCAACAATCAGACAGCCCTCAGCCCGATCGATGAAAAGCGGACTTGCTCCAACCGATTGACATGCCCGCACGGGGCTGTTAACCCCTCCGGGAATTAGCTTTACCGCACGCTCATACAATTTTTTAGAGTTGGACAGATTCATTCGAAGGGTATCCTTTCAGTCGCTAAAACACATCACGCTTTGCCGTGACCGTTGCTTGATGCCAGGGCTTACATCCCAGTCCAGCCAGCGGCGTCCGATGACCGCATGATTCGGTCCTTACGGTAGTGGCTAACAAAAAAGTTGACATTTCTGATGGTTATGAAAAATATCAGATAGAACCAAACAGGTCAAGAATGCATATGGTAAAAACAAAGACACCCCAGAGCCTGGCAAAATATCTTGCCTACATCCTTGAACGCCGACCCGATGAGTTCGGACTGGTTCTCGACAAGCAGGGGTATGTTAAAATCAAGCAACTGCTAAAAGCCCTCCACGAAGAAAAAGGCTGGAAGCACGTGCGCCGATTCCATCTAAATGAAATCATGTACAGCCTCCCGGATCCCCCGTTCGAAATCTTAGACAACCGCATACGCGCCAAACGGCGTGAGCATTTGCCGCGGCCTAATGCCTCACCGCAACTGCCCAAGCTTTTATACACCTGCGTCCGAAAAAGAGCATATCCATTTGCGGCGCAAAAGGGCATTTTCCCCAGCGGGTATCAACAGGTGGTGTTATCCGCCAGCCCGGATCTGGCAGAACGAATGGGAAAACGCAGCGACTCACAGCCGGTCTTGCTCAGCGTTCATGTACAGGCCTCGGTTGAGCAAGGCGTATTATTTCAGCAAATGGGTGAATTGCTTTTTGTGGCGCCTTCGATACCAACAGGCTGTTTTAGTGGCCCGCCATTGCCCAAAGAAAAGCCCCGGGCCCAGAAACAGGCACAGCCATCCAAAGCGGCAACGCCAAATGTGAGCGGCAGCTTTGCGGTCAATCTGGACAAAGTTGCCGGTCTGACCGGCAATACAGCGAAATCTTCACAAAAAGAGTCGGCCCGGAAAGGAAAAAAAGAGCGTCGTAAAAAACAGAAAAGAAAAAGAGAGCGCCCCCCATGGCGCAAGTAAAAGGCCGCTTAGTGCGGCCTTTTGTAAATCGTTATTGGTTATTTGTTAGTGGCTGTTTAGTTGATAATGTCACATCAGGATGGCGGGATGGTTTTGGTTTATGATCCGTAAAAAAAAAATTGACATCCGATGGCGAACTTGTTACCAAAACTTTTTGTTCACGCAAAACAGCTATCACGGGCCACTAGCTCAACTAGGCAGAGCACCTGACTCTTAATCAGTAGGTTATAGGTTCGATTCCTATGTGGCCCACCAGAATAAAAAAAGCTTTCAGGCTTAATTCCTGAAAGCTTTTTTTTAGACGAGGCAAAAACCCAACAGCGTACCCACCAGTCCAACCAGTATGTCGGCTGCATCCGGAGTCCGGTCCGGCATGAAGAACTGAACCCCCTCGATAACAAATGGATGAATAAGTATCAAAACTAAATAAGGATATTTAAACCGTCTGAAGGTTGGGTATGAAAGTGCCATCATCATACCCAAAATGAAATGCTGTAAAGTTGCTTCATCGATCATAGTTTCATCTTTCCGACCTTACACTTGAACTCGGCTATTGAAATAATATGGAAACAGGCCTGCTGGCAAGCATAAAATCGGCTTTTTCAAAAACTTGGATTTTTGCCGATATTTGGCTTGACACTTTATTTTTATTAATGTTAAAGATGATGGTTTTAATCTCACTGCCAAACGAAGGCGCCCTATCCTTGCTCTGGAATAAACCAGGGCTTTATTAGCCACAAGGAGGTTTTATGCGACGCTACGAAACCATTGTTATTATGGACCCGGACCTATCGGATGAACAGCGACAACCGGTCGTCAACAGGGTTCAGGACGTTATCAACCAGGAAAACGGGTATCTGGCGCTGACAGATGAATGGGGTACCCGCAAACTTGCCTACGAAATCAAAAAGAAGCCTCGCGGTTACTACACCCGCTTTGACTTCTGCGGGACCTCAGCAATCGTAGACGAAATAGAGCGGTTTTTTCGTATCGATGACCGCGTTCTAAAATACATGACCGTTTTGCTGGACAAGTCCGCTGATATTGAAAAAGTCAAAGAAGAGATTGCCAACTCGCAGAAAACAGTTGAGACACCGCCGGAAATAAGCCCGCCCACCGAAACACAGGTCCCCTCAGAAACAGCTAAACCGGCTGAAACACAGGCGTCTGAAGAACCGCCTGCTACAGCCGATGACTCAACACGCACAACCGAAGAACCAATGGATGCGGATCCATCGCCGAAGCTCGAATCCCAGGCGGATGGAGGCGAAGCCGCAGAAAGTGAAACCAAAGAGGAGATCAAATAAAATGGTTGCCAATACCAGCAGAACCGGGCGAAGACCGAAGAGAAAAAAACGCATCTATCACCGGCGCAAAGTGTGCCGTTTTTGTGCCGATACAAGTCTGGTCATAAATTACAAGGATCCCAAATCGCTCAAGTATTTTATCACTGAGCGCGGCAAAATAATACCAAGGCGCATATCTGGTTGTTGTGCCAAACATCAACGGTCCTTGACACATGCCATCAAGCGCGCCCGAACCATTGCGCTGCTGCCCTATGTCGGATCCATTGACTTGCATTGATTCGATCAATCTGGATGTGGGTAGGGTATGCCTTAAACTTCTGGGGTGAACCAGAGACATGTTAAAGGATATCGCAAACGGTGTCTTGATCACCTGCCTGATACTGGCAGCTTCTATCATAATCCCGATTTTCGGAATTTTCTGCAGCCTGCTGCTCCCATTGCCGATACTCTACTATCGCATTAAGCTTGGCAGAACCATCAGTGCGCTGATTCCCATAATCGCACTGGTGATGATGGTGATCGTCGTGAGCACATTTCCGTTTGACATCGTGTTCGTTGCCGTGTTGCTCATCATCGGATTTAGCTTGGGGGAGTTACTCGAGTCTCAAATCTCAATCGAAAAAACCATGCTCATAACAGGCGGCCTGGTATTTTTCGGTGGCGCAATCTGTTTTATTCTATTTAGCGCTGTAAGCGGCCATGACCTGTTCGATGAATTTTCCCGGTCGGTGGCTGATAACCGGGAATTCCTGCTGGCGTTATACCGCAACATGGGCATGCCTGCGGACAACATTCCAGACTTTACGCGGTTCCTCGATGAGATTCAAAAGGTGGTCATCAGAATTCTGCCGGCTTTGCTGATCACATCAACGTTTTTTATCATATGGATGAACCTATTGCTGGGCAGAACGCTGCTGAAAAGCAGACAAATGCCGCACCCGGATTACGGCAGGCTGAATATTTGGCAGGCACCTGATTATTTGGTGTGGGGGGTCATTGGCTGTGGTTTGTTGATTCTGATCCCCGATGACGTGGCCAAAACAATTGGTCTCAACGGCTTGATCACCTTGATGATGATATATTTTTTCCAGGGCATTGCAATCGTTTCATTCTTTTTCGAAAAGAAGCATGTTCCGCGCTTTGCAAAAATCATATTGTATGCATTGCTCGTTTTGCAGGAGGTATTGATGGTCGTCATTGCCATCGGTTTTATCGATGTGTGGGCCAACTTCCGAAAATTGGGAAAAATAAAATCGTGATGAAACGAGACTTTTTTTGCCGATCGTGAACATTATCCGTTTAAAAAAAAAGATTTACCTGCACTGACGCATGACATGGAGGTTAAGACATGAAGGTCATACTAAAAGAAACGATCGATTCCCTGGGTATCATTGGCAGTGAGGTTAGCGTGGCAGACGGTTATGCCCGCAACTATCTTTTGCCCCAGAACAAAGCGGTACGGGCAACACCCCAAAACCGAAAGATGTTGGAGCGTGACCGCACCAAATTCGAACTTCAAATCGCCAAGGAACGCAAAGTAGCCGAAGAAATGGCTCAGCGATTGGAAAGCGTGTCGGTTACCATTGCTGCCAAGGTTAGCGAGGAAGACCGACTTTACGGATCTATTTCAGTGCGCGATATTATTGACGCGCTGGCCAAACAGGACATCGTTATTGAAAAGCGAATGGTCCTTCTGAAAGAACCCATCAAGTCAGTCGGTTCATATAAGGTCCCCATACGGGTATATAAGGAGGTTGAGCCCGAAATAAGCGTTGAAATTGTACCGGAATAATTTGACATTTACAATTGAAACAAGAGTGTGTATTGAAAAGACAGTCAGGCGGCCTTTGTGTCTTAACAAGGCCTTTAATCGGACAGAGTCCGCTACAGCTGTTACAATAGATTATATCTGAGTTTTGCAGGTTAGAACTTATGGCTGATCGACAAACGCAAAGCCAAAAAGATCCATCGCTTTATCACCTGCCCCCCCAAAGCATCGAGGCGGAAGAATCCTTGCTAAGCGCCATTTTGGTCGATAACAATACCCTGCTGGATGTTGTCGAAATTCTTTCAGCCGCTGATTTTTATCGAAGCGCGCATCAAAAAATATTTGCAGCCATCATGGATTTATTCGATCGGGGTGAACCCGTTGACCTGGTGACACTGGCCAATCATCTGAAGGAAAAGGGCCATCTGGACAGGGTCGGGGGAGCCAGCTACCTGGCACGTTTGGTCGACGCCGTACCCGTGGCCGTCAATGCCCAGCATTACGCAAAAATCGTGGCCGACAAAGCCTCCCTCAGGCGTCTGATCGAGAAAGCCAACGCCATCACCAAGCGTTGCTATGAGGACCGCGGTGATGTCGACGACATTATTGATTTTGCCGAGACGTCCGTCTTTGAGATTTCAGAAAGAAAGACCCGTCAAGGATTTTATCCACTCAGTCGTCTGATCATCGGCAATATTGAAACACTGGAGGAGAAACAGGGGAACAAAAGCCTCGTAACGGGTGTACCAATGGGCTTTGGACAACTGGACAATTTGACTTCAGGACTACAAAATTCCGATCTTATCATTTTAGCTGCCCGGCCGAGCATGGGCAAAACGGCATTGGCCCTCAATATCGCCAGAAATGCAGCAGTTGATGCAAACATCCCGGTAGCCTTCTTTTCTCTGGAAATGTCCAAAGAACAGCTGTCGTTAAGAATGTTGTGCTCAGAAGCCCGCCTGGATTCGTCCCGCATGCGAGGCGGATTTTTTAGCATGGATGACTGGCGTCGTCTGACCGATGCAGCCGGTGTTTTGTCAGAAAGCCCTATCTATATTGATGATTCCCCCAGCCTATCGGCAATGGATATCCGGGCAAAAGCGCGCCGGCTCAAACTCGACAAGAATATCGGGCTAATCATTATTGACTACCTACAGCTTATGCAGGCCCGTGGCGGGATGGAGCGCAGGGACCTCGAAATATCAGAAATGTCCCGATCGCTCAAAGCGCTGGCCAAAGAGCTGGAAATTCCAGTCATGGCGCTATCTCAGCTAAATCGGATGCTTGAACAGCGGACTGACAAACGTCCGAAACTATCTGATTTACGCGAATCGGGTGCGCTTGAACAAGACGCCGACGTAGTTGCATTTATATACAGAGATGAAGTATACAATCAGGACGAAAGCAATCCGCTCAAAGGAACGGCTGAGATCATTTTGGCCAAGCAACGCAATGGACCCACCGGAAAAGTCCTGCTTACCTTCCTGGATGCATACACCCGCTTTGAAATTATGGCACCTGAGGATATGGTCGACGCTGTATAGGTTTCAGGTGTCAGCCACCGGTTCAGAGGTTCACCGTTCCAAGGTTCAGAGGTTATATAAGAATCATCAAATGACAAAGGACATCGATCTTCAGCCGCAAAATGGAGACCTCAGTCCTGCTACTTCTGAACCCTGAACTCTGAACCTTTGAACCCTGAACGCGCGAACTGACACCTGAAACCTCAGTTAGATGAACTTGGTATTTAGGAAATCATCGCCAATATGCAAACCGGGTAATCACAATAACACCCTTAGAAAATTGGGACTACCAATCCCGTTAGACTTGCAACGGGTACTGAAGTGGCTTATGATTTGGCTTGGACTTTACGATGAAAAAACTTTATGGAAATACCGTCGGTCTGAAAGCCAATCAAATCCGGCGACTTGAAAACTTTTACCGCCGCCGCATTCAACCCCAATTTTTAATTAGTGCTGAGCTCACACATGACCTGAACCGTCTGTCCCATGAAATCCGGCGTCAGATCGGTCTGCTGATCAACCGCCAGGGTAAGGTGGCTTTTGTTATTGTCGGCGATCATAAAAAAATCGTTATTCCACCCATCGGTGAATATCGGGCCGCTCCTGGCCGATTGAACGGGTTGCGGTGCATCCACACTCATTTAACCAGCGAAGCGCTTAGCGATGATGATCTGACCGATCTGGCGCTGTTGAGGCTTGATATGATGGCGACGGTTGCCAATGGCCAGACCGAATCACGCCCGCATATTCATGTCGCCCATATTCTACCCAAAAACGCGGACAACGCGCCTTACCGCATCCTGGAGCCGCTGTCACCTTCGCAACTTAATATTGACTGTCTGGCCATGATCCAGGCTCTGGAAAATGAGCTGGCACGCCTGAGTAAAGGCTACAGTGCCGATTCGGGCACGGAGCGCGCATTGCTGGCCAGTGTATCCTCAACATCAAAGCGCAAAGCGCTTGAATCCCTGGAGGAGTTAAAGGCCCTGGCGACATCCAACCGTATCGAGATTGTTGGCGTGCTTGTTCAGCAACGCAAATCAAAAAGTAGACAACAGTTCATCGGTCCGGGGAAATTGCAGGAACTGGCGATTCTGGCATTGCAGGAGGCAGCCACCGTCATCATATTTGATCAAGAATTGAGCCCATCACAAATCCGCGCCATTACGGATCAAATCGAATTAAAAGTCATTGATCGGACGCAACTGATTTTAGATATTTTTTCCCAGCGAGCCAAGACGCGTGAAGGCAAATTGCAAGTTGAGCTGGCACAATTAAAATATTTACTGCCCCGTTTAATTCTTAAAAATACCGCTATGTCCCGCCTGACGGGTGGCATCGGCGGTCGCGGGCCGGGTGAAACGAAGTTGGAAATCAATCGCAGACGCGCACGTGATCGAATTGCACGTCTCGAACAAGAATTGTTGGCCGTAAGAAAACACCGCAAACAACAACGGGCGCAACGCCAAAAAAAAGGCCTGCCCATTATCTCAATTATTGGTTACACCAATGCAGGCAAGTCCACTTTGCTTAATACACTGACCAAAAGCAACGTGTTAGCGGAAAGCCGGCTGTTTGCGACCTTGGATCCTTCAAGCCGGCGGCTCAAATTTCCCAAGGATAGCGAAGTCATCATCACCGATACGGTTGGCTTCATTAAGGATTTGCCGGAAGACCTATTGGTCGCATTTCGTGCAACGTTGGAAGAGCTTGAAAGTGCCGACCTCCTTCTGCACATCATCGATATCAGTAACCCACGGTATATGTCCCAGATCGATTCGGTCGAACGAATACTTAGCGATCTTAAGCTACAGCATACCCCGACGATGCGGGTGCTCAACAAAATAGACCGGGTCGATCCCGAGATAATTCCGGATCTAACGCGTAAAATTAACGGTATGGCGATTTCAGCCCGACAAAAATCGACGCTAATGCCGCTCATCAATCGAATGGAAGCAGTCCTGTTTGAGAAATCATCAGTAAAGGTGAATGCCCATGGATCTTGAATATGCAAAAAGAGTCGGTATCGAAGCGGCCTATAGCGGAGCAAAAATCTTGCAAGAACATTTCGGTCATATATCCCGAATCGGTCAAAAAGGAGCTTTCGACCTTGTAACTGATGCAGACACCGCTTCCGAAAAGAAGATTATTCAAATTATTCGCAGGGTATTTCCCGATCATGCCATCCTGGCAGAGGAAAGCGGTATCAACCATGGGAATTCGGAATGCCAGTGGATCATCGATCCACTTGACGGCACCACCAATTATGCCCATCAATTGCCGATTTTTTCGATTGCGATTGCATTGGCTGTTCAGGGTGAGATTGCCCTTGGGTTGGTTCTCAACCCAATGGATGGTGAGCTGTTCACGGCCATAACGGGTAAAGGCGCCGCGCTAAACGGTAATCCCATTCGGGTCACATCAACTGCTGTGGTTCATCAGAGTCTGCTGGTTACCGGATTCCCTTATGATTTCGGTAAAATTATCGAACCGGTCATGCAACGATTCTGCGTATGCCAAAATGCATCACAAGGTGTGCGTCGATTGGGTTCGGCTGCCCTCGACATATGCTATGTGGCCTGCGGTCGGTTTGATGCGTTCTGGGAACAGAACCTGAAACCCTGGGATAAGGCTGCTGCAGCTGTGATCGCCACCGAAGCCGGCGCGGTGATTACCGATTTTTCCAACCGGCCTTTCGCACTGGACCAAAAAGAAATCCTGGTTTCCAACGGCGCCATCCACCAGGAGATGCTCTCCCTACTGGAAATCGATGATTAGTATATGACGCATTATCGGCAGTTGCCAGGAAGTGAATGATGAGCGCATTCGGCAGCATACTGGAGATGACCTTTGTGCGCTGCTGTTGATGTAGCTATGAAGTGTTAGCTATC
>JASFIG010000099.1:0-12816 GCA_050122795.1 Desulfobacterales bacterium
GTCGGAAGACGGTGTGGCGCCGGTCAGCTCGTTAAACAAAGACGCCACGTTAGACCCCAGTTCGGGGTCGCAGCTTAAAATACCCATGTCTTCATAAATTCGGGCCGTGATGGTGTGGTAGTTTCCGGTTCCCACATGCACATAGCGGCGAATGCCGTCGGCTTCTTCGCGGACGACCAGAGCCAACTTGACATGGGTCTTGAGCCGCTCCACACCGTAGGCAACGTGTGCGCCCTCTCGTTCCAATATTCTGCCCCAGGCAATGTTGGGCGCCTCGTCAAAACGCGCGGTGATCTCCACCAGCACGGCAACCTGTTTGCCCTGGCGTGCCGCTTCGAGCAGCGCCTGGACGATCGGCGAGTCACTGCTGGTGCGATAAATGGTGAGCTTGATGGCTAATACTTGCGGGTCGACTGCTGCACATTGTAAAAAATGCAGGATGGAACTGTCAAAGCTATGGTATGGATGATGCAGTAAAATGTCGCCTTTGCGAATTTCGGCGAATACGTCCGCCGAATCGTTAAAATCCAAGCGCCGCAATCGGGGATGGGTTACCGGATGATGGGGCGGATCGCGCAATTCCGAATACCCTTCCGCCTGAAACTTCATCAAGTCCGCCAGGCTCATCAACCCCTCCACGGTTTCCAGTTCAGACAGATCCGCCTTGAGCTGCTCGGCGATCCAGCGCTGCATTTTTTTGGGCATGTCTGCACTGACCTGAAGACGGGTGACACCGGCAAATTTGCGCGCGGTTAGCTCTTTGGTTACCATGCCGATGATCCGAGCCGGAATAATATCGGCCTCCGGGTCTTCCAGATCCGGAATGGTTCGCTCCCAGGGGTCATCCTTGGCAACGCGCGTCACGCGGAAAAAATAGCACTTTAGATCGGCTGATTTGGGAAAAAGCAGGCTCAGATTGGACGCGATCACCTGCTCCAGGGGCACGAACCCGGCGTCGTCGGCCAGAGGCACCCAGCGCGGGCGGTTTGCCGGCACCTTGATTCGCACAAAGCGATTGCGTTTCTTTTTGGTTTCCTGAATCTCGACCGCAATGTTGAGCCCTAAATTGCTGATGAAGGGGAATGGATGGGAAACATCCACGGCCAGCGGGGTCAGGATGGGCTCCACCGAATCGAGGAAATAGCGCTGCATCTGTTTTTGCTGTTTGCTGCTTAAATCAGCATATTCCAAAATGGGGATTCCGGCCGCTTCTAAAGCAGGCCGCAGCTGATCGCCCACCAGACCGGAAACGAGGCGAGCCTGCTTCTGCAGCTCTTTGCGGCAGGCCTGCAGTTCCTCTTCGGCGCTGAGCCCGTCGGGGGACAGTTTCTGTTTCTTCTTGCGTTTGCGTTTTTCGATTTTGCGTTTGAGCCCGCCCATCCGTTTCATGGCAAACTCGTCGTACAGCATGCCCATGATGCCGGCGAACTTGACGCGTTCAAGCAAGGGCAATTCAGGGTCTTCGGCAAGTGCGAGCACCCGGCGCGCAAAGCTGAGCCAGCTTAACTCACGGTTGATGAGCGCTTCTGGCGAATCGAGATCGATTTTTTGCGGTTTTTCCGCCGCTGCCGGCGTCTTTTCGATGGGCACATCTTTGGCGGTAGTAGGGCCGATGGCCTGGCCTTCCCTGGCAATTAACGCTTCTTTGTGCTGATGTTCCTGAGGGCTCATTTAATGTCCTCCCCTGCCACCACAACTAGGGTGCGCTTATTACTTGAATTGACAAAGCGGGAAATGTCCAATTGGCAAGAACGCGCGTTTGATGGGCTGGAAAGACGGTTTGTGGATCGACTTCAGAATAGCCGCAGGTTGTGAAATCAGATATTTCCCCCCAAACCCTTTTCTTATAAAAGACAGGCGGCTGAAATGTCAACCCCAATAAAATCAGGCCACCGGTAACCTGTTAATTTTTTATCCATTTAAGGTATCGCAATCTTTTCGTTTAAATCCTTTAAGATATGACGCCGGGGTCTGATTCAAGTAATGAAGCCAACCAGAATTTGACATTTTTAAGAACGTGTTTCAGAATATCCTTTATAAAGTTATAAGGTCATGATTTAGTCCGGCTGGATTTCGCCGCCGTTACTAGAATGCATCGAGATGCAGCGTCGTCTGCATCAAACCAAAACATCTTAATCAACGAGTATCCTATTATGGAATCCCTGTTAAAATTTGCCGCCATCGATATCGGCTCGAATGCCGTTAGACTGCTATTAACCGGTGTGCTTGAAGAGACATATTCGGCGACGTTCAGAAAAATGTCGTTGATTCGTATGCCCATTCGCCTGGGCGACGATGCCTTTACCCAAAAACACATTTCAGAAAACAAGGTCTCACAACTGGTAAAGAGCATGATCGGATTCAAACACCTGATCGAAGCTTTTCAGCCGCTGGACATGATGGCCTGTGCCACTTCGGCCATGCGTGAAGCTGAAAACGGGCGGCAGATCTGCGATCGAATTTTCGCCGAGGCTGGTATTAGGGTCGACATTATCGACGGTGTCAGGGAAGCGCAATTTATTTTTGAAAATAAAAGTGCCGATCTATTCGGCGGAAATGATGCTTATCTGTATGTGGACATCGGTGGGGGGAGCACTGAGATTACCCTGTTTTCCCGGGGGCAAATTATGACGACCGGCTCCTTTAACATTGGCACCATCCGGTTGCTGGAGGGTCTGGTAAGCAAAGCCTATTGGAAAAAGATGAGAGTTTGGCTGAAAAACTGCACGGCGCCTTTTTCAACCATGGCGGCGATCGGCAGCGGGGGTAACATCAATAAAGTATTTCGTTTGGCAAACTGCAAAAACGGCAAGCCGCTCTCACATGACAAGATGATGAAAGTGCGCCGGTTTTTAAAGCATTTCACCGTTGAAGAGCGCATCAAGCAATTAGCGTTACGGCCGGATCGCGCCGACGTTATCATTCCGGCGCTGGATATTTACCTTAAGATTATGAAATGGGCGGGTATCCGTAAAATCTACGTTCCTCAGGTTGGCCTGGCCGATGGTATTGTTCGCATTTTATATGATAAATATAAAACGTCGCAGCCTCAGACCAACAGCACCCCGGAACAAATTTAAGCGGATCGCTTTTTAATCTGCATCGCGGGTACCATTTCCCGGTATGCATTAAGCCAAAATTCAAGCATGTACCGTAACCGTCAATTGATCTTCATTTAAGCTTGCGTCCGGGACAATTTCAATGGTTTGGAGATGAAATATCTCGCCGAGCGTTTTAATGTTCCCGTTTTTGAGGCCTCTCATTTTGGAAACACTGCGCGGATGAACGTGCAACCGAATGCTTTTCCAGGTTGAATTTAAAGACTGCAGTTGCGCAACGGCCATATCCAGAAAGATCTCGCAATAAACCATATGCCCGAAAGCCGGATGAAAGGGTCCGGCCAAAAGGATAGAATCATCTGTAAACGCTTCGTTTGCCTGCAGGCCCATCCGAATCACCGCAATCCCTTCTTTTTTGAAATACAGGTACAGATGTTTTACCTGGCTCACCGCTTCCGCGAGGCTCAGGGGAACATAATGACCTTTTTGGTACATGGTCGCCAGCGGGCTGCCGGCCAGAACCACCGTGGGATAGATGCGGATAAAATCCGGTTTCAACCGCGCGATCTCACAGGCGGAAGCCCGCAGGCGCTGAACGTCATCGCCCGGCAGGCCGACCATTATCTGCGCCCCGACTTCATATGCGTGTTCGCGGAGAAGCTGCACCGCTTTGACGGTATCCGCCGCGGTGTGGCCGCGGTTGCTGCGTTTCAGCACGCGATCGTCCATGGACTGAACCCCCAGCTCGATGGTGGCTACGGGAAATGCTTTGATCGCTGTCAGACGCTGACGATTTACGGTATCCGGTCGGGTCGAGAAACGAATACTGTTCGCTTGGCCTGCGCTCACAAATTTGGTTGCTACCGTCAGCAGTCGCCTGATGGTCCGGGTTTGAATTCCCAAAAAATTCCCGCCAAAAAAGGCAATCTGAATGTAGCGGCGTTTCTTGCGCCGTAAGCTTAAAAAGGTTTCGATTTGCCGGCGGACATCATTGCTGGCCGGCTTTGCATGCGCAGCCGTAATAGATGTTTGGTTGCAAAATACACATTGATGGGGACAACCGGCGTGGGGCAGAAAAACCGGCACGATAAACGGGCGGTTGCCAGCGTCCGGCAGTCGGCGTCTGGTAGCTGGCGTCTGGTTTCTCGTCTCTTGCTTCTGGCCTCTGGCCTCTGGCGTCTGGCGACTGGTACCTGGCTGCTGGCTGCTGGCGACTGGCCTTTGGCTTTTTTTCACGAATTGCCGCTTACTGGACATTTTCGCCTACCCGATATGTACAAGCATGTCTTTAACAGCAGAGACACTTTCGTCCGGTCCGAATTGCTATCGCTCACTGCGCAGCGCCTTGAATAAACAGACCAGCTGCTAGCAGCAAGCAGCCGGAAGCAAGCAGCCAGCAGCTGTTGATAAACAGAGTGAAATACCAATTTGGATGAGGCTATTTTGAATTATTGAGATGCTTCTTCAAGAATCTCAAGCGCCTTGCGGGCCGCATCCTGCTCGGCTGCTTTCTTATTTTTGCCGCTGCCCTGCGTTTCAATCCCAAAAACCGTTACCGACACCCAGAAGGTCTTGTCGTGATCCGGACCCTCTTCATTGATGACCTTATAATTGGGTATGGCGCTGTGTTTTTCCTGAACCCATTCCTGCAGACGGCTTTTGTAGTCATGGCTATCACTTGCTGATTGAACCTGATCGAGAACGGGCACAAAATTCTTTTCGATAATGCTGAAGGTGGCTTTATAACCGCTGTCCAGGTAAAGAGCAGCGATTAAGGCTTCATACGCTCCGGCCAGGATAGAATTTTTCTCCATGCCATCGGTTTGAATCTCGCCTTTTCCCAGTTGCAGAACAGATCCCAACCCGATGGCGCGTGCCATCGTGGCCAGCTGGGTCTCATTAACCAGATTGGCCCGGGTTCTGGAAAGCTCGCCTTCTTTCATCCGTGGATAGCGCTCCATCAACATATGGCCGACGATAAGGTTTAAGACCGCGTCTCCCAGAAACTCGAGTCGCTCATTGTCCCGTAGATCTGACGCCGGCTGTTCATTGACATAGGAGCTGTGTCTCAAGGCCTCGGCGAGCAGCTCTTTAGATTGAAACTGATACCCCAGATTTTGTTCGATATCGATCGAATTTTCTGTATCCATATTCTAAATTTTTGGTAAGGCGCCCATTAATGTTTCATAAATATGATGTGGAACAAACAAATTTCCGGCTCCCGATCCCATTTGAATTTCCGGCGTTAAGGCACCGTGAAAATCTGTTCCCCCTGTCATTAGCAGGCCATATTGTTTTGCCAGCCGCACAAACTGCTCTGTCTGTTCAGCAGTGTGCTGTGGATAATACACTTCGATCGCCCCCATACCGATATGCATTAAATTTTGGATGAGTGATTCCAGCTGGCTCTCATCTTCGATATCCAGCAGGCCCGGATGGGCTAATGCGGCGATGCCTCCGGCGCCCCGGATCATTTCAATCGTTTCCTTACAACCAAGGCGCTCTTTTCCGACATAGGCAGGCTTTTGAGCGCCTAATAATTTGTCGAAAGCCTCACCAATGGACGCCACGTAGCCCTTTTTTTTCAGGGTAAGGGCAATATGCGGTCTGCCGATCTGGCCTTTACCCCCGACCTGCCGGACGTCTTCCAATGAAATCGGAAAGCCCAGTTCATTCAGACGTCTGACAATTTTAGGATTGCGGTTTTTCCTGACTTCCTGGAGTTTTTTAAGCGTTTGATTCAAGATCGGATCGTCAAGGCGAATGCCGTAGCCCAGCATATGGAAGCTGCCGGATCCTGGAAAAAAGGGGGGATAGGCTGCGCTGATCTCGACGCCGGTTAAAAAATGTAGAGACAGGGGTATGCCGCTCCGCAGGGCCTCCTTGGATCCATCGATTGAATCATGATCCGTTATGGCAATCGCTGCAAGATTGAGCTTCAGGGCATGTTCAAGGATTTCGGCCGGTGACAGGGAGCCATCTGAGGCGGATGAGTGTATATGAAGATCTATCCTCAGATGGTCGTTATAATCCAAGAGCCTTTTCTAAAGCCTCCTCTTTGGATTTACAGTCAATACATTGAGTTGTAACCGGTCGCGCTTTTAGTCTTTTTAAAGAGATATCTTCGCCGCACGAGTCGCAAATGCCGTAGGTGTCATTTTCAATGCGGGCGATGGCCTCTTTGATTTTTTTAATCAATTTATGTTCTCTATCGCGTATTCGCAGCATAAAATTGCGATCGGCTTCAAGTGCGGCACGATCTGTCGGGTCTGGAAAATTCTCTTTTGGCACCGTCATACCGGACACCGTATCTCCAGCCTGGTCTAAAAGTTCTTCCAACCAATCTGTGAGCAATTTTCTAAAATATTCTTTATCTTTCTTTTTCATATGCAAACCCCTGGTTTTTCCGGTGCTGATAAGGACTTTCAAAAATTGCTTTCATTAGCACAACTCAATTTGCCTGTAAAGCCTTAATTGCTTTTTTTGTGTTTGGCCAATTATACCACCTCAGCACTCAGGCGACAACATAAGATCGTCATTTAACGTTGAATAATTATGGTGATATCGGCTTTGTTATAAAAAATCTTAGCTATTTTAGTGGTTTATACGCTTTCCCGTAGAAACGTTTCAAGCTGTTTCATGTTGCTGACATTGTAAATTTTAGCAGGATAATCCGATGGTATAATCTTTTTTAAAAGGCCGGTCAGAACCCTTCCCGGCCCGACTTCCACGAACGTATCCAGCTTTTGTTGTATTAAGGTATTCATGGCATCATACCATTTAACCGGGCTACACAGTTGCCGCTGCATACCGGCTTGAATCGCGTCTGCGTCGCTGGCCATTTCGCCGGTCACATTTAAAACCAGGATTTTTCCAGGGGGATGAAAATGAACTTCAGATAGAATGGTATTGAACTCCGCTTCGGCACCCTTTATCAGCTCACTGTGCCAGGCGCCGCTGACCTTAAGCGGTATGGACTTGGCGCCCTTCTGGCTGGCAAGCGCTGAAACCTGTTCTACGGATTCCGGTGAACCGGTGATAACGATCTGCAGCTCGCTATTGTGGTTGGCGACGGATACAATGCCCTGCGGCTGAACTTCGGCGACCAATGCATCCACTTCAGCTATAGGGAGCCCGACAATGGCATGCATCGCGCCTTTGTTTTTAAGGGATTCACGATGCATGAGCTGACCCCTGTGATGAACCAGCCTGATGCTATCTTGAGCAGATACAACATCAGCAGCATTTAACGCGCTGTATTCTCCCAGGCTGTGGCCGGCGCAAAAATCATAGGCAACGCCTTCTTTTTTCAGAACCGCCTGACACGCCAGGTTAACGGTTATCATGGCCGGTTGCAGATTAACCGTCTGGGTCAAATCTTCCATGGGGCCCTTGAAGCAGAGGTTGGAGATGTGCATTTTGACTGTTTCCTCGGCCATGTCAAAGATTTCGCGCACAAAGTCATATTCCTGATAAAATTCCGCTCCCATGCCGACGCTCTGAGAGCCCTGACCGGGAAATAAAAAGGCTGTTTTGCTCAAAACAAATCCTCCGAATTCGTTGTCCGTTGTTCGTTGTCCGTTGCATGTCCCGCATTAAATAATCACGGGGAATTTCTGGGCAACCTGTCATCATGGCGCAATGATTTTCCAACGGACGACTGACGACGAACAACGAACTATTTTATTCATCTAAATTAAACAGCTTTCGAACCGAATCAACGTAAAATGATTTGTCCTCGCGCATGCCGTTTCGTTTCAAAAAGCGGGTGGGATCATGCAGAATTTTATTAATGAGCGATTCGGCCATTTTACGAACAGCCCTGGCTTCCTGCTCTGAAATCATGCTTGCCTGCAGCGTCTTTTCCAGTTCTGCTTCGGCAATAGCGGTCATTTTTTTTCGTAAAGCGATGATGGTCGGCACCACATCCAGGCTTTCATACCATTCCCGAAAGCGAATCACAGCCTCATCCACAATGCGTTCGCCCTTAATGGCCTCTTTGTGGCGATCTTCGATGTTTTCGTCTATGATGCCTTTTAAGTCATCGATATCATACACATAAGAATTCGCCAGCCGGTTGATGTCCGGGTCGATGTCGCGGGGCACGGCAATATCAATAAAGAATAGGGGCCGATTTTTGCGTTTACGAATGATGTCTTTTACCTGATCGGGCCGAATCACATATTCAGTTGCACCGGTCGAACTGATAATAATATCAACTGTTTTTAAACTTTCAGGGATTTCCTCAAACCGTATGGCCTGGCCGTTGAACCGTGTGGCCAATTCAACACCGGTTTCGAATGTCCGGTTGGCAACCCAGACCTGATCCACCCTGCAACGGATGAGGTGCTCAACTGCCAGTTCAGCCATTTCCCCGGCACCGATAAGCAATACTTTTTTGTCTTCCAGCACATCGAAAATTTTGCGGGCCAGTTCGACAGCCGCGTAGCTGATGGAGACGGCGCGGTCGCCTATGCCGGTTTCGGAACGTATCTTTTTGGCGACAAAAAAGGTGCGGTGCAGGAGGCGATTCAAAATAACACCGGAGGTTTTTTCATCAGTGGCGGTTCGGTAGGCTGCTTTTATCTGGCCCAGAATCTGAGGCTCACCGACAACCATGGAATCCAGACTCGCGGCAACGCGAAACACGTGTCGTACGGCTTCATTGCCTTTATGGACATAAAGGGCGCTTTCAAATTGGGTCAGCGGGATTTTATTAAATTCGGCGATGAAGTTTTTGGTTTCAGCTACCGCCCGGTCGCTGTCGTCTGTTACCACCAGAACTTCCACCCGGTTGCAGGTTGAAAAAAGCAAGGCTTCCTTGATAAACTCCTTTCGCATGAGCGAATGCAGGGCAGATTTCGACTGGTCCTCTGTAAAGGCAATACACTCCCGCAGCTCGATCGGAGCGGTGTTATGATTTATGCCCAGTAATACGATATCCAGCATATCTTTAATGTTTTAAAACTTAATTGCCTGCAATTACAGATTTTTTTCACCACAAAGGCACAAAGTTCACAAAGTAATTTAAAAATTGTATTTCTTTGTGTGCTTGGTGCTCTTTGTGTCTTTGTGGTTTTAGTTCATCTTAAGTGACCTAAAATTTTGTGAACTCCTCATGATGTCCTTCCATAAACAGATTGACACCTAAAAAAGTGAAAATCAGCACCGCGAAGCCGATGACGGCCATAATGGCGGAGCGTCGCCCGCGCCAACCGACGGTCAATCTACCGTGAAGCAAAACGGCATAAAACAGCCAGGTAATTCCGGCCCAGACCTCTTTGGGATCCCAGCTCCAGAACCGGCCCCAGACGGCCTTGGCATAAACAAAGCCGGTGATCAGGCCCAGCGTGAGCATGGCAAAGCCTACCACGATGCAGACATAGCTGATGTTGTCCATCATTTCCAGCGACGGTAGTCGTTTAAAAAAGAAGCGGTGTTTCTTTGTTTTGATTTCGTTTTCTTGAAGCAGATACAAAATTCCCAGCCCGCAGGCCAGGGCAAAGGCCGCTTCACCGATAAAGATGACGGTTACATGGCTGACCAGCCAAAAGCTTTTGAAAATTTTGATTGGCGCAGCAGGCTCATTGGGGAATTGCGATGCGGCAATCATTATGATCGTCAGAGTCGGGGCTGCAAATACGCCCAATATCTTTAAATTGAATTTAAGGGTAATGCCCAAAAATACGCCGGCGATTGCCCAGCCGGCAAATGAAAGCGTTTCATGCATGTTGCTGACCGGCAAATGGCCGCTCTGAACAAAGCCGTAAACGATGGTCAGAGTATGAAACAGGAAACCGATCAACAGCAGAAAAAAACCTGTGCGTTGCAGGTAGTCTTTTTGAAGAAACAGATACGCTAAATAGCTGATTGAGCTTAGCAGGTACAGTACGATGCTGACGAAGATTATCGATTCCATTCAAACTCCGTTGTCGGTTGGCCCGTCAAGCCGGTTGTCCTGTTGGACGGGTTAAAACCTGATATTTACTGATTCAAAACCGTACGGTTATTGGGGCTGACCATTTAAGCGCTCAGGCCTGAATTTTCTTTTAGGATTCAGGCATTAATTTCTCAATTTTATAGCCTTTTCCCAATACTTCATGCAGCAGGGCATTGATGTCTTCTGTCTTGCCGGCTTTGATCAATCCGATAAGGTTGCGATCGATGAGTTGATTGAACAGGTCTTTATGCGCCTCTGGCGCATGGGCTTGGCTTAGCAGTTTGTCACGAATGGCCCCCATTAACCGCAAAAAATCGGCGTATTCTTCACCGAATTGTGCTTCCAGGTTGCGTCGCAGCCGTTTTGCCAGGGCCGGGCTTTTGCCTGAAGTGGATATCGTTATCGCCAGATCTCCGCGGCGGACAACGGCCGGCAGGATAAAATTGCACACTTCGGGTCGGTCGGCAATATTACACAGAATGTTGACACGCTCGGCATCTTTGCTGACCTGCCGGTTTAGATTTTCATCGTCCGTGGCACCGATCACCAGAAACATTTTATTGACGTCATCGCTTCGGTATGAGCGCTGTTTTAACTGGATTGATCCCGCTGCGGCCAGTTTCTTCAACCGGGGTGTTGGATCGGGGCTGACAACCGTCACCCGGGCACCGCAATCCAGCAGGGTGATTACCTTGCGAGTGCCCACCCCTCCGCCGCCGACAACCAGACAATTGCGGTTTTGGATATTCAGGTTTATCGGATAGTATCTCATGGTTTGTTGAATTTGTTGTATTGGTCTCATTCGTTTGGTTGGTTAAAAAGATTGATCTATTTGGTTTAATGTACACACGGGCAAGAACAAATAAAACCAATTAAACCAAGCGAACCAATTCAACGGACCTCCAGTTCCATCAGATCTTCGGCCAGAACAAGCTGGCCGCTGTAGGCCTTGCGGCATTCTGCCGCAATGTCTGCTTTTTCGCATTCCGGATAAAAGTGGGTTAAGACCAGATTGCCGACGCCGGCCTTGGTTGCCAGTTCCCCTGCCAGTGAAGGCGTCAGGTGGCCGGGGGCCCGCAATTCATCCGGAAGAGCGCACTCACAGATCAACAGGTCCGCATCTTTTGCGAGATCAATAATTGTTTCACTGTAATCCGTATCCCCGGTGTAAACAACGGAATACCCATCAGGGCTCGTAATTCGGAAGGCAATACTTTCCGGATTGTGTTTTACAGGAGCGGTGTACGCAGAAAAATCCTCGAAAGTAATCGCATCGGCATTTTGGTTGTCGAATTCGATCAGCTCCAGCAGGCCGGGCGTAAGCTCTATCCAGTGCCCGTAGACTCTTTTTAACCCTTCGTAAAAATCAAGCAAACCGCGGCCGCCGGCGACCGTCAGGGGCTTTTTGCGACGACTGCCGTCCGGGTATTTGGTGGCAAAAATAAGAGGAACAAATTCACCCGTGTGGTCGGGGTGAAAATGGCTGTAAAAAATATGGCTTAAATCGAAAATGTTCGTTTCGGCTTCCAAAAGGCGTCGCATGGTACCCGGACCGCTATCAAACAACATTTTTGAAGCTCCGACCTGCATCAAAACCGCACATGAACTGCGCGTCAACGACGGCACACAGGTCCCCGAACCCAGAATCGTTACCTTTATACCTGATCGGTCAGACGGCATCTTCAACAGGACCTTTCTCAATTTAGGCTCGCGGATTTTAACCCACAGTTATTTGTTATTCGTTATTTGTTATTGGTTTGAGCCTTTGCATTCAATACGTTTCAAATAACGAATAACCAATAACGAATAACTTCAAATGCAAATGAATGCCTGATAAGAATTAAGATGCTGTGTTGTACAAAGAAGTTGCTTCTGTCTACTTGGGTTCCGCTCGTCTGGCCGTCCGCCCAATAATCCAGGACAGCAGCTTTTTATCGTCCTTTACATCCACATGATTTTTGAGCTCGCTGAGCATAATTTCTGCCCTGGCCATATTCTTATGGCCGCCGGCATTTCCAAACGTTCCAAAACCTTCTTTGGCGACCTTGCCGGCATTTTTACGGATCCCGTCGTTTCGAAAAATGATGGTTAATTTTTTTTCACAGATTCCGGATACGATGCTCCAGGTGACGGTATTGACGCGCATAAAGAAGTCGGCAATCAGCACGCAAACATCCGGATTGACCACATTTCCCAGATGGACATAGACTTTACCCTTTCGCTGGCGCATGCTCTGCAAAGCAATCTTAAAATATTTTAGAAGATCAAATCGAAGGTCAGCCTGTTCAATTTTGCGGGCCAAGTGGATATTGGCGTAGCGAAATAAATATTGAAAAGCTCGTACATCTTCAATCTGTGTTTTTCCTTTAAAATCATTGGTATCGGTTTTTATGCCATGATACAGACCGGTAGCCAGTTTGGTTGACGGCTGTATTTTGGCCGAACGCAGATATTCGGTCAAAATAGTGGACGTGGCGCCATATTGCGGCCGAATATCCACATATCGGGCCTTGCAACCCGAATCAGGATGGTGGTCGATAATAACATGTGCATCAAGACTCGCCATAATTTCATTATGATCTGGCTGGGAGTCGACAATGACCACCCGGCTGAATTGATCCACCTCAATATCGGCAAAGGGAATCAGGTTTACGCCCAGCAGCCGTATCATGGCCAGATTGTCCGGTCGATTGATGGTGTTGATGTTGGAAATGGTTACATTTGGCACTTTGCGCCACAGCAGACGCCTTACGGCCATTGCGCTGGCGATGGCGTCTGGGTCGGCATTGATGACGATCAGCACCTGGTGGCTTCCTA
>JASFIG010000100.1:0-12799 GCA_050122795.1 Desulfobacterales bacterium
AAATATTTCCCTGGGGCAGGTTGTGCGGTTGTTTGAAGGGCAATCCGATCTGGTTGAATGCGTCAGTTTCCCCGAAAAATGCCCCATGTCCGATGACTGCCAGGTTCGCCTGGCATGGCGCGACGCGACCGAGGTTATGTATGAAAAACTGGATTCTACCTCCATTTCCGATTTGATGAACGGTAATAATCCAGATACCGAATAGGCGCTTTTGGTTCTAAGATGTTAACCGCCTTGGCTGACCACTCCGGCAGCAAAGGCCTGGCCGGCAAGATCATAAGCCGATTGTGGCGACATCAAAAGCGGCACCCCTTCTTGATCGGCGCGATCAACGGTCTCTTGATCAGGGGTTTGTCCGCCGGTGAGCACAATCGCCGCCATTTCGTGCAGCACGGCCACATTGACTATGTTCTGGTGAGTTTGCACCGTCAGCCAGATACAGCCGGTGGGAGCATTGGCCATGACATCACTTAACAGGTCGCCGCAATACCCGCCTGTAATTTGCCGGTCGAGGGCATCATTGCCGGCGGCCACATGCAGGTTAAATCGGTCTACAAATTCTTTGACTTTCAAAGCGTATTTACCCTTTCATATTCAATAAATATCGGTTGAGCCCATTATCTGTTTTCTGACGCTGAAAATTATATATTGAGCGTTTCCAATAATTCAAGCTCTTTTTGGCCGTCCAAGTTGAATGCGATTCAATTATCAGGCCTTTTTGGATATAGTGAAACCCTGATATGGTATGTGCCGTAGGCGTTATTTTTTCTAACTGGGTTGATATGATATGGCCTCAAAAACGGAACGCCCTGAATTGGCGTCTTCAACACCTGCTGCTATTCCGGGATTGAAACTTGATCAACTTGTCGATCATCTCCCCTGCTATGTATCCATTCAGGATCGAGATCTTCAAATCATTTTTGTCAATGAAAATTTTAAAAAGGACTTTGGAGACGGCGTCGGCAAAAAATGCCATCGCGTCTATAAGTGCTCGGAGGACATCTGCCCCAACTGCCCTGTGCAAAAAACGTTTCAGGATAGACGCCCTCATATTGCCGACGAGACCGTGCAGCTGTCAAATGGTAAAATGTGCCAGATTCTTATTCAAACATCTCCCATTATGAACGCTGATGGCGATGTCGCCGCTGTTATTGAATTGGCCACCAACATCACCCGGGTGAAAAAAAAGCAAAAAGAGCTGGCCACCCTGGGTCAATCCATCGCCCTGTTGTCCCACGGCATCAAGAATATACTTGAAGGACTGCAGGGTGGTGCATACGTCGTTGACGAAGGTTTTAAAGACAACGATATCGAAATGGCCCAAAAAGGCTGGAATATCGTTAGTAAAAATATTTTTGAAATCACCGATGTCGTTCAAAATATCCTGTATTCATCAAAAGACCGCCCGCTTAAATACGAGCGCATCTCGCCCGGGCAGCTGGCCAGGGATTCATTGGCCCTGTTCCGCGATAAAGCTGCCAGTCTAAATGTCGAGCTCAAGCCGGACATTAATGATGACATCCCCAAGGTTCGTCTGGATATCGCCAGCATTCGACGGATGCTGAACAACTTGATCTGGAATGCCCTGGAGGCTTGCTTGCATGACGGCCATAAAAACCATCATGCGGTCAGGGTTAAAACGGACTTTTGCGATGATGGCCATTTTATGTTCGAGGTCGCTGACAACGGTGTTGGCATGGATCAGGACACCCAGTGCAATATATACGAAGAATTTTTTTCAACCAAAGGTAGTTCGGGAACCGGCCTCGGCCTGGCGGTGGTTGAAAAAGTCGTCAACCGTCATGGCGGGAGAATCGAGGTGACCTCGGCGCCGGGTAAGGGCACCTGTTTCACCACAATATTTCAAATAAAATGACTCAAATACAAATCAGGTTATCACTTGACGGAGCCGAACAATTGATACTATATACCATAGTGTTTCACTATGGTATAGTTGTGGGAGCATCCGATTTCCATGAAATCTCTATTCTTCCAACCTGATGCAAAAAGGAGCTTACCATGGGAAAAGACCTTAAAATCGTTATGATCGATGATAACAAGGACTTACTGTTTACCATGGAGACTTTTCTGCAAAGAAACGGTTTTGAGGTGCACACTGCAGAAGATGGTCAGACGGGATTGGATTTAATCAAAAAAGAGTGCCCGGATGTCATTTTACTCGATATTATGATGGAGACGCTGTTCTCCGGATTCGAGGTTTGCAAACAGGTCCGCGCCGATAAGCAGCTGATGGATACGCCGATTATCGGTATATCCGCCATGGGTGATGAACTGGATATCAACTACAGTCAGTGGCCGGACTATGATTATTTCCGCCCGGACACCTTCATGGAAAAGCCCATCGATAAGCAGCGGCTGCTGCAGCTGATTCCGGAGGTGATCCAGAAAGCCCAGAAACGCAAGCGCGATCCCAAGTGGAAAAAGGAAATGGAAAAAGAATGGGCCCAAAAAGCATCCCAGAAAAAGCAGACCTGATCCTCCGGTAAGCAACAGGACCCGTTTCCAGATTCTCCTTATCTGTATAAAGCCGCTGTTAAAAAAGCGTTAACGCTCCGGCTTATATTATCAATCATCATCTCCGCCTTCTGGACGTTCCGCTTTGAGCCTGATCAGGGTCTAAGGCACCCGGCGCTTATGATCGCTTAACATCTTTAGTGCCATACATTAAGGATGTCACGGTACAATGTTCGATTATCTCTTTTACACTTCTCTCACCGTCTTCCTCGTAGGGTTGATCTATAAGATCTCTACCTGGTTTACCCGTGAAATCGGAATCGTCGGAGAGGGCATCACGGCACCACAACGGCTGTTGTCGGTCGTTAAAGGCATCTCCGCTGTCATTTTCAGCTCAAAGATCCTTGCTCTGCTCGAGGCCGTTTTTCTCGATGTCCTCTTGCAACGCCGCATTTTAAAGGAAAGTATTTCCCGCTGGCTGGCGCACATGTCGATGTTTTACGGCTTTATGCTGCTGCTGCTCATGCACGCCCTGGAATCTGTGATATCGGAAGCGCTCTTCAGCGAATATTATTCCACAATAAATCCCTTTTTCTTTCTGCGGGATTTTTTCGGAGCCATGGTACTGGTCGGTGTGGTCCTGGCTGTGGTTCGTCGATACTTTGTGAAGCCCCGGCAGCTTCGATCGGGCGGCATGGATCATTATGCCATCACGATCGTAGCCGTCATTATGCTGTCCGGAATCGCTCTGTTAGGCCTCAAAATTGCTTCCCACAACGAATTTATCCGGATGGTCGAAGACTATGCCGGTCTGGATGATGAGGATGAAATTGGGGCCCTTGAAACACTCTGGGTAAAAGAATTCGGTACGGTTTCACCGAATATCACCGCACCCTTTGACGCCGAGCTGCTGGAAGCCGGCCGTGAGGTGCACGAAAGCAGCTGTCTGGATTGTCATGCGCCGGCCCCTCACGCATTTACCGGCTTTGCAGCAGCCCGAATTATTAAGCCCGTGGCTTTGTGGCTGGATGAGCACAACGGCGTCACCCTGCTGTGGTATGTCCATATGATCGCCTGTTTTATCGGCCTGGCATACCTGCCGTTCAGCAAGATGTTTCACCTCTTTGCCACCCCCATCAGCCTGATAACCAACCGGGTCATGGCTTCGGACAAATCACTGCCTGCCAATGTGGCAACACGCCAGATCATGGAACTGGATGCCTGCACCCATTGCGGCAGCTGTAGCCTGGGCTGTTCTGCAGTCATGATGTTTGAAGCTATCGGCAACGAATACATCCTGCCCTCCGAAAAAATGACCCTGCTCAAGCGGCTGGCGTCCGGCAAAAAGCTGGATGGACCACAGATGCGCGCCATCCAGGAAGGCGTCTACCTGTGTACCAATTGTGACCGCTGTACGGTTCGCTGTCCGTCCGGCATCCAATTAAGGGAGCTGTGGCACAGCGTGCGCGAAGCAATTCTGACAGATGGTCCGCCGCTGCCCCATGTGTTAAGTCCATTTTCGTTTGCCCGGGGATTGATCGTTCAACCTACGCTTACGACCGGCAGTTACAGCAGCCCGATTTATAAAGCCCGACAGGCCGTATCCGGCCAATTTGTCAATTTGATGAATCCCGATACTGCCATACCGCTGAACGGACAAACCGATTCAGAATCGTATGGGGGTGTTAAAGATCGCACCTATACGCATTGCTTTAGCTGTCAAAGCTGCACAACGGTATGTCCGGTGGTAGAGAACTATGAAAGCCCCGAGCAGGTGCTCGGTTTGCTGCCGCATCAAATCATGTGCAGTCTGGGTCTGGGGTTAACCGAAATGGCCGCCGGTGCCGGCATGATCTGGGATTGTTTGACCTGCTACAAATGCCAGGAAAACTGCCCGCAGCAGGTGCAGGTGTGTGACATTCTGTGGCGTTTAAAAAATAACGCCGTCCAATCCATTGAACGTTAACGTTCAATGGATCGTTCTTGGTTATCAGTTATTAGTCATTAGATTGTGTCAATGCAAAAATCCGAATATCGAATTTCGAAATCCGAAACAAATTCGAATCACAAAAATACAAATGACCAAAATAGAACATCAGATAATCCGACTGATTGAATCAAATGATTTTGTTTCGGTCATTAAAACATTCGAATTTAGAATTTGTTTAGAGTTTCGTGCTTCGGATTTCGAATTTAACGCACGAGCCTTAGCACAGAGGATAAGATAACTTTTCTGTACAGCCTCGTGATTGTCTGGAAAAGCCCTATGAAGTTTGCGTTATTTCATGGTTGCAACATCCCCGCGCGCGTCAAACAATATGCGGATGCCACCGCAGCGGTGTGCGACCGGCTGGGCATCGAGCTGGTTGAAATGGATGGCTTCAACTGCTGCGGGTATCCGGTGCGCAACAGCGACCATCGTGCCTATGTCCTGTCGGCCGCTAAAAACCTGGCAGTTGCCGAGCAGGCCGGCCTGGACATGCTGGTGATGTGCAAGTGCTGCTACGGCAGCTTAAAACGAGCGGAATATTTTTTAAACCAGGACCCGGAGTTGAAAACCGATGTCAATTGCGTGCTAGCACGCGAAAGCCTGGACTATCAAAATAAGACCCAGGTGAAACACTTGCTGTCGGTCCTGTACCATGATGTGGGCCTGAAGCGTTTAGAGGAACATATTACTAAAGCTTACAGCGGTCTTCAAATAGCGGTCAGTTACGGATGCCATGCCCTGCGGCCCAGCAATATCACCGCATTTGACGATCCGGTTTCACCCAAAATCTTCGATGAGCTGGTGGAAGTCACCGGTGCCTACAGTGTGGACTGGACCCGCAAGCTGGATTGTTGCGGCGCGCCGATGACCGGCATCAACGATCAGCTGGCCATGGATATGACCCGGAAGAAGATCGACAGTGCCCGGGAAGCCGGCGCTCAGTATATCTGCACCGCCTGTCCCTATTCCCAGCTTCAGTTTGACGGCGTGCAAAAGCGCATGGCCTCACAATCAAATAACGGCGAGCCCATTGCACCCATATTGTACCCGCAGCTGCTGGGCCTGAGCATGGGCATCGACACAAAAACCCTGGGCAATGCCAACAATGAAATTGACCTATCTGAAATTATAGCATTTTTAATAACGGAGTAATTATGTCGCAGACAGGCACAGGCGCAGTCATGGTGGTCGGCGGCGGGATATCCGGCATGCAGGCCGCCCTGGATCTCGCCGATTCCGGATATTATGTCTACCTTGTGGAGCGCTCAAGCTCCATCGGCGGCATGATGTCGCAGCTGGACAAAACCTTTCCAACCAATGATTGCGCGATGTGAATCATATCGCCGAAACTGGTCGAGGTCGGCCGGCACATCAACATTGAACTGCTGACGCTTACCGAAGTGCAACGCATCAGCGGTGAAGCGGGCAATTTTGAAGTTCAGGTGACCATGTACCCGCGCTATGTCGACAAGGACAAGTGTATCGCCTGCAATGCCTGCGCGGATAAATGCCCCAAGAAAGTATCCAACGCCTATGACGGCGGGCTGAGCAAGCGCAAAGCGGTCTATGTGCAGTACCCCCAGGCGGTGCCCCTCAAATACACCATCGATCCCGACAGCTGCATTTTTTTTCTGAAATGCAAATGCAGAGCCTGCGAAAAATTTTGCCCCACCGGCGCCATCGACTTCGAAGACCAAAAAACCGAACTCAACCTGAAGGTGGGCGCTGTGGTAATCGCCGCCGGCAGCGAGGCTTTTGATCCGGCCATTTACGACACCTTCGGCTATTCAGCATCTCCCAACATTGTCACCAGCCTGGAATTTGAAAGAATCCTGTCGGCCTCCGGGCCCTATGGCGGTCATCTGTTGCGGCCCTCGGATAAAACCGAGCCCGAGAAAATTGCCTGGCTGCAGTGTGTGGGATCGCGCGACACCCATATCGGCGCCCGCGGCTACTGTTCGGCCGTCTGCTGCACCTATGCCGTCAAAGAGGCCATCTTGGCCAAAGAGCACAGCAGCAAAGGCTTAGATACGGCCATTTTTTATATCGATGTTCGCACCTTCGGCAAGGATTTCGAACGCTACTACAATAAGGCCAAGGATGATCTGGGGGTTCGTTTTATCAAGTCGCGCATCACGCATGTTGAGCCCATGGGTGAAAACGGCAAGCACTTGATTCGCTATGTGGATGCCGCCGGCCGCACCCGGGCGGAAGCATTTGATATCGTAGTGCTGTCGGTAGGCCTGGGGCCCCAGGAGTTGGCCGTTTCTCTGGCCCAAAAACTAGATATCGACTTGAACCCCTATCAATTTGCCCGGACCATAGAATTTGATCCGGTTCAAAGCTCGCAGCCGGGCATCTATATTTGCGGCGCCTTTCACGAACCCAAGGATATTCCAACCTCGGTCATCGATGCCAGCGCAGCGGCCGGAAAGGTCGGCACCCGGCTGGCGGGTGCCCGGGGCACCCTGACCAAAACCAAGGAGCTGCCCGCAGAGATTGATATCAAAGGCGAGCCGCCGCGCATCGGTGTTTTTGTCTGCTGCTGCGGCACCAATATTGCCGGCTTTGTGGATGTGTCCGCCGTGGTTGAATATGCCAAAACGCTGCCGAATGTGGTTTATGCCGAGCAGAATCTGTTCAGTTGCTCGCAGGATACCCAGACCCAGATTTCAGAAACCATTAAAAAACAGCGCCTCAACCGGGTGGTGGTGACGGCCTGTACGCCCAAGACCCACGAGCCCCTTTTCCAGGAAACCCTGATCAACGGAGGGCTCAACAAATACCTTTTCGAGATGGCCAATATCCGCAACCAGTGCTCATGGGTGCACAAAGACGATATGGACAAAGCCACCGAAAAATCAAAAGACCTGCTGCAAATGGCGGTGGCCAAAGTCGCTCTGCATGAGCCCCTGGTGGAGCCCAAAATGAAGATCAACCAGACCGCCATGGTCATCGGTGGCGGCGTGGCCGGCCTGACGGCCGCCAAGACATTGGCCGATCAAGGTTACAAAACCGTCGTGGTTGAAAAAAATCAAGAACTGGGCGGACAGGCCCGCAACCTGGCCGAATCCTGGAAGGCAGAGCCTGTCGGTCCGTTTCTGGACAACCTGATCGCCAATGTTCATGCTGATGAAAACATCGAGGTGCTGTTAAACGCCAGGATTGAAAATGTGGATGGATTTATCGGCAATTTTAAAACCACCGTCCAGATGAATGGTAATAACCGGGTGGTGGAGCACGGTGTGACCCTGATTGCTTCGGGCGCAGAAGAGTTTAAGACCGACGATTATTTGTACGGCCGGGATCAGCGAGTGCTGACCGGACTGGAGCTCCAGAACAAACTGAAGGCAGGTAACGGATTTGATCCCGGCCGCACCGCTGTATTTGTCCAGTGTGTGGGGTCACGGAACCCTGAGCGCCCTTATTGCTCCAAAGTTTGCTGCACCGGATCGATTAAAAGCGCGCTGAGCCTTAAAGCAAAAAATCCCGCTATGGACATTTTCATCTTATACCGGGATCTGCGCGCTTACGGCCTCAGGGAGGACCTTTATCGAGAGGCGCGTGAACAGGGTATTAAATTTATCCGCTATGACAACGATAAGGAAATAGAGGTCGGCGCCGCCCAAAATGGCCTCAACATTACGTTTACCGATCGTGTGCTCAGGAGACAGATGGTGATCGAAAGCGATCTGCTGGTTCTGGCCAGCGCGGTGGTGCCGCAAAAAGCCAATCCCCTGGCGCAGATGTTTAAAGTGCCGCAAAATGATGACGGCTTTTTTGCCGAGGCGCACGTCAAACTGCGCCCCAATGATTTTGCCACCGATGGCGTGTTCGTCTGCGGCCTGGCGCATGCGCCCAAACCGATTGAAGAATCCATCGCCCAGGCCCAGGCGGCTGTCTCCCGGGCGGTGACGGTTTTAGCGGCCCTGGAGGTTTCCGTCAGCGGCACCGTTGCACTGGTGGATCCCAGCTTTTGCAGCAGCTGCGGTGTTTGCATTTCGATTTGTCCTTATTCAGCACCGCAATTTATCGAAAACACCGGCAAGGCTGAAATTCAGGCCACCCTTTGCAAGGGCTGCGGGCTGTGTGTGGCCTCGTGCCGCTCGGGCGCCATTCATCTAAAAGGCTTCGACACCGGCCAGATTTTCGCCCAGCTCAAGACGTGCCTGTTTGAAGAAGTACCGTCAGAGTCCATTATAGGTTAAAGTTTACTGAAACGCGGATTCCGGTGGCAGGGTTATATTGGAATTGTTCAATTGGTCTTATTGGTTAAATTGGTTGAGCTAATCGAACCAATTGAACTAATTAAACCAATCAAACAAATTTAACGGCCCCCAACTGGCTGGCACCTAATTTAAAAATCATAGATTGTAAATCCCGCGAAGGTGGTTGAACAATGAAAACCTTTACAAACCTGATCGAAGATGTGCAAAAACCGGGGCTATGCCATCGCTGCGGCGGGTGCGTTACCTTTTGCACGGCCATCAACTATGGCGCACTGGAGCTGGACAACGAGGGCAAGCCCCGCTATGCGGATGAAGCCAAATGCATCGAATGCGGCCTGTGCTATACCATCTGCCCTGAAATTGACGAGCTGGACGCGGAAACCCGCAAAAGCTCGGGCTGGAAAGCACCCATCGGAAGGGTCATTGAGACCCGCATTGCCCGGGCCACCGATTCCAGGATCCGCCGAAAAGCCACCGACGGCGGGGTGGTGACCGCCCTGCTGGTGCATCTGTTTAAACGCGGCCGCATCGACGGCGCCATCGTCACCAAACCGGCCGGTCCGTTTCAGCGCCTGCCGTTTCTGGCTGAGACTGAAAAAGACATCATGGATGCCGCCGGCTTTTCCTTTGACACCTCTCACGGCATGACAAGCTACAGCGATTATTATTTAACTTACTCGCAGGTCAAAGAATTCGATCCGTTGATCAAAAAGGGACTTCAGCGCGTGGCTTTTGTGGGCACCCCCTGCCAGATCAATGCCGTTCGCCGCATGCAATCCCTGGGCATCATCCCCTCTGATTCCATTAAATTTTGCCTGGGCCTGTTTTGTTCGGGCAATTTCGTGTTCGGCAAAAAAGAGCAGGAAAAACTGGGCCAGATCGGCGGGTTTAAATTTAAAGACGTTAACAAAATAAACATCAAAGAAGAGCTGATCGTACATCTGAAAGGCGGGGAAGAAAAAATCATGATGCTCGAAGAGCTTGAGTTCATGAAACGCTTCGCCTGCTATTTTTGTGCGGATTATGCGGCCGAGTACGCCGATGTTTCCTTCGGCGGCATCGGCTCTGAGGAAGGCTGGACCACCGTTATTACGCGCACCCCTGTCGGCCGGGCCATTTTTGCCGATGCCAGGCCCGCAGCCATCGAGGAAAACCGCACCAAAGATTTTCCTAAAAGAACGGCGCAGGCTCTTAAAAAGGTCCAGACCTGGTCTGCCCGCAAAAAAGAAACGGCCGCACAGAACCGCAAAGTGCTGGACCGCAAATTTCCCGGCATCAAAAAAGACAGCTGATTTTCAGTTATCTATCATCTTCATTTTGAAGTTCTGGTGGTGTCACTGAGCAATTTCACATTATCGTCCGAATCAAAGTCGATCTTGCTCAGAGGCTGCCTGCGATCGAATTGCCGGCGTTCATTTTGTCACTAATATTCTGGAACAGCAAACTGGATTATTGACCAGGGCTGATTAGTATTTTTCCGGCGGTCATTTCCTGTTGGTATTCCAATATGGCCGCGGGGACATCTTCCAGTCTGAGCTTTTTGCGAACCTGGGTCGCAAATGACCCATCGGCAAATCGCTTTTGAATCTGGCCGGTGGCCTGAAAAACCCGCAGAAAACCCGCTTTGCGAATCCAGTCCGTTAACCAGAATCCCTCCACCCGTTTGCGGCCAAAGATCAAATCGCGGCCGTCAAGACCGCCGGCGGGTTCAAATGAAAGGACCCCATAAACCAGAACCGTGGCACCCGGCGCCATGGCGCTAAAGATCTTGCCGGTCATTTCCCCGCAGACAGCATCAAAACCCATGGTTGCCTTTAAGCGAAGGCATTCTTCACGCAGCCGGGCTTCAAAATCTTCCGATTCTGAATTCAACACAACTTTTGCCCCCGATGACCTTAGCACATCTTCCTGTTCCTGGCGCCGCACGACATTAATCAACGCAATTCCGGCATCTTGGGCCAGGCGCACCACCATCTGCCCCAGCTGGCTGGCGGCCGCGGTTTGAACGATGGCCCTGTGTCCGCCTTTTTGGGCCGTATCAACCATGGCCCAGGCCGTCAGCGGGTTAATGATTAAGGTTGCGCCCTGTTCAGAAGAAATGCCCTTGCGCAACGGCACGCAGCTTTTGACATCGGCAATGTAATATTCAGCCCAGGTGCCGTCGGCATCCGATTGACCGCCGCAGGCCACCCGCCTGCCTGTGAGCCATTTGCCCATCAGCCCCCCGCCGCTGGCAACCACCGTACCGGCGCCTTCCCAGCCCGGCACGGCGGGCAGTGGTTTTTTTACGCCGTACAGGCCCTGCATAAATACCAGGTCGGACGGATTGCACGGGGCAGCCTCTATGCGGACGAGCAACTGACCCGGGCCCGGCCGCGGGGTCGGCTTTCGCACAACGCGCAAACTATGCACAGCGGTGGCTATATCTTCATCATAATTTTGCAGCTCGAGCACTCGCATTTCTGAGGGTATGGCAGCAGTCATGATGATTTTTTCCTTTCGCAAAGATAGGCACGTTCATATACGCATATCAGAAAAGGATCGGGTCGGTCTACAAAAACGGGCCCCGCAGAGGATCTTTGATATGCTTGGCGGGGATGCTCGCCTTCATACGCGTATTCATGCACTTTGAGCATCCATTTTATACCTCGTTTGTTGCATGTTGACAAAACCGATTTGATGCGATACATTTTTATAAAAAGCGATACAAAGAGTTGGATTTATGCCAATAAGCCTCAGAATACCGCCTGAAAAAGAAAAATTGATTCAAAGATACGCCAAAAAAGCAGGTACTACCAAAACGGCCGTTATTCTTTCAGCGGTCGATGAGAAACTGGGTCTGACAAAAAATCGGGAACAAACCATTCGCGAACTCGCCGGCTGGCTCTCCCGTGAAGAAGCTGCCGAATTGCGGGAAGCCATTGAGGTATTCAGTCAGATACACGCAGGAGATTGGGAGTGAAACTGGTTCTGGATACCAATGCTTACTGCGATTATGCCGAGGGTTTGCCTTATACAGTTGACTTTATCGCTACCCGCAGCGAAGATATTTTTCTCCCTTCCATCGTTTTGGGTGAATTGGCTTACGGCTTTATGAAGGGAAGCCGTCAGCAATTCAATGAACGCAAACTTCAAGAGATTATCAAAAAACTTAAAATCGAAATCATCGACGTTAATCGGAACGTTTCCCGAAAATATGCCATCATTTATTTATCGCTGGTCAGAAAAGGAACCAAGATCCCGATTAATGATGTTTGGATTGCCGCCTGCTGTATGGAAGTTGGCGGAACCCTTTTAACCCGGGATCAACATTTTCAGCACGTTGAACAGATTGAAACAATGGTTTTACGTGCCGAAAGCCTCCGTCCGGATGCCGCCTTATGATGCATCCGCTTCTATGCAGAGCTTCGCAGATCGCATTCCCCGTGATTACGGGCTGAAGCAGTTTTTTATGGTTTCAAAATATTGCGGCCCTGTCGGGGCTCAGTTTTATGTACGATTGTTTTCGCAGCAAAAAGGGCTATGTCAATGCCCGGCAATCACCACCTTAAAGATAATTCATCATTCGATTATCATTTAAAATTTATTTTATGCCACATGGTGGTAGTTGTCAACCGGCAGCATCTGCTTAAAATAAAATATTCTTAATACCTTACATTTTATTACATATTGAGCCGTATCTAAAATTAGCCGGATATTTTCTGCAACCCGCGGCGAAAACCGTTTCGGCCGTCGGAACTGGATTGCTGCCGGGAATGGATGCAATGCTGAGTAAAAAGTATCCATATTTTGCATTCAGCCGTATACAAAATATGCGTTTTTTGGTTTCCAACCTACCTTTTAAAGTCATTAATTTACGAGATTATCTTCTATTTGGGAACTACAGTTGAGAATCCAAAAATGGATGATTATCCGTAAATCAATGATTATAAACACATAACCGGCTTGAAAAACGGCCTTTCGTTCATACTTTAAGAGATACTTTTTGGATATTATTTCTGACGAATGATCTGTGGCATGCTCCTTGCTCAATCATGCTCAGGAGGTACAGAATGTCTGCGGAGCGCGGTATTGTTGAAAAAGTGGAGCCGGGATGGGCCTGGGT
>JASFIG010000101.1:0-12595 GCA_050122795.1 Desulfobacterales bacterium
TGAACTGGCAAAATGTCGAATTCATCAAGTGTTTCGTGTATGGTGTTTGGTGTTTGGTATAAAATATATGATACGATATCCTCATGTTAGAATACTAAACACAAAACACCAAATACAAAACACACTCAAAAAAAATTTAAGGCTCAACACCGGATCTTGAATGCTCTTCTTATAGAAGAAAAATTAGCATTTGTCTATCTGAATTTTATATAATAATAGCTACTTGTAAAAGCTTAGGTCTTGTTCGAGGCCCCCCGGAAAATATGAGATCTCGCACCTAACCGATATAAATTAAGATGTCTAAAGGAACAATTTGATTCAAAAACTAACGGTAAAAAAAAATGAATTTTCGATTTCCAAATGAGAGATTTTTTCGTTGAGCAAGGCCGCACAAGGGTTTTTATCTGAGGCGTACTTATAGGACGTCGAAGGTAAAAACCCGCGGAGAACACAGCTCAGCGGAAAAAGATCCTTTTAGAAATTGAAAATTCTATTTGTTGGCGTACTCGACTGCCCGGGTCTCTCGAATAACCGTCACCTTAATCTGTCCGGGAAACGTTAGCGATTCTTCTATTTTTTTGGCGATATCACGGCTGACCAGGATGGCCTCTTCATCGGATATGGTCTCGCTTTCCACAATGACTCTGAGTTCGCGGCCGGCCTGAATGGCATAGGTGTTGGAAACACCTTTAAAGGAATTAGCAATATTTTCAAGATCCTCTAAACGTTTAATATAGTTTTCAAGCAGTTCTTTGCGCGCCCCGGGCCGCGCACCGGAAAGTCCATCGGCTGCCTGGACAAGCAAGGAATAAACCGAATTGGGCGGCACATCCTCATGGTGAGAAGCGATGGCATGTACCACCTTAGGGGATTCATTGAATTTTTTGGCCAGCCGGGATCCGATGACCGCATGGGGCCCTTCGACTTCATGATCAATTGCTTTGCCGATATCATGCAACAATCCCATCCGGCGGGCCATTTTGGCATTGAGCCCCAGTTCAGAAGCCATGATCCCGCAGAGAAAGCCAACTTCCACAGAGTGTTGCAGTACATTCTGGGCGTAGCTTGTGCGGAACTTTAATTGACCAATGGTTTTGATCAGCTCATTGTGGATACCATGGACACCCAGATCAAAAGCCGCCTGTTCACCGGCTTCTTTTACGGCAACATCGACCTCCTGGCCAACCTTTTTAACCACATCCTCTATGCGCGCCGGATGAATCCGGCCGTCTGAAATGAGCCTCATTAATGACAGCCGCGCAACTTCTCGCCTGACGGGATTGAATCCGGATAAAATGACAGCCTCGGGTGTGTCATCGATAATCAGGTCGACTCCGGTGGCAGCTTCGATAGCTCGAATATTGCGCCCTTCACGGCCGATAATCCGGCCTTTCATTTCATCGCTGGGTAACTGAACAACCGACACCGTGCGTTCGGCCACGTATTCACCGGCATACCGTTGGATTGCGGTTGCCAGAATCTTCTTAGACTTGCGATCCGCGTGCTCTTTGGCTTCATTTTCTATTTTTTTAATGAGGCGAGCCCCCTCATAACGGGCCTCATTTTCCATGGCCCGGATCAACAATTCCTTTGCCTGCTCGGCCGAGAGACCAGAAATCTTTTCGAGCTGCTGTTTCTGTTGTTCAATCAACTCTTCGTATTCAAGCTCTTTGCGCTCGATCTCATTGCTTCTTTTTCGTAACTTCTTTTCCTTGCGCTGCAGCTCCCGCGCCGTGCGTTCATTTTTTTCGATCTTACGATCGATGTTTTCCTCTTTTTGCATCAGGTGGGTTTCACGCTGTTTGAGCTCTGATCGTGTCTCCTTGGTATCAGCGTCAAATTCGCTTTTCATTTTGAAATGCCGGTCTTTAATTTCCAGATCGGCTTCTTTTAATAACGTTTCGGCCTTGCGTTTCGAATCCGATATCAGTTGTTTCGCTTGTCCTTTAGCTGCTTTGATCTTTTGAGCTGCAATTTGACCTTTGACCCAAAGGGCAATTGCAAAGCCAACACCAAAGCAGATGATGGCAAGAATTATATTGAGTGCACTCATATTTTACTCCTCAAAAACCCGCATTGAAAGTGCCGGTGACCGGCAGCCATTCTCTTCGCGCGTTCTTATATTATGGTCAACATTCAAACAAAGGCACTTGAATGTGCAATGACGCGTCTTGGCATTCTGGCTGAATCGTAAGGGGCATCCAGATCATCATTGTTTTGTTTCTGCCAAAACGATTTTAGGGTTTGGATTGGCCTTAGAAACGGAGCACAAATGCAAGGAAATTACGAATGAGAAAAAAGATGGTCTGCGCAGGCAGCCCCGAAATGCAGCCGAGAAATTAATTAAATTCCATCGTAACACAACAGGGCTGAAGGGATTTTAGGGTGGGGTGTAAAAAAGAAGACCCCTACCATAATGCCGTGTTGGCAGGTCTTTGAACCTAGTTTCAAAGTGGGCGCCTCATAATTTCATCAGGCTTTTCTGGACCAGCAGAACATGCACACCGAAACCAGCGAAGGCTCCCAGAAGATAGCTGTTGGGTCAAAGAATAACTCCCAATCACGGACACGGTAGGGGCAAAATTGTATATGATGACACGCTAACTGATCACCCTTGGTTGTCACCTGAAAACCATACAAGCGTGTTCAGGATTTTTCGCGGTAAGGGTTGTAGAAAACCGATGGGCTTCCTTTTGTCGCTCATTCATTCTACAAACTTGTAAACCTGTTTCTCATTGTTGCGAGACGCAATCATCCAATTGACGAATCAAATTTAACGAGCGCTCTGATAAATTCTGCTGAAACTCTGCATGACGGTTTTCCAGCTCCCGATTCTGATGCGCAATATTCAAAGCTGCTAACATCAACGTTGTCAAATTCGATTCCGCAGATGGTCTGCCGGATTGCTGTTTTTCAACGCGAGACACTTCCTTGACGAGTACTTCCGCAATTTCTTTGGCCTGCTGAACATCCGATTCGGCCTTAAAGGTGTGTTTTTTGCCAAAAAGCTCTATGGTTACAAGTTGTTCCAATGAATATTAATTCTGCCTTTCCGCTTTTACCAACCCATATCCGACGGTCAAGCGACACTAAACGTCAATGATTTCTTCTATTCTAACCAACAAACTATCAATTTTTGAACGGATCAAAGCCTTTTCCTGCACATGGCTTTTTTCAGCCTCGATCTTACCTAAAAGCTCCTCCTCTAGGCTTCTAATTTTATTTTGTAATTCTGAATTGGCCGCCTCGTTTTCTTTGCAAATCGCAATCAACCGAGCAACTTTTTTCTCAATTTTGCTGAACTGGTCAAAAAGGATTGCATTATCCAAGGCTTAACCTCACAAATATTTTTTTTTACTATAAGCTGTATTTTAAAAAAAAGTCAAGCGATATTCATGGCGGGTTTTTCATGGCCTGCTCAACGCTTTTTAGCTCATCAATCGTATTAATACCGGTCACCTCAATGGGATTGTCACCCGTCACTGCGCCTATAAGTTTGCGGTTACGATATGCAATTCCTATAATATCAGTAAGATATATCTCACCCTGGGCATTGTTGGATTTAATTTGCGGCAGCGCCTCAGCCAGAAATTCTTTTTTGACGCAAAAAATACCGGTATTGATGAGTTTGATGCGCTTTTGCTCAGCGCTGGCATCCGCTTCTTCTACAATGGCCTGCACGCGGCCATCAAGATTCAGCAGGATGCGACCGTACCCGGTGGGGTCCGCCAAATCGACGGCCAAAACGCTAACATCTCTATTTTCGGCCAGATGGGACCCAATCAACGCCTCAACAGTGCGCGCCTGAATCAGGGGCACATCGCCGCACAAAATGACCACTTCCCTGCAGGAATCCGGGATATGGGGCAAGGCACACAAAACCGCATGGCCCGTACCCAGCTGTTCTGTTTGAAGGGCAAAATAAAATGTGCCGTGTTGTGACACTGTCTGGCGCACCTCATCCGCCTGATGGCCCACCACCAGTATCACGTTGCTGCCGGCAACTTTTTGAGCCGTTTCAACAACATAGCTGATCATCGGCCTCCCGCAAACCGCATGCAGCACCTTGGCCTTATTTGATTTCATGCGGGTCCCCAAACCCGCCGCCAGAATGACAATCGCTATTTTTGTGTTCATGTCCTTAGTTTAAACGTCATAAACAAAAAGGGCAAACCCAATTTGCTGGTTTACCCTTGTTAAAAAGCCGGTCGTTTGAAATCGGTATTAATCTCTGGTTAGAGATCCAATGTTTTAGCTCAGGCCTGAAACTCTGATGCGCACCGTGGCCCGTTCCAGGGCAGCTCTGGCGCGAGCGAAATCAATGTCTTGCCGGGTGCGCTCTTCGGCCAGTCGCTTTTCGGCGCGTGCCAATGCATCTTTAGCCCGATTGACATCAATGTTGGTGCTGACTTCGGCGGATTCGGCCAGCACTGTAACCTTATCCGGCAGCGCTTCGGCAAAACCGCCGCTCACAAACACAAAGTGCTCTTTTCCGCCCGCATCGGTGTACCGAATGATACCGGTTTTCAGCGAGGTTAGAAAAGGCGTGTGCCCGGTGAGAACGCCAAACTCCCCCTCCGATCCCGGGGAGGCGACGATTTGAGCCTCTTCGCTGACGACAATCTTTTCAGGCGTAACCACCTCTAAGTGAATATTTCCAGCCATTTCGGTTCCTTAAAGTTAGGTTGTAATAAAACCTTTTTACCACGAAAACACGAAATGTATGAAGCACGAAATGTCTTATTTTAATTTCGTGTTTTTCTTTTTTCGCGCTTTCGTGGTGAATGTTATCTTTTTGACTCTGGCCCCTCAGGATCAGAACTCTAATCTATTCTGCTTCGGCCATTTCTTTGGCCGCTTCCAGAACTTCCTCGATACCGCCGCGCATGTAAAATGCCTGCTCGGGGATGTCATCATGCTTGCCTTCACAGATCTCTTTAAATGCCCGCACGGTGTCTTCGATCTTGACGTACACTCCCGGTTTATTGGTAAAGGCTTCGGCGACATGGAAGGGTTGCGACAGAAAGCGTTGAATCTTTCGAGCCCGCGCGACGGTGACTTTATCTTCGTCAGACAACTCTTCTATTCCCAGTATGGCAATAATGTCCTGAAGTTCTTTATACTTTTGAAGGATCTGCTGTACCTGACGCGCGACCTGATAATGTTCGTCTCCGATATAAGCCGCGTCCAGGATGCGGGAGGTCGAATCCAATGGATCCACTGCCGGGTAAATGCCCAGCTCAACGATTTGACGTGATAAAACAACGGTTCCATCCAGATGCGCAAAGGTTGTGGCCGGTGCCGGGTCGGTCAAGTCGTCTGCCGGCACGTACACGCACTGTACGGCTGTAATGGATCCTTTATCGGTGGAGGTGATGCGTTCCTGCAGCTCGCCCAAATCAACCGCCAGTGTCGGTTGGTATCCAACGGCAGAAGGCATGCGTCCCAAAAGGGCGGAAACCTCTGAACCGGCCTGGGTAAAGCGGAAAATATTGTCGATAAAAATCAACACGTCCTGGCCTTCTTCATCACGAAAATATTCAGCCGCCGTCAATGCCGAAAGCGCCACCCGCGCTCTGGCGCCGGGCGGTTCGGTCATCTGTCCGTAAATCAGCGCCGCTTTGGGCAACACACCGGAGTCTTTCATTTCGTGATACAGGTCATTTCCCTCACGCGTGCGCTCACCCACACCGGCAAACACTGATATACCGCCGTGCTGCATGGCGATATTATGCACCATTTCCATCATGATAACGGTTTTGCCAACACCGGCTCCGCCGAACATACCCATTTTACCGCCCCGCGGAAAGGGAACCAGCAGGTCGATAACCTTGACACCGGTCTCCAGAACGCGGACCGTGGTGTCCTGCTCGGTAAACTTGGGTGCTTCGCGGTGGATGGGCAGCATCTTTTCCTGGCTCACCGGGCCCAGACCATCAACGGGTCGGCCGACCACGTTGAGAACGCGACCCAGCCCGGCTTCGCCGACCGGCATCATGATGGGCTTTTGGGTGTCTTTGACCGGCATCCCCCGAACCAGACCGTCGGTGACGTCCATGGCGATGGTCCGAACCACATTATCACCCAGATGCTGGGCTACCTCTACCACCAGATTATCTTCTTCATCACTGATGGCAGGATTGCTAATGGTCAGTGCCGAATAAATTGTCGGCAGTTTCCCCTGCTCAAATTCTACGTCAACAACAGGTCCCAATACCTGCAAAACCTTTCCAATGTTCTCTCCCATCGAAAAACCTCCGTTTTAGTTATTTGTTATTGGTTATTTGTTATTCGATGGACCATTAACAAATAACGATTAACTATTTACTGTTTTTATCCTTTGAGCGCCTCGGCGCCGCCGACAATATCCATTAATTCAGCCGTAATGGCTGCCTGACGGGCTTTGTTATAGATCAGTGTCAGATTTTCGAGCATGTCGTTGCAGGCCTTGGTGGCATTGTCCATCGCCATCATACGTGCAGCATGCTCGCTGGTCGATGTTTCCAACAAGGCGCTGTAAATCTGGACATATACATTTCGGGGCAACATTTCACCCAGCAGCGCATCCGTGGACGGTTCACAAATATGTTCCGGTAAATAGGCGCCGGCCGCTTCACCTTCTTCGGTTTCATCGGTTTCTATCGGCGGAATCGGTAACAGCTGATGCAAGACCGGAATCTGACGGGCCATGCTGACAAATTCGGCATAAACGATATAAACTTCATCGTAGGTGTCTGCCAGATAGGCATCGACCAGCGTTTTGCCGGCAGTGGCAGCAGTATTAAAGGCGATGGTGGAGCCGACAACACCCAGGTGCTCGCTGACGATCTGCAATTTTTCCCTGCGACACCAGTCGCGGCCTTTTTTACCAAAATTGGTGAAGGAAAACGCTATGTCGGCCCCGGCCTTTTCTTTCATAAAGGCCCCGGCCCTTTCGATCAGATTGATATTAAATCCACCGCAAAGCCCTCGATCGGAGGTACATAAGACGATGTGGATATTTTTAACCGCCTCTTTGGGCACCAGCAGAGGGTTGGTTTCTTCACCGGCCCTCTCTGCCAGGCTCCCCAGCACCTCGGCAAACTTGCCGGCATAGGGGCGAAAGGCTTCCATGCCGGTCTGTGCCCCGCGTAACCTTGAGGCGGCCACCATATTCATGGCTTTGGTGATCTGTCGGGTCTTTTTTACCGCTGAAATCTTTAACTGGATATCTTTTAATGTCGCCATGCAATCAGCCTTTGTAATAAAAGTTATTCGTTATTGGTTATTCGTTATTTGGGCACATTTTCGAACTATTAACTAATGACGGATAACAAATAACTATTTTATCGTATCTTTAAATTCCTCATCGTAGGCTTCCAGCGCCTGTTTCATCTGATTTTCAAGGTCTTCGCTGATCGCCTGTTTTTCGGCCAGCTCCGTAAAAATGGCCGGATGGCGTTCTTCTATAAACGGATACAAACCGGCCTCGTATTTGGCCAGTACATCGATTGGATATTTGTCCAGAAAGCCCTTGGCACCCGCAAAAAGAATCGTTACCTGTTTTTCCATTGGCAGTGGTTGGTACTGGGGTTGTTTTAAGATTTCGACCAGCCGGGCCCCGCGGGTCAGTTGCCGCTGGGTGGCTTTGTCCAGATCGCTGCCGAAAGCGGCAAATGCTTCCAGCTCACGATACTGCGCCAGATCCAGTCGCAACGTGCCGGCCACCTGCTTCATGGCCTTTACCTGTGCGGAACCACCGACGCGCGAAACCGAAAGGCCGACATTGATGGCCGGGCGCACACCCGCAAAAAACAGTCCCGGCTCCAGGTAGATCTGGCCGTCGGTAATCGAAATCACGTTGGTTGGAATATAGGCGGAAACATCACCGGCCTGGGTTTCGATAATCGGGAGGGCAGTCAGCGAACCGGCCCCCAGCTCGTCATTGAGCTTGGCGGCCCGCTCGAGCAGGCGGGAATGATTGTAGAAAATATCGCCCGGAAAAGCTTCACGGCCCGGGGGGCGTCGCAACAGCAGCGACACCTGACGATAAGCGGCCGCCTGTTTGGAAAGGTCATCGTAAATGATCAGGGCATGTTGTTTGTTGTCACGGAAATACTCGCCCATGGCACAACCCGCGTACGGAGCAATGTATTGCAGCGTGGCCGGGTCGCTGGCGCAGGCCGCCACGATCGTCGTATATTCCATGGCGCCATGTTTTTCGAGTACGGCGTGAACCTGGGCCACAGTGGATTTTTTCTGACCGCAGGCTACATATATGCAGTACACATCGGTATTTTTCTGTGCCAGAATCGCATCGATGGCACAGGCGGTTTTGCCGATCTGACGGTCACCGATGATCAGTTCCCGCTGCCCTTTTCCCACCGGCGTCATGGCATCAACCGCCTTGAGGCCTGTGTAGCAGGGCTCATGGACACTTTTTCTGGCAATAACACCCGGAGCAACCATCTCCACCCGGCGATATTCTTTAGCGTCTATGGGCCCCTTGCCATCCAATGGCTCACCAACAGCCGATACCACCCGGCCTAAAACGGCTTCACCCACCGGCACCTGGGCAATCCGACCGGTGCGCTTGACGATATCGCCTTCTTTAATATGGATGTCCTCACCCATAACGGCGACACCCACATTGTCTTCCTCAAGATTAAGAACCAGCCCAAGGATAGCGCCCGGGAATTCCACCAGTTCCAATGCCATGACATTTTCGAGCCCGTAAATTCTGGCAATACCATCGCCAACGGATAACACCGTACCGGTCTCGCTGAGCTCAACTTTTTTGTCGTAATCCGTAATTTGCTCTTTGATGATCTGACTTATTTCTTCAGCTTTTAATTCCATTAGACACCCTCGCCCCTTTTTAAAGTTTCTCTCAAATTATATAATTGCGTCTTAATACTGCCATCCCAGACGAGATCCCCGATTTTGGTAACGATACCACCGATCAATTCGGGATCTTTTTCAACTTGCAATACAATGTCCAAATTGGTTTTTTTGGATAATGCTGCTCGAATCCGTTCCACGGTCTCCTCAGAAAGATCTGTGGCCGAAATCACGCTGGCACGGCCGATACCGTTGAGTTGATCGGCAAGCTTTTTGTAAAAATCGTCAATTGCACTAATATATCCGATTCTGCCTTTATCAAAAAGCAACAGCAAAAAAGACTTCATCGTGCTGGAAATATCCAGTTTATCGATAACCGTCTGCAAAACATTGCGGCGAACAGAAGCTTCGTAAAGCGGATTGGTAACCGCCTGATTGAGGACCTCGTCTGTTTCCATAAGCTGGGCAAATCCACTGAGTTCTTTTTGATACGAATCGGTTTGACCATCCTCTTTGCTGATCAGCAAAAGCGCCTTGGCATAACGCCGGGCGACAGCCAGATTTTTCATTATGCCACCACCTTATCTAAATATTCGTTAACAAGTTTATCCTGATCCTCGTCGGTAATAGCTTTTTTCAGCATTTCTTCTGCCTGGACCAATGATTTTTCAACGACTTCCCGCTGCAGCTCCTGTCGAGCCTTGCCAAATTCATTTTCGATATTGCGTTTTGCCTGGATCTGCAATTTTTCTGCGGTTGCTTCAGCCTCTTTTAAGATTTTTGCCCTGGCTTCATTTCCCTGTTGAATATACCCCTGGACGATCTTTTCGGCTTCGCTTTCCAGCTGTGACAATTTATCATTATATTGAGCCAATTTTTTTTCGGCTTCGGCTTTTTGCGTCTCTAAACTCTCCAGCTGTTCTTTGATGGTTTTGATGCGCGAACTTAAAGCCTGTGAAAGCGGTTTGCGCAGTAGCAGAATGAGGGCGACAACCAACACCACAAAATTCATTACCCGATACGTATCGGTGGCGACCCAGCCTTTTCCGCCGCCCCCTTCGCCGGAAGCCGCCAATGCGGTTCCGACACCCAGGCACAGAAGCACAAGCACAACACCCGTCAATATTCGCCGGGGGGCTTTGAGACCGATGTATCGGCATGAATCAAAAAATTTCATTGGACCGTCCTCCCTATTATTTTTTGGCAAATATCAGCCGCAAATTCATCCACTTTGGTTTGCAGGGCGGCTTTGGCGGTTTGAGCCTCCCGGGAAATTTTCTGGCGGATATCTGCCAGTTCCGCTTGGGCGTTTTCATTGACCTTGGCAATAACCTTTTTTTCTTCTTCAGCAGCCGACTGCAGTAAGGCTTCCTTTTCGGTCAGGCCTTTCGCCCGTGCCTCTTTTATGCCGGTTGCAAAGGCTTCATCTTTTTCCTGGGCGTCCTGGTTATAGGTTTGAATACTGAGTTCCAGGCCGTCCATTTTTTCTTTTCGTTGTCGCAGGATATTGCGAATCGGACGATATAAGATACGGTTTAAGATCCAAAGAATGAGCAGAAAATTAGCAAGTTGAAGGGCAACGGTCCAATCCGGTATGACGGTTACCCCGCCGCCGCCGGACTCTTCCGATGATCCCGGGGCCAATGAAGCCGCCAACAACGACACGCTGATCACGGTTACCAAAACGATAGAAGAAAATTTGCGGTATCGACCGAAAATCCCCATTTAGTCATCCTCCGTCGACAAATTTTTGTACAACTGGGCGAATTAGTTTGATTAATCAAAAAAAGGATGGTTTAGCTCGGGCGGTCTATAACATCCAGCCCAAGCAGTTGTCAAAGGATTTTTTGCAAATTTTAATGGCCTTCGGAAGGCTCTGAAGGGAGGGATTTCGAGGGGTGGCATCCGGCGGTTTTAGGGTGCCCGCTTTGGTTTTCATGGCACATTTGCCGTGAAAAATGGAATCGACATTTTAATGCTTGTTCAACTTTTGCGGTTCCCTTCCGGCCTATAAATATCAGATGACTTTATCATTGCCGGTCTGTTCAAAAAACCCTCAGTTGAGCGCTTGTCGAAGTTGCCGCAGCTACGAGGCGGATGGTGTTCTGCTATCGTTAATTCCGTTTCAAAATTTGAAACGCTCAATTAGAGGGTTAGTCGAGCATAAAGCGCCGCATACTCACATTGAGCAGCAGTCCAATACTGATGGCAGTGGTTAGTACCGACGACCCCCCATAGCTGACAAAAGGCAGCGGCACCCCGACTACCGGCAACAACCCCATGGACATACCGATATTGATCAGTGCTTGCCAGAAAATCATGGCGGTAACGCCGACAGCCAAAATGGTCCCGAAGGGCTCGCGACAGGCATGCGCCACATTCAAGCCCCATATGATCAAAATCAAAAATAGCAGAATCAAGGTAACCGATCCTAAAAATCCCCATTCTTCAGCTAAAACTGAAAATATAAAATCCGTATGCTCCTCCGGTAAAAATGAAAGGGCGTTCTGGGTTCCTTTTAAATATCCTTTTCCTCCGAGCATTCCGGAGCCAATCGCAATTTTTGACTGAATAATATGATAGCCGGCGCCCAGCGGGTCTCGATCCGGATTTAAAAACGTGAGAATCCGCTGTTTTTGATAATCCTTTAAAAAGAACCATATGAGCGGAACCATTATGGCTCCCGAGCCGATCAGATATATGAATGAGCGTCTTTCAATTTTAACAAAAACCGTGATGGAACCGGCTATGAGTAACACCAGGCCCGCCGTGCCCAGGTCCGGTTGCACACCAATGAGTAAGACCGGCAGCATGATGATCATCAGCGGTCGCACCAATTCTCTGAGGGTATATCCGCCTGTTTTGGCATCCTTGGAATAATAGCGCGCCAGCGCAATGATGACGGCAATTTTAACCAGCTCGGAAGGTTGCAGGGATACAGGGCCCAGGATCAACCAGCGGCGCGATCCACCGACATATTTACCGAAATATAAGACCGCCAGCAACAATGCAATGCAGGCAAAGTAAATCGGCTGGGCCCAGCGATCCAAAATTTTATAATTAAACAAAAAAGTGGTCACCATGGCTATCAGCCCAACAGAAAACCACAGGAGCTGCTTGTAAAACAGCACCTTTTGGGGAGTCGGCGTCTCAGCGGTTACCGCACTATACAAAGTGAGCAGCCCGACGCACCCGATCAAAATGGCCAGGCCCATCAAGCCCCAATCAAAATATTGTACCAATCTGCGATCAAACATTCGTCGTCTTTTCTTTGTTTATAGCTTCAAATAAGATTCTGATGTCAATCAAACCAATCAAACTGATGGTACACCTGACACCCAAAAAAGGCCAACGGCCAGATTAGCCATCACCGCCTATGTTATCCGCTTTGTTTTGTGTTGCCACTTTGGTTTTGACAGCGGGTTGACGCAAAAACGTTTTGATCATCTCTTTGGCGATCGGGGCGGCAGCACCGGAGCCGTGCTCGCCGTGCTCGACGACTACCGCAACCGCGATCGTCGGCTTTTCAGAAGGTGCGTAGGCGATAAACCAGGCATGGGATCGCAAATGGGCTGGCATGTCTTCTTCAGCCATGGACTCGTTGTCTTTGCGACTGATCACCTGAGAGGTACCGGTTTTACCGCTTATATCGATATCGGACAGACGACTGCCGCGCGCCGTTCCGTTTTCACCATTAACCACTTTCCACAACCCCAGTTTGACAAGCTCCAGGTGGAAGGGGCTAACCGGTAGTTTTCCGATCCGTTGGGGTTCA
>JASFIG010000102.1:0-12592 GCA_050122795.1 Desulfobacterales bacterium
TTGGACCGACCGTCTACCTGGCCGTCCCGGGTTGCCAGCTGCCTGAAAATCAAGGTTGTTAACAGCGGCATTGGCGGGGACACGACCGGTGGGCTCTTGGGCCGCTTTTACCCTGAGGTGGTTCATCAACATGCCGATGCGGTCCTCATTATGGGCGGCACGAACGACCTGTGGTGGGATCTGGACCTGAAATTGATTCGGGCCAATATTTTTACAATGGTTTGCCAGGCCACCCACCATGACATGATTCCCCTGGTGGGGCTGCCACCGCCGATCCTCGTACGAAAAGCGCGGCTGCAGGATTTCGCCGGGCCCGAAGGCGGCTATGCGCGTTTTGTGGATCAGCTGAAGGTGCTGGTCAACGCCCTGGAGCTGGCCGCCAATCAAAATGAGGTAACCTGCCTGGATTTTCACACCCCCTTTTTAGATAAGGTCGGCAACCCCATCGAAGAATACTTTCTGGATGATGGTCTGCATCCCAACCAAGCCGGCCACAAGCTCATGGCCGACATTGCTACTGAAATGCTGAAGGGGCTCTTGGATTAATTTCATGATCAATTGCGGCGTTTTCTTGATAGCGTCGCAACAGAGGTCATCAGCGGGTTCGTTTTGGCAGACTGTTAGTCGTCGGTGCTTTTGATATGGTTTACAAAATGGATGACGTCAGGGAAAAAGGCCAGAAAATTGGCCTCCATCACCCGGTAATGAAGCTTTATTTCATCGATCGCACCGACCAGCCGATTGCCGTTGGTCACTCTGCTGGACAGCCGGTTCAGGGCCTGCTCTACCCCGCTTAAATCCCGGTAGGAACCCAGCCAGTCATCGCGGATCATGTAAGGAATCATGGCCTGCAGGCGTTCGGGAAGCATCGTCTGATGGGTTTTCAATATCTCATAGGCGTTTAGAATAAATGCCCTCAGAGGCGCATCCGTATACTTCGACCAATGGCGATACAAAAAGTGGTCATAACACAGGTCCACGACGATGCCTGCAAAGCGGCGCCATGGCGAACGGTAAAGCCTTCGGCTGGCTTGCGTCATCGGATGGGAATCGGTATAGCTGTCTATTTTGCGATGAAGCTCGATTCCCTTTTTGATCTTAACCGCATATTGCTCTTTTTTGCTGCCTTTAACAAAATCGCCCAGAACGCTACCAATCATGGATTCGGTGGAATCTTGGGCCAGATACAGATGCGCCAGATAATTCATGGGCTGAAATTCCTTAGCAACTGTTAACAAACCCTATAAATTGACATGCACAGATGGCGTGTTAGTATAGGGATTACACAAAAATTGTTTGGGATCAAACGAATTATTTGAGGACCTGAAAAGCCTTACAGGGGGACGGTTACCTGAATTAACGCCTGTACTTTGCAGGTGGAAAGGAACATACCAATGCAAAGGGAAACTTCAATATCTCACCTGACAACAGTGCTGATGATCACCGTCGGTCTTCTTTTACCCGCGCTGGGCGGGGCTGTTGATTTGGAGCTGCCGGGAGGAATCAGTCTTAAATACGGCAAATTGGAACGCAGCAGTGAAATTACCAAACTCTTTGAAACCCATCAAATCTTACCCGATCATCAGTATTACTACAGCGGCTGGGGAGCCGTTCCCTACGCCATCATCGCCATTGATAACCAATACAAATTGCGCAAGGGCTTGTGGAATGAAGTTGAGGCGACCGTACCCATGCTCAGAAACTGGGTCCGCGAGATGGATATGATATACGGGTTTCCGCCCTATGGATTCCGTATATTGGACCACAATGGCCGGCAACTGGGCGTGTGGTATTCAAGTAAACAATGGACCACCATCATCATCGAGGAGGAAAACAAAATTGCTGTCCTGGCACCCGAAGCTCCTGGTTTTCGCGGCGGTAAATAGATGATTGAATACTAAAAATTGAATATTGAATAGCGGATCATTTGAAGCGACGTATTTCCTGCCTTGTTTTTAAACATCCCTTTGATATATCTTTTAGATTGTGATAGCCATGATTGAACCCAACCAACAGCGCTGTCGCAATGAAAGCCAGCCGATCAAGAATCGAAAAACGATATCGTTCGTTGTTGCAAAAGGCCGTCAGACGAGGTAATGCCGAACTGGTCCTTACCACCAGCAGCTTGCTGGAATCCCTTGGATCAAAAGAGAAGAATTGGTACCGCTCCCAGGCAGCCATGATTACCTTTGAAGAATGCTGGCCGCTGGGGACGGAACTCATTTTTAACAAAAAATTTCACAGCAAAGTGGCAGCTCTGATCCAGGTGACGCGCGCTGCCAAAGCGCGTGATGCAACCGGGCTGGGATACCTGGCTTTTGCCCTTTCACAGGGCGACAGCACAGTGTTCACCGAAACAGAAGACGACAAAGCGATAAAGATAGTGGCCTCTGCCATTCAGCGCCCTGATGATTTCTGGCAATGGATCAGCTGGCAGAAAACACCTGCCACCGAAAAGACCCTGCTCGATAACGCCTCGCGTTTCAAAAACACCGGACTGCCGCATGACAAGGCGGTCATCCAGGCCGCGGCCTATTTGACCGCAACCGGCCAGCTGCCGACCATCACCGAGGGCCGGGCACCTGATCCGAAATTTCCCTACTGGATCGTTTTTGATAACCACACCGTTGAAGGCAAACGGGTGCTACGAGATATCGCCAGGGATCTTCATATTCACCTGCCCCAGCTGGAATGGGCCTTTTTTTATTTTGAAGGCGCACTGACCAACGGAACCATTTATTCAAAATGGTGGGACCTTTACTGTCAGTGGCAATTTAAGAAAAATGATCTTGCTGCCAATGAAACACATCTGCTCTGGGATCCCGCCAAGGTTCAGGTGAAGGAAGCGCTCGCACCGGAGACCCGCCAGTTAAAAAATGAACTCTACCGCTGGAAACTGGCCAACCCGGAACCGATTACGGCCCTTAAAAAACAGGTTCAGCTGTATATCGATCATCTGGATGAAGTCCAGCGGGATCAGCGACATCTGTTTTAGACATTCGCCAGCCGAGAATAAACCGGCCGGCGTTGCTGCTGCTCTTTGCAACTGCATACAATCAAATCCAGGGAGGTACCATGTCCGCCATCGTCGACAATCCCGAAGCTTATTTTGAACAGTTCGTTCCCGAGCGAAGTGCGTTGCTGATGCAACTGGAAGAAGAGGCCCGGCGGGATGCCATACCCATTATCGGACCGGTCGTTGGTGAATTGCTGTATATCCTGACCCGTATCAGCGGGGCCAACCGTATTCTCGAACTGGGCACGGCCACCGGATATTCGGCCATTTTTCTGGCAAGCGCCTGTGATGATATCGATGGGCTGGTCGTCACCCTGGAGCAGGACGCGGCCATGGCTGAAAGGGCGCGCAAGAATTTTCAAGCCGCCGGTTTGCAAAAACGCATCGAGCTGCGGGTTTGTAATGCGCTGCAGGAACTGGCCCAGCTGGACACCGTCTTTGACCTGATTTTTATGGATATTGAAAAGCAGGATTATCAGCTGGCGCTCCCGCATTTTCAGAGCTGTTTGAGGAAAGGCGGCTTGCTGGTGGCCGATAACGTGGGCTTTAAAGACGCCGATGGGTTTAATCGCGCCATTGCCGCTCAACCGGGTTGGCGATTTGTATCGCTTTTTTCCTACCTACCCGCCCACTCACCGGAGTATGATGGTATCTGTCTGGCCGTTCGCCAATAAATGGTTTCAAATAAGTTGAGCCCGTTTGCCGGTTGAAAACAAAATCGGAACAAGTGGATTGGCAAGTTTGCCCCACAGAGACTGCCCTTATTTAATTATGCTCCAGAGGAAGGTGCCCCCTATGTAGCTGAGTCGGTGACCGTCTCCACTCAAGCCGGACACGAGCTTGTGGGAACTTTAACCATTCCTAGAAATGTCAACCAGCCTTTACCAGGTGTGGCTCTCATCACGGGGTCTTCCTCCCAGAACCGTGATCACAGTCCTGCGGACCACCCTGAATATAGGTTTTTTCGTCAAATCGCTGATGCTCTTTCACGACAAGGTATTGTTGTATTGAGGGTGGTTAAAAATATTTCAGATAACTGGTACCTTTCCAAGAGTTCATATGAGATTACGCATCCCACACTTGTCTGAATTTTAGATCCCGCCTATGACCCTCTAATTTCAAATTTTTGAAAACCACTATAAACCAAGATGAGTGGACGAATTGAGTCGCATTGTAATCTCAGGTTAATACCTTGAGAAGCCAGGAACGAATATCTTCGATTTCTTCGGCACAAACCGAATGGGGCATGGGATAGTCATGCCAGTCGACCGTGTACCCCAGATCGGTTAGGGCCTGCCGGGTTGCGAGTGCATTGGGCAGTGGGATGACCGGATCCGATTGACCATGGGCCATCATGATGGGCACCTGTTTAGCGGCCGAACTGAATGCCGCAGCCGACTGCGCTACGGTGGGCAGATGCATGGACATGGCCAGAATACCGGCCAGTCTTTTCTCATAATGCAGGCCGGCATGCAGGACAATCGCACCGCCTTGAGAGAAGCCGGCCAGGACAATTCGATCGGAGGTCATACCGGATCGCAATTCGTTTTCAATCAAAGCCGTCAGTAAACCAACCGATTCTCGGAAGTGATCATGGTCGATTGAATCGGCCGTCAGATCCACATCATAAATATCAAACCAGGCGCGCATGACGAGACCGCCGTTTATGGCGACCGCCCGCATGGGTGCATGCGGAAAGATGTAACGCACCGCCAGCGAGTCGGGCAAACGCAGCTCAGGGACGATAGCTTCAAAATCATGGCCGTCCGCCCCCAGACCGTGCAGCCAGATAACCACTGCCGACGGTTCGCCGGCGGGGTTGACTTCGATATAGTCGGGAAGATTTACATTCAATTTAAGGTCCTCCTTATTTGCCAGAAGACAGACTACAGATAACAGAAGTCAGATTGGATGGTTCATGTTCCGGCTTTTCGTCCGTTTTCCGACCTCTGACCTCTGACTTCTGACCTCTGAAAGTATAGATGATCACCTTGACAATTATGAAAGCCAGTGTCAAATTGCACATATGCATTCAGATGGCATTCATATCCAGGAATTGCCCGATTTGAAAAATCCGGTGTTAATTGCCGGATTTGACGGCTGGGGCAATGCGCTCAAAATTTCAAGCGGCATGGCCGCTTACCTGATTCGGTCGTTCAAAGCGCAACAATTTGCCGTAATGGACCCCGATGCCTATTACCGATATGATGAATCGAGACCCGTGGTGCATATCGAAGATGGGGTTCTGAAACGCTTTACGCCACCCGAAGGCGCATTTTACGCCGCCCGCACCGCCCCGGATCAACCCGATCTGGTAATTCTGCAGGCCGACGAGCCCAGCCTAAAATGGGTTGGCTTTGTCAATGAATTTTACAGCCTTTGTGAAAAGCTCAACATTCAATGTGTTATCACCATAGGCAGCATGTATGATCATGTTCTGCACACCGATCGAGTCATTTCAGCAATTGCATCCAATACCGACCTGGCGTCAACCCTGCAAGAAAAAAACATAAATTCAATTACCTATCAGGGCCCCAGTGCCATTCATTCCATCATCCACACGGAAGGAGCGAAAAGAAATGTTGCCTGCATGAGTTTGTGGTGCCACTGCCCGTATTATCTGCAAGGAACGACTCACTTTGGAATTTTGGCCCACCTGGGGAAATTGCTTGGCGCACTAAGTGGCTTTGACCTCAGCACCGACGACCTGGAAGCCAGCTGGGAAAAACTGTATGTGCAGATCGAGCAACTGATCCAGAACAATACAGAGCTTCAGGCCGTGATCAAGCAAATACGGAAAGCAAAGGTCAGAGGCACTGCTGCTGAAATGAAGGGCAGCCTCAAATCCGGCGAGAAAATCATTAATATTCAGGACTTTTTACAGCCCAAATAGCACGCAGCGGGTCGCGCGTTTCCCTCATCACTTTCAGCAACCCTTGCATAGACCATCAGAAGCGACCATGGCGCCCTCGAAATGCCGAGGACCTGGCACGATGGGATGGGTAGCGACCCTGCGTCAGGGATTGGTGTTTTCCGATCCTGTGGGTACGATCGTAACGATTATGGTACAATCCTTTTGAGTGGTGCTTTGTATAGAGCCTGTCTCTTAAGGAATGCCGTTTGTGCGTGTTGTCTCCGTACGCGTAGGGATGCTGTCTGTATTTGTAAGGGTGCTTGCGATACAGGCCTTTATGGCGGTAATGGCTGATATAGTGTTTTCGGTGGCCAATGCGGTAATACGGATAGTAATACCCGTTGCTGCGCCAGCGGTCATTTTCATAGGCTTCAGCAGCGGCTTCAGCTTCTTGCAGGATCTGGTCGGCTTGTTCTATCGCTGCTTCGGCGCGGTCGTTGGCAGCCGCAAGTCGCCGCTCGGCCTCCAGCTGCTGTTGTAGCAATAACGCTTCTTTTTCAGCCAGTTCCTGTCTGGCCAGCTCAAGCTTATCTTCTTCAATGCGCCGTTGATCGGCCTCTTCATCGTACGTAACTTCAGGAGATTTGATTAATAATTCGGCATGTTTTGGCGGTGACTGGTTGGTAAAATGTCGCACACCGTTTTCATCTACCCAGGAGTAGATATCCGCGCTGGCGGCTGGAATCATAAAACCGGCAAGTCCAAGGGACGCCAGTATGAGTGCTGCTATGTTAATCCGATTCATCATTGCCTCCCTTCGGCCCGCCTGGGCCTCGTCCGGCTGAATCGTTAGCTGTTATCGGTCAACGCCTCCAACATAACCATCAAATCCCTGCCTGTAAATCAAAAAGCACTGTCTCAGCTTATAACCTCAGACGCATCAGACGTCAAGCCGGTCGACATTCATTTCGCCGGGAAGCCAGAAAGCTGGAAGGTTTGGAGGCTCGGTCGCTTAAAAGCTATACAGCATCTCAGCTTCCCGGCCTTATAGCCTGCCAGCTTTTAGCTCACGAAACGATAAGATATCAAACGGTTAACGGGCTCAACGCAATAGGATTCTAATTCATTTCCTGAGGCACTTCCGCCCCTCCAACAGCCCCCCGCTTCTCATCTGAATAACCCCTGGTCCGTTTCTTGCCGCTGATAATCTCGGATGCAATTCTGTGGTGCAGCTGTTCCTGGCGGACGGCAAACAGCCGCCGATTACGCTTGCGCGCCCGGCGGGCTTCCGCCAGAAAATAGGCCAGGACATCGAGATCGGCGGAGATGTCACGACCGCATTTTCGGGCGGTTTCAATTTTGGCCAGCATTGCGATGATACCATATAGGTAGAGGCTCAAGGTGGTAACGCGGCGCAAAAAAAATTGTTTTTGCGGTATGGAACGCCCATAGATTAAAAATCCCGCCAGTATCATCAGACGAATCCGGCGTGCACTTGATCTGGCAAACCGGGCGGCGCGATTCATGGTTTGTTCCTTAAATGCCAGGGGCCAACTGCTGCGCCGAAACGTCGTCTTCACCAGTGTCATCAATTGAGACAGCTTGCTGGACGCCTGCGCCTGAATGCGTTTGCCCAGGGTTCGCAGGGCAAACATGGCTGGGTACATCGAATGAATTTCGGTTGTTCCCTCGAAAATCGTGGCCACCCGAAAATCGCGCATGCGTTTTTCGTAGGGCTGGGTGGTCAAATAACCGGAGCCGCCGGCAACCTGAAGGGCATCATAGATGGTATCCCAGGCCCGGGTGGTGCCAAACAGCTTACAATGCGAGCTTTCCAGTGCCACCAGAGCGGTGGGGTCGGCTTCAAGCATTCCGGCGGTAAAGGCCGTCATTGCTGAGGCCGCATAACTGTGGACTTTGGCTTTAACCATTTTTTCCTGAATCAGCTCAAACGCATTGATCGGAGCACCGAACTGTTTTCGACTGGCGGAACGCTCGGCCATATCCACCAGTGACTGTTTCATCATGCCGGCCGATGCCGCTCCCAGCGCCATACGCCCGTAATTGAGGATGACCATGGCAATTTTAAAGCCGTCACCGGGGCGCCCCAGTAAATTCTCGCGGGGAACCTTGACGTTGTTAAACCGGATGGCGGCGGTGGAGCTGGCTTTAAGCCCCATTTTGGGCATGTCCTTGCCTATTTTGACACCCTCCCATTCGGTCTCGACGATAAATGCGCCCATGTATCCGGGCCGGGCCGGTTCCATCTGTGCAAATACCGTCAGCCCGCCGGCATAATTGGCATTGGTAATGTACGTCTTGGTTCCGTTGAGGATAAAATGCCGGCCGTCTTCAGATTCGGTGGCAGTGGTTTGAATGTTTTGGGCATCCGAGCCTGTTTGGGGCTCGGTCAACGCATACGAAAAAATCATGTCACCGGTGGCAGCCGGAGCCAGATATTTGCGTTTTTGCGCTTCGCTGCCGAAGAGCACAATTCCTTTGATGCCGATCGAAAGATGTGCCAGGGCCAGTATCCCCAGAGACATATTTTGACTTGCCAGCGTTTCAACGACATGCAGGTACTGGTTCAGGCTCAGGCCGACCCCACCGTATTCGCGCGGAATCGTGAGGCCGAAAAAATGATGGCGGCCAAGTTTTTGCATTAACTCGGCAGGCACCATCCCTTGCTCTTCCAGAAGGGACGGCGGGTATTCCGAGTTCGTCTCAAGAAATTTGCGAATAATGTCCTGAGTGGTTTCAGTGGACTCGAAATCCTGGAAACAGTTTAATGGTTCGGGATCCAGCCGGCCGAAGTAGGTGTTGATCAAGAAATTTCCATAATCCATCTGCGACTCCTTGTATCTGGATGACGGCGGCAACGTTCGGTTTCAACATAAACGATTTGATTGAAGCCTTGATCGGTCATATGATATACAGTAAGCATTACAGATTAGGGGTCAATCAGAGCTGACGCGATCTCGATGAAGATGCATTCGTGAAGGGAATTCGCCTGATGGAAAAAAGGAAAGGCAATCTGGAAGTAAAACATTTCGTTGCACCGTCCGGCCAGAACCAATATCTGTTGATCAGTGACAGCGAAGCGGCCAGCATTGATGTGGGTGAGGCATTCGATGACGTGGGCCGGATAATCGCCGAAAGGGGACTGACCTTGAAGTACGTGCTGGTTACACATGCCCATGCGCCGCGCGTACAGGCGCTGCCACAGCTCAAACAAAAGTTCGGGGCAACCTTTTGCCTGCACGAATATGAGGTTCAGCATCTCAAAGAAACAGATGTCGTCATCGAGCCGGACTGGATCCTGAATGATAAGGATTCCCTCAAGCTCGGAACGATTGATATCCGGGTTTTACTGACGGCCGGCCATACCAAAGGCTCGGTCTGCTTCTGGATCAAAGAGGCGGATGCCCTGTTTAGCGGCAGTACCCTGCTAAAAAAAGGCTACGGTCAAATCTGGGGGCCCAGCAGCATGTCTTTGATGCATTTCAGTCTCAAGCGCCTCGGCTCCACCATACCGGCAAAAACCACTATTTATACCGGCAGCGGTGAATTGACCAAAATGGCAAACGAGGGCTGGATACATTGTATGCGCTCGGCCTGAAAGCCGGCAAACGGGCGCTTGGACTTTAGGAAAAACCGACCCCATCCACGGATGGGTTAACAGAACAATCTGCGAGCATAAACGATGACCGATGAAAAACACCACAAGCGCAAGCGCAATCATCCCGGTAAAGCATTTAGCAGAGAAATGGCCAGAGCTCGCTATGAGCATCTGAAGGGTGATACGTCCAAAATACCCGATGACGACTTTGAAGATCCGGTAGAAACTAAAATACGCCAGGCCATGTCTGAAGGCGCCTTCGATAATTTGAAAGGTGAAGGTAAACCGTTAGATTTAAGGAAATATCAGGCAATACCGGAACACCTGCGGACCGCCTATCATATTATTAGAAATGCGGGCTACATACCGGAGGAGGTCAGACTCAAAAAAGAGATGGAAACCCTGAAAGCCAGAGTCAAACAGTGTCAGTCAAAACCGGAAAAAGACAGGCTCATGAAAGAACTGGCCGATATATCCCAGCAATACTATTTTTATATGGAATATAACAAACAGCTGAAATGAGCCCGCCGTTCGCGCATCGTGTTCGAATTCAATCCCACGGGGTGCCTATCCGATCCACCCGGAGTACCCCGGACGCACCCGGCATCCTTGCAATCCGTATAAATTTAATCGCTTTTGACCTGTGATATAATTTCCCAGGCTTGTTCAGCGGTTTCAACATACTGAAAAAGATCTAAATCTTTGGGCGAGATGGTGCCTTCCGCCACCAGTACATTAAAATTGATAACCCGCTCCCAGAATTTTTGCCCAAACAAAAGAATCGGAATGGGCTCGACTTTTTTGGTTTGAATCAAGGTCATGGTTTCAAAAAACTCATCCAGGGTACCAAATCCACCCGGGAAAACCGCCAGTGCCCGGGCCCGCATCAGCAGATGCATTTTACGGATGGCAAAATAATGAAATTGAAAGGATAATTCGGGCGTAATATACGGATTGGGAGCCTGTTCAAAGGGCAGCACGATGTTCATGCCGATGCTGGGGATGCCGGCATCATGCGCGCCGCGGTTGGCGGCTTCCATTATGCCGGGCCCCCCACCGGTGATCACCACCATTTTGTCTTTACCGGTATTGCTGGAAATAAGGGCGCCCAGCTTGCGGGCTTCATCATAATACTTGCTGTTGGCCAGCGCTCGCCGCGCCATATTTACTTTTTGCTTGAGGGTAGCATCGTTTTTATTTTTACGGTACTCGGCTTCTGCTGAAACCAGCCGGGCTTCGGCAGTTGCCGGATCCGAAATGCGCGCACTGCCGAAGATAACCACGGTTGATTCAATATGGTTTTCCTGTAAAATCAGCTCGGGCTTAAGCAGCTCCAGCTGCAGACGCACCGGGCGCAACTCATCCCGCAGAATGAATTCCTCATCCTGGTAGGCCAGTTTGTAAGAAGTGGAACGACATTGCGGTGTATCCGCATGCAGGCGCGCTGAACCCGCATCATCCTGGGCTGAAATAAAAAATCGGGGCCTGGGCTTAGACTTTTTCCTTGGCATCAATTTCACTCCTTATCCATAGCGTGAGCTGGCAGATGTCGAGTTCAACATTGTCATGCTCCGCTGTTTAATATAGGATCTAAAGAAAAGCAACCCTGCAAACCGAGCGCACCAAAACGCTGATAATCGCCGATAGAGACAAACAGGACGCTCGGCGAAAGGTTCAGGCCGGTTTTACGACGACCCTTGTGGCACCCCGGACCGGTCAGTCACCAACAACGTTCGTTTCAGCGGCAACAGGTGGCGGCAGAAAAAAAAGATACCGGCGTAAAATGTTTCAAATGGGCGATTGAATGGTTGGTATTGTTTACCGGTAAACGGGACAAGCGGGTAACGGGCCTAACTCAACAGCGAAACTTCGTTACCCGATGGTGTCCAGGAGGGAACCCAGCATTTCATCCTGGGTTTCGATGGTCTTTAAGTTTGCCTGATAGGCGCGCTTGGTGAGCATTAAATCCGGTATCTCTTGCCCCAGATCGACATTAGAGGTCTCTTTTTCAATTTTTTGTCCGTCCTCAATAACATCATAACGCAACCCCGGGCTTTGGTCCTTGCTCAGTTGCACCCGAACGCCGCCGCTAAGGTCCTCATGCAGGACGGCACGATTGCGCTTAAACCCATCTGTATTGACGTTGGCAATGTTGTCAGCCGTGACCCCCAGTTTTGTGACAAACGCTCTTAAAGCGGATATCGTACCATTTAATGCTGTGATCATTTGCCCCCCAGGATCATCCTCATTCGTTCCTATCCTGCAAAAAAATTAAAACTTCCCAAAATGCCGTTATTCCAACCGGAACATACTCCATCATGTATAGTTGTGAGAGCCCGAATAAGAAGATGCACGTACATCTGAGAAGTTTTAGACGAATTTTATTTTTAAATTTGAAATACAATATCTGTGCCAAATTGCAGAATCAATTAATTTTCAATAATATTAGTTAACTATAAAATTTATTAAACTCAAAAATGTAAAAAAATGACAATTATCGTCAATTATTTTGCCCTAAAATGTCAACTTCCACGGTTTACCATACGAGAGCGACGCAGACCGGCAAATGACGAGTAGTTGAGGCAGAAATTGCCGGTCGCAGAGCTTTTAGGAATCATGCGCATACAGGTGTAAAGAGCGCTAAAAAAGCAGGATGCAGGGACTCCGGGTGAGCATCATTTGGAAGCACGCCGGTATCGCTCAAGAGGCGTTTGACGATTAAGATTACCTAAAAACAAACGGAGGGGCGTCATCATCCATGGTGACGTTTTTTTTCGCGCGGTTGGGCGGTTTGAGATCCTTTTTTGTCCGGGGTCGGCCACGGCCGGCGAAGAGGCCGGTTACGATGTAGACACAAACGCGATATACCAGCCGCCATAGCTGTAAAACCAGATAAAACAGGCCCATACCGAAAGCGACTTGTAAAAATGTCGGTTGGGTGGAGGTCCAGACACTAAAGGCCTTCCAGCCTTCTATCAGCCAGTTTAAGTTGGGGTCCATCTTTTCTTTCTTTCCGTTTTCGTTTTCTGATATCTCCGTCCTGCGGCAATGTCAAGCAAACAATCACGGGCCGATTCGGTCAAAAATTTGACAGCCCTCATGG
>JASFIG010000103.1:0-12575 GCA_050122795.1 Desulfobacterales bacterium
CATAAATCTGCCAGTCGGCTAAAGCCCGAGCGGTATCAGCCGTTGTCACCGGTGGAAAACCGCATCCGATATCCACGTATACAGGCACATTATCAAAAGGCGGTCTGTACGCGCCGGCAACATAGGCATCCAGTTTTTGATGTCGGCCCGGGAGGGTGATGGGCGGGATCCGGTCGCCCCAGGCCTGCGGCAGCATGGTGGGGATGGTGACGGAAAGCCAGCGCATCAACGCCATGTTGAACTGCTCCACGCCATACCTGGCGCGCTTCATCAGAAACAGCATACGCTCGATAAACGCCTGGGTGTCCGGCGGCAGCTTTTTGAAATCAACGGATGCCGCCAAGTCTTCCGGAATGCGCGCCTCCAGGTATTGCTCTACCAGATCGATAAATTGATTTTGCATGGTTTCACTCCGATCTCCTTTTCTTGCCTAAGGGGTAGTGGCAGGCCACGCGGCTGCCCGGGTCTAATTCCTCCAGGACCGGCGCCTTATCCACACAACGCTGTTGGGCGCGCGGGCAGCGGGTTCTGAAACGGCAGCCGGATGGGGGGGCGGCCGGTGATGGAATTTCAACGCCCCGCAGCTCGATCTTCATGTGGTCGCGACTGGCGGAAATTTCGGGAATGGATGCCTGCAGGGCCGCCGTGTATGGATGCCGGGGTGTTTGATAAAGGCTTTCGGAATCGGCAATCTCACACAGCTTGCCGAGATACATTACGGCCACCCGATCACATATGTTTTTTACCACGGTCAAATCGTGGGATATGAACAGCATGGTCAGGTTGTGGTGTGCTTTCATGCGTTCCAGCAGGTTTAGAATCTGGGCCTGAACCGACACGTCCAGCGAGCTGACCGGTTCGTCGCAGATCAGAAGTTTCGGGTTGGATATCAGTGCCCGGGCAATGCTGATTCTCTGGCATTGACCGATGGATATTTCAAATGGCCGCCGGTCATATATTTGATCAGGATCCAGACCGACCTGCTGCAATAAGGTGCGCGCCTTGCGGCAGCGCGTGCGGCGATTGGCCCCACCGGTTGCGCGCAACGGCTCGGAAATCGTCCGGCCCACCCTGCGTGCTGGATTGAGGGATGCGGCCGCATCCTGAAATATCATTTGAAGGCGGGGCCTGAGCTCGCGCAGTCGGTTATTTCTGCCGTCTGTCATTTCATGCCCGTCAAACCAGATCTTGCCCGACGTTGGCTTTTGCAGCTGAACGATTGATCTGGCGACAGTGGACTTGCCGCAGCCGGACTCACCCACCAATCCCAGGGTCTCTCCACTGCCGATGCTGAAGGTGATATCCGATACGGCATGAATTTTCGATCCCTTGCCGATACCGAACTCGACCACGAGATTCTCGACGACCAGCAGCGATGGCTGTATGGCATGATCCGGCTTCATCAAGTTTGCAATGGATGCCAGCATGCAAACCAATGGCTTTGCCCTTTGATGCTTCGCAATTCCGGTTCCCGCTGTCGGCAACGGTTTGTTGCGCGGGTGCAGCGCGGGGCAAAGCGGCATCCGGGTGGCGGATCAATTAGATCCGGAGGCTGCCCGCCAATTGTCCGCAGTATTGTGTGCGGTGGATTTGTCAAGCGGGGAATGGCATCCATTAAAGCCCGGGTGTACGGCATGCTAATATGGTTAAAAAGTTCATCAGTCGCTGCCTGCTCAACGATTTTGCCGGCATACATGACCGCTGTTTCATGGGTGCGTCCGGCCACGATACCCAGGTCATGGGAAATTAGTATCATGGCCATCCGCGTTTTTTCCTGGAGTTTCGCTAGCAAATCGAGAATTTGGGTCTGTACGGTCACATCCAACGCGGTTGTCGGCTCGTCTGCGATCAGAAGCTGCGGTTCACAGGCCAGGGCAATGGCGATGGCCACCCGTTGGCGCAACCCTCCGGAAAGCTGGTGCGGATAATGGTTGAGACGGCGGCCGACCATGGGCACACCAACCTGTTTCAAAAGTTCGCAGGCGCGATCCCTGGCCGCTTGCTTATCCATCTGCAAATGGTGGATGAGAACCTCGCTAATCTGCTGCCCAATCTTAATGACGGGATTCAGGGAAGTCATGGGGTCCTGGAAGATCATGGCGATGTCTTTGCCGAGAATTTGCCGCAGTTGTGGACGCGGCAAATTGACCAGGTTCTGGCCGAGAAATTGGATGGTGGTTTGCGGTGACATAATCGCGCCCCGGGGCAAAAGATCCATGAGAGAATAAGCCGTCATGGTCTTGCCGCACCCGGATTCACCGACCACCCCTAACGTTTTTCCCGGCTCAAGGACAAAAGAAATCCCGTCGACAGCATGCGCCCGGCCTTTCAATGTCGGCACATAGGTGCGCAGGTTTTCAACTTTCAGAAGCGGTTTTTTGTGCGCTTCGGCGATCATAATTGACTCGTCCTTTTTTCAGCCAGACTGCGCAGGTTGTCTCCGATGAGATTAAAGGAGATCACCGTCAGAAACATTACAGCCGCCGGAATCATGCTGACATGGGGTGCTTCTTCAAGCACCTCCCGTCCCTCGGAGATCATGCCGCCCCAGCTTGGCGTTGGTGCCGGTATGCCCAGCCCTAAAAAGCTCAATGCACCCTCGGCCATGATCATAAATGAAACCACCAGCAGCGCGTAAGCGGCCATGGGCGCAATGACATTGGGAATGATTTCACGCATCAGAATAGACAGGTTGCCGGCGCCGGTCAAGCGGGCGGCCTGGACGAATTCCAGATCACGCAAAGTCAGTGTCTTGGCGCGTGCAACCCGACTGAAAGCGGGGATCGTCAGAAATCCCAGTGCGATGACCAGATTACGAAGGCTTGACCCCATGTAAAATGTAATCGCCAGGAGCAGCACGATACCCGGGAAAGCCAGGATTACATCCATTGCGGCGACGATGACAGCTTCCAGGCGGCCCCGGAAATATCCCGCCAGGCAACCCAAAATTCCCCCCAGGAAAAATCCGATTACCGGTGAGAGCATACCGACCGCCATGGAAACGCGGGCACCATAAATCAAACGGGCAGTCACGTCACGCCCCATGGTGTCGGTTCCCAGCCAGTATGTGTGCGTTCCTTTTTCCGGTTCAGCTCTATTTTGAAGGGTGGTACTATCGCTGCGCGTACCGGGCGCCGCGGCGGGATGATCCCAGTCCATGGCATCAAAGGCCGGTAATGCCCACCAGCCTGCCGTGGCTGCTGCAGCGACTACAACTGTCAGCCAGCCAACCGACAGCCAAAATATCCAGCCCGGGCGCGATTTAGAGGCCTTAACCGCCATAGGATGGCTCCGTTCGGATGCGAGGATCCAGGATATGATACAAGATGTCGACGATTGTATTAATGGCCACATACCCGACAGTGATCAGCAGAATGCAGCCCTGAACCACCATATAATCACGGGCATAGATGGCATTGACCAGCAAACGCCCGATACCGGGCAGGGCAAAAATGGTTTCGATGATTACCGAGCCGCCCAGCAGTCGCCCAATCTGAATACCTAAAATCGTCACCAGCGTAAAAGATGAGGGCCTCAGGGCGTGATACAGCAGCACCTTCCAGGGCGGCAGCCCCTTGGCTTTTGCCATCAAAATGTAATTTTGCTGCAGTGTGCTTATCATGTCACTGCGCAGTACCCGCATCAGCACGACCCACTCGATAAGGGCGATGCTCAGGGCCGGCAGAATAAAAGACCGGATATTGGCCCAGAAACCGTATTCAAGTGAGGTGTAACCGGTTGCCGGCAGCCAGTGCAGCTGAATGGCAAACAGATAGATGCCCACCAGGGCCATCACAAAACTGGGAACCGACAGGGTGGCAAAGCCGCCGATGCTGATCAGGCGGTCGAAAAAGGAGCCGCTTCGATAGGCGCTGAAGATGCCGGCCGGCAGGGCCAGCAAGAGGGTGAAAAGCTGGGAAATAACAAGCAGTTCCACCGTGACGGGCAGTCGGGATAAAATAATGTGCAGGACGGGCTCTCCGGTCAGATAGGATTGGCCCAGATCTCCCTGAATCAAATCACCGAGCCAGCTGACAAATCGGACAAGGATGTTGCGATCGAGTCCTAAATCCTTGCGAATGGCCTCGATATCTTCCGGGCTGGCGCCCTGCCCGCCGATCATATCGGCGACGTCACCCGGCAGAATATTGACCATCAGAAAAGTCAAAGCAGCAACGGCCAGGACAACAAGAACTAACCGCAAAAGTTTTTTCCAGATAAACGGCATTAAATGTCCGATACATTTAAGATCATGGTCCTTAACACATGAATGCTATCATTACCCAGACTGTTGACCGAACATTGTATTTTAAATTCTTTTAACGATATGATCTTCCCAAGTCAATTTAATAAAAGTAGAGCCTAAGGTATTCTGGCAAATGTATCGACGACCGACGTTCCTTGCATGGTGTATTTTATTTTAAGGTTCTGCCCATTATCTGCAACGGACCCGTTGATCTGCGCGCCATTGCCCGCGAACCAGATGGCCTCATTGCCGCAGACAACATACTTCCGGGTGAATTCCCTGCCGGCAGATGCATTATACCCCTTTATCTTATCCGTATTGTCGAATGTCACCCTGATTCTGGCCCCGAAGCTGGTTTTGCCTTCCCATGAACCCTGCAAGGACGCCTTTACGGCTTCAGCATCCTCTGATTCAGGGCACTCAACAGCAACCGGCGCAGAATCAATTTCAATTTGGAGCGCCGCGACGTTGAATCTATCAGCTTCATCAATCCAGGCGGACGCCAGATCTATCTTGAACCCCGGGGTTTCCAGCATATCTTTAATTTTTTTCCCGGCAATAATGTGATATCCGCGCCCGCTCCTGTACAGGAACGGCACATCCTGGTTTAGCTGCCGGAAAATGTCACACAGCAAATCCTTCCGTTTTATTTCGTCGGTTTCAATGCGCTGCATTTCAAGCAAACGATCCATTTCAGGTGTGCTGTAGCCAGTAACATTCATCGGGCTCCGGGAATAAAAATGATTATATAATCGTGGGCCCTGATCTCCGGAAGGCGGGATGCGCCAGGTGGCCAGCTGGTAATTGCCTGCAATGACTTTGCTGACATGAGGAGGCGGACTTAGACTAACCGGTTTTAGGTTCACGCCTATTTTTTTGTATAGCTGCTGCATCAGCTCCCCGATCTGTCGGCCACGGGATGTGTTGGAGTGCAATAATTCGAGCTCCACCGGTTGACCGTACGCGGCCATCAGTTCTCTGGCCTTTTCGGGATCATAATCGAGGTACCCGTCATCTTTGCACGTGAACTGCGAGCCGCAGGGGTGATGGATCACCGGAACCTGGTTGCCGTATATCATTTTGACATGCAGTTTTTGATTGTTGGCCAGCGCCAGGGCACGCCTCACGCGGATGTCGTCCAGGGGCGGCTGCCGCGTATTCATCAAAATGATTTCAGCCCCGTTGCCCTCAACTTTGTAGGTATGCAACGACGGATCTGCTTTGGCTTTCTGGATGAGGTTGCCCCGGTCAAGAATAATTACATCGAGCTGGCCGGAAACCAGGCTGGCGTAGCGTGCCTGGTGATCGGGGATTGTCCGGAAAACGACTTTGTCCAGCAGCGGCTTTCCTTTCTGCCAGTAATGATGGTTCTTGAGAACGATGAAATGATCGCCGCCCCGCCATTCGTTATACTTAAAGGGACCCGTCCCAACGGGTTTGCGATGATGTGTTTCCACATCAACAGCTCTGGGTGAGGGGATAAAGGCCAGCAAAGCCAATTCATTTGAAATGAGGTTTTTAAAGGCCGGCCAGGGATGCGCTAAATGAAAACGGACGGTATAATCATCGATTTTTTCAACGCGCTGGATTGGTTTGAGCAAACGGCGCCCCCGGAAGTCAGGGCTCAGGATTCTTGTCCAGTGGTGAATGACGGCATCGGCATTAAAGGGGACCCCATCATGAAACAATACGCCCCGACGAAGCTTTATATCCCAGGTTTTTTTATCGTCAGAAGGCGTGGCCGACAGGCCCAGGATCGGAACCATATTCCCGGATTTATCTTTGCGGAACAGGGGCTCCAGAATTAAATTATTGAGCGGTGCCTGGGGCGGATTGAGTGTGCCCTGCGTGAGAATATCAAAACCGTGAAAAGGGACCTCTATGCCGACATAAAGAACACCACCGTGACGGGTGTCCAGTGCTTCCGTCTTTTTTTCGCCACAGCCCCCGAGATGGACGCAAATCAAAACTGTCATCAGGAGTATCAATATGCCATGCTGTTTTCTGTTGCCGGGACGGTTCGGATTGGCATCTAACATATCCATGACTTCAACCTTCTTATAATTTTTCCATCTTTTCTTCCAGCAAACGCCTTTTGCCTTCCGGAAGGGGGGGTAGATCCTTGTACCCCTTCAATATCGCATGGCTTACATTGGTGAGAAACCCGGATAGAATCTCACTGTTTCCAATAATAACCTTGTTCATTCCCATAATCGGTGACATGGCTACACCGTGGCTCAACATGGCGCGGGCATAGCGGATCCGGGTGCACTGGTCCTTATCCAGATCTTTAAAGCCCTCATAGTTATCAAGGCGATCGGCCTGGTATTGCCAGTGCCTTTTTTGCATCTCGTATTTCAGTTCCAGGTTGCGGCCGGCGAGCATGCAATCGAATAAATTGCGCTCATCTCTGGCAAACAGCACATACCCCATGGCCTGATCGATCCAGCGGTCACCCGTATAGTGCCGGGTTTCATATTCCACCACCAGCGTCCAGGCTTTTTGGATGACCTCGTCTTCGAGGGCCTGCATGTTTTTGAAGTGGGAGTAGATCGGCATGGTGGAGCAGCCCATTTTGTCGGCAACCGCCGGAGCGGACAGCCCGGCCAATCCTTTTTCCCTGACCAGCTCAAACGCGGCCGTGATAACATCTTCAGCGGCAAATTGTGTTTTTCGAGGCATCTGAATTCTCTTTTAACTAATTTTATAAAGATATTTATATAAAGTACTTTATAATATTTAATGATATGGGTGTCAAGGGACTTTTCTTGCCTGAACAATTGTCCTATTTGTGCAGATAGGCCTGTACAGATATCCAATTTGGCGCCAATTTATTATTTAACTATCTATTTTTATAATTAATTAAAAAAGAATCAAAGACTATTGATTGGTTCCCGAAGTGCTCCAGGATCAAGATGGATTAATGTGCAGTCTTCAGATGAATAGCTGCAGGCAGCCCAGGGTGTGAAACAAAAACTCTTGATATATTTTTTATTATATAATATATGTTATATAATTATTATTATAATATTTTTTTACAAGGTTCTCATATGCCGAGAAAAACGCAGTTCACAGCTGAAGACATTGTCAAAGCCGCCATAGAGTTGGTTAGAAAGCAAGGTCTGGCAAAATTATCCGCGGCGGCCGTAGCCGAAGAAATGGGCTGCTCCACCATGCCCATTTATTCCCATTCTAAAAACATGCAAACACTTGAGGATGAAGTCGTTAGAAGGGTCTGGAAACTGGTCATGGAATACCAGGCAGAATCATATACCGGCGATGTGTGGGTCGACCAGGGGATAGGATGGGTGCGGTTCGCCAGGGATGAGGAAAATCTGTTCAAATGTCTTACCGACAACAATAACATCGAGCTGAGATTCGAAATGCAGATAAAGCACTGGCAATACCTGGCCGATTGCCTCGAAGCGTATAACGGTTTTGGCGGCATGGATGAGGAGTTGAGTGAAAGGGTTCGATATACTCACGCCCTGCTGACCCACGGACTGGCAACCACACCGCGTACGGGTTTCAATAAAATCATTATTGAGGATGACAGAATCCTCTACAGTTTTATGACAAACGCCAGCCAGGCGCTGATAAAAGGATACAAGCAACTTCCGCCGGTTGATGAAGCGCATAGAAACTATGTGAAGGAAAAACGCAGAGCTTTAACAGATTGTCAACACTGAAAAAGAGATCCGAATCGACCATTACCGGATCTCCTTCGGCCTTATCATCAAAAAGGAAATATTATGAAAGCTCCAAAGCTTATGTGCAGCGCACCCATTCCATTAAAATTCTTCAAATGGTTTCTCGGCTGTCTGGCTGTTTTTTTGTCCGTTACCATCTTTGCCGCCGTGTCCCGGGCACAGCCCCAATACGGCGGGACTCTGAAGCTGGGCATCGAATACCGGTCTTACGGGTTTGACCCAATTAAAGCCCGTATGTATACGGCTACCTCGGTAACAGCCGCCCACATGGTGATGGAGAGGCTCTTCGACAAGGGGGAAAATGGCAAGATTGTTCCTCTTTTGGGCTTGTCAATGACACCGTCGGAGGATGGGAAATCCTGGACCGTTAACCTCCGGCAAGGTGTTCGATTCCATGACGGCACCCCTTTCAACGCCGATGCCGTTGTCAAGCATTGGCGGCGCCTTCTAAATCCAGAAAATCGTTTCCGTGCTCTGCCCGCATTAAGAGTAATACGCTCCGTTGAAGCGGTGGGGGAATTCGCAGTTCGCTTTCATTTGGAACACCCCTGGAAACCTTTCGTCAGTGTGCTGTCCGCAAACATGACATTCACTTCGGTAATTCCCTCGCCAAAAGCGGTTGCAGAAGGAACACACAACCGGGCACCGGTAGGCACCGGCCCTTTTGTTTTTAAATCCTGGAAAGACGGGGATCGCATTGTGCTGGCCAAAAACCGAAATTACTGGCAGCCCGGCAAACCCTATCTCGATGAAATCATCCTGCTGATTATCCCGGATGCGCAAACCCGGTATGCGGCTTTTATGTCAGGTCAGGTAGACGTGATGTATACAGACCGCCCGACCCATGTCAGAAAGCTGCAGGCGGATTCCCGCTTTGTGACCCATGCCGGCGAGGGAACCGGCGGCGGCACCCTGGTCATGAACACCCGCAAGCCTCCCCTTGATGACGTGCGCGTTCGTCGTGCACTTGCACACGCCTGGGACCAGGAAAAATATATAAAAATGGTTTTTCAGGATACCGTACCTTTTGTCACACACTGGTACGGTGAAAAGCTAAACTGCGCCGCCGACTACCGGCATCATGATGTGGAGAAAGCCAGGACCCTGATCCGGGAATACGGCAAACCTGTGGAAATCGAGTATATCCACAGCGCCACTCAGCGAGGAGTGGAAAGCGCTATGGTGGTTCATCAGCTGTTCAAATCCATCGGGGTAACGGTGAGAACGGTGCCGTTGGATTGGGGGGCCCTTTATAAAAGGGTGTTTCAACGTAATTTCGATCTTGCATCCGGGGGGATTCCCGGGATGGATGACATGGGTGTCGTGATCCGTCTGCTTTTCCACACCAAAAGCACCTGGAATTTGTCGGGTTATTCAAATGAGGACGTCGATCGGCTCCTTATCAAACAAAAATTGAGCGTCGATCAGGAAACCCGCAATCAGGTGTGGTGTGAAGTCGCCCGCCGGGTGAACAAAGATGCGCCGATTCTTTTACTATGCGGAAGGAGATACTACCTGTTCGCCGCCCTGGATGTCAAAGGTCTGCCGCCACCCCATAATAACAGCATAAGACTGGACCCCGTGTGGCTGGCCCCAAATGATTGAATCCAAAAAGCGTAACTTTGAAGAATTCATTTCCCCGGTGATATATCTCTGTACTTCTAAGTTTAAGGACAGCCAAATGTGATAATATCTTTATATCGCGGGTGAATAATACCGACGCTTTCGTTACTGTCCAAAATTGCACAATCGTAAACGCGTTTCATAAATTGAAGGTCTTGGAGAAAAGTTTAGGCTTTATAGCTCCATTCATCGCAAGCTGCATCTTGATGAAATAGAAGAATTGCTCATCGGTAAGGAAAAATCCTAACAGATGGACTGTTAAGAGTACTTTCAACTTGCTTTCGAATTTTGTCAATTCAGGTTTAGGTCAGAGCAGATGAATGATTATAAGAACAGGATAGAAAAAGGATTTTTTTATTTGGGCATCAATGTCATTCGCTACCGTTTGACTATTCTGCTGGTATCTGTTTTGGTAGCAGGTTTGACTGCTACACAGCTCCCTAAACTCAGTATTGCCACTTCTGTGGAAAGTATGTTCGTGCGGAACGATCAGGTTCTTACTGATTATCAGTGGTTTCGCAGTCAATTCGGGCGGGATGAAGAAATTGTGTTGTTGATCTCATCCTCCGACATCTTCAGCCTCGAATTCCTTACTACGCTTAAGCAATTTCATGAGGATCTGGAGAATTCCCTGCCGCTATTGAAAGAGGTCAGTTCGCTGGTCAATGCACCCTATGTCGAGCCCGTTGATAATGGTGTGCGTGTTGGGGGTTTTCTCGATAACCCGCCGGTGACAAAAGAAGAAGCACAGCAGCTTAGACAGCGTAGCCATTCCTATCCAGGATACCAGAATCTTTATTTTACCCCGGATGACAAGCATGCCATCGTTGTTATCAAAACGCAGGCGGTCTCGGCGTTGACCCCGGATGGTCTGCGATTGCGGGGCTATGCCCGGGGTGTCCAAGGGGCACTAGAGCCTCCTCCCCCTGAGGAGCAAAAGACAATATCACAGATAGAGAACATTGCTGTCATCGGCATCGTTGAGGCAATCATCAAGCAATACCAGGCTCGCGACTTCAGCATTGCCTCCAGTGGCACGCCGGTTTATCAGTATCAGGTCGAGCCGATGGCCCGCTCTAACATGAAGAAGATGTGTCTCGCGATTCTCATCGTTCCGATTGTGTTATTGCCGCTTATGTTTGGTCGGGGCTCTGCAGCTTATCTGCCTCAGTTGACGGCAATTTTGGGCCTGACGGTCGCTTTAGGATTAATGGCGTTGCTCTCGGTTCGCCTTAGCCTGACTTCGACCATGTTGCCCTCCATCCTGTTATCCATCGGTCTGACCGCACCGATTCATTTCCTGGTGGTCTATTATAAATACCAAAAGCGGATCGGGAAGTTTCGGGGAATTATCGCCACCATGAAGCATTCCGGTTTCCCAATCACCATGACGAGTTTCACGACTACGGCGGGATTGATGTCATTCTCGTTCTCAGATATCGCGCCTGTTGCGGATTTGGTGAATTTCACAATTATTGGAATTCTCGTCATCCTGGTGTTTACGCTCTTTACCATGCCGGCCTTTCTCTCCATACTGCAGGTTGTTGCGGGTGTGAAAAGGGGTGAAGCGAACTACGAGGCTTCCATTTATAACCGAACCCTTTTGGTGTTGGGCCGCCTTGGAGTCACCCGGCCTTTCCTTGTTTTGATAGTGTTCCTGATAAGCACCCTTGCGGCGGGCTTCAGCATCTCCCAGCTTCATTTTTCCCACAACGAACTACATTATTTCAGTGAAGATTCCGATTTCATGCGTCAGACCCGGCTGATTGAAGCGCAGACCGGAGGATTTCGGGCCCTGGAAGTACTGGTCGATACACAGCGGGATAACGGAATCGTTGACCATGACGTGCTTCAGACCATTGATCAATTGGATACCTACCTGAAATCGGCGACGGATAGTCAGGGGCGCGCTTATGTAGGAAGAACGCGATCTCTCGTAGATCTCATCAAGGAAATCTCCTGTGCAACAACAGGGCAAGATCAGAGTAAATATACGATACCTGAAGATGAACCTGCCCTGGCTGAGCAATTCGATCACATCGGCCGCATTGCACCGCATGTATTACAAAAATATTCCGATGCTGACTTGCGCACAGGTCGCTTGACAGCCATGATGTACTGGCGGGATGCTGCCCATGATGTTGATTTCATTACAAGGATGCGGGAATATGTCTCAACTCTGTTCGACTCTGGTCTCAACGTAGCGGTAACCGGGATTGTCGCCATCAATTCCGGCATCATTCATGCTATGATGAGAAGCCTTGCCATCGGTTACAGCACAGGATTGCTGCTGATTATGGCATTAATGCTCTTGGCCGTTGGAGATGTTCGCATGGGACTATTGGCCATGATTCCCAATCTGTTCCCGATTGTCATTGCTTTGGGTGTTATGGGATATCTAAACATCCCTCTCAATATATACAACCTGATTGGCGGCAGTATCCTCATAGGAGTGGCTGTGGACGACACGATCCATTTTTTCCATAATTTCCGGAAATACTACTTGAGATCCGGCGATCTCAACTTTGCTGTAAACGAGACTTTAAGATCGGCAGGCCGGGCCCTGCTGGCAACAACTCTGGTTCTGGTTGCCAGTTTCTGGATGCGACTGTTCAGTGATCTGAGAGTGATAGCTGATTTCGGATTGGTGATGGGGATTGCGTTACTCATGGCCTTTCTATCCGATGTGTTGCTCGCACCAGCCCTGTTGCGGATTTTTTATGGGACCAGGCAGGTGGACTCTTTGAAACGATTTGATGTAACGAGGGCACAGAATATATGAAATTAATAAAAAAGACCCTCGAGTATGGCGCACTTTACCTGGTCTGTCTTTCAGCTATATCAACGATAGTGTACCTTTGTTACGTTTTTTATCCGCAAAAGACATTACATCTTGATAAGAAACAATGGCATCCGGCGGAACCTGAAACTCAGAACATCGACAATTTCCGTCTGACCAAAGCGCTCGATTACGTTAACACACGGCTACAGATCGG
>JASFIG010000104.1:0-12565 GCA_050122795.1 Desulfobacterales bacterium
GCCACACCAGAGCACTGGCAACCGTTTTTTGCGACCCGGGCCGCGGTCGAACGCAACCAGATCGGTTGCATGCGGTTGCATGTGAGCGATCGATAAAAGCCGTAACCCTGTCGGCTGCCATGGCCCAAAAGTCCTGCCGGAATAGGCCGATGGCCGTCTCAGTCGGATGGGCAGCGGTATCAATCATGCGCCTGAGCCTTTTGCGGACTTTCGATGACTATGGTCACCGGGCCGTCATTGACCAGGTGGACGGCCATCATGGCCCCGAAGCGGCCGGTCTGGACCCGGATCCCCTGTCTGCGCACGCCGTTCACAAATGCCTCAAAAAGTTCGGTGGCTTTCTCGGGTTCGGCCGCACCGATAAAGGAGGGCCGACGGCCCTTGCGGCAATCGGCCAGCAGGGTAAATTGCGAAACGGCCAGCAGTTCACCCCCTGTGTCAAGCAACGATTGGTTCATTTTGCCGCCGGCGTCCTCAAAAATTCTGAGGTGGATGATTTTGTTGACCAGATAGTCAGCATCTTTTGCGCTGTCATTTCTGGCAACCCCCAGCAATACCAATAAACCGCTGGCGATTTGTCCCACAACCTGGTCGTCGACTTTTACCGCGCTTTGTCGAACTCTTTGAACAACAGCACGCATACAGCACTCTCCCCATCCAGGACTTAAAGGATTTAATTGGTTTCCAAATTGGAAACGAATTTGCGCCCGCCTAAATTCTTTGGATGGGCACCAATTGACTGAAAATATATAAAAAGATTAAAAATATCGATTTTATCGACCGATTGCGATATTATCACAGAATATGCGCGTTCAACCAACAGATAAACATCAATTTACCCTTTACGGCAGGCCGGCAAGTATGTCAAGATACCCCTGCGGTAAGGTTAAATCATCTGAAGCGGTTCAATCTTCATGCTGCTGCCGGGCAGCCGTGCGCTTATTGGTTGAAGAATGGATACTTTTAAGTTATAACTAAACTATATAATTAATTAAGTTTTTTTATTTTTCGAGCAAAATTATACCCAATCGGCGCCACCGGTTATCCATTTACCCTGTCTGACGATCAGGTTAAATGGCGAAACAGATATACGCCTGTGTTGGCGATTGGCTGGGAGAACATTCTTTGAAGAGAAATAATCTATATACGAAATTAAACCTCGTTTTCGGATTGTTTTTTTTCTTTCCGGTTCTGGGGTTCCTCTTTTTTTTCATTAAATACGGCATGCTTTCGGACAGGTGGGTGCCGTTATTTTTTCTGGGCATCCTGGTGTTTTCATTTACCGGGTTTACCATTCTTAAGAAATTATTCGATAAGATCTCCAATATATCCGCGCAAATGTCATCCAACTATCTGGGGGATTTTTCGGATGATCAACTTTCTACGGGCACCGACGAACTGCAAAACATTGTTCAGTCGTTTAGCGCCATCGAACAGCGTTTTAGCAACACGTTTCATGCGCTTGAAAAAAAGGCCTCCGAGATTGCCATCTTAAAGGAGGTTTCCGAGCTGTGCTTCGTCACTTTTGACCCGGAGGAGATCCTGCACATAACGCTGGAGCGGGCTCTGATGTTAACCAATTCGGACCTGGGATCGATTCTGACGCTCAATAAAAATGAGCCCAAGACATTTCAGGTAAAAGCCACCGTGGGTCTCGGCAAATTTGTCAAGGCCGGTGATCGCATCGATTTTGAAACCAGCATCGCCAAATATGCGGTCATCAATAAATCACCCCTGGTGGTGGAAGATATCGAGCAGGACAATCGATTCGGCAGAGCCAGTCTGGCGCACTACGGCACCAAGTCCTTTGTCTGTATGCCCATTAAAACCAGCAAGGAGATTTTTGGGGTGCTGACGATTTCATCGCGCCAGGATCGCATATACTCCCAGGAGGATGTTGAAGTCCTGACACCGCTAATAAGCAATGCGGCCTTCACCTATGAAAATCTGCGTCTGCTCAAAGAAAACGAGCGCAACTCGACGCATTTGAGGTCCATTGAAAAAATATTCAAAATACTGGTTTCCAGCTTTAGAGACACCGAATTGCTGCATGCCGTTCTGACCGAGCTGCAAAGCGTGGTTCCATTTGATCTGGCATTTGTGATGACCCTGGATGACGCCAAGCCCGGTCAACTGAAGATTTTCGATTTGCTGGTCAGTGGACCCTCAAACATTGTGCGCGGCACCAGTTATCGCATCAGAGACTCTATTCTTGAAAAAGTATTCAAACAGGAAAGCAGTCTGTTGGTGGACAACACCCGTTCAATGGCCAATCCGCTGGACCGGGAGCTTTTTGCCGATCAGGGTTGCACGGCCTGTCTGTTGGCCCCGTTAAAAAGCGACGGCAATGTAACCGGGGTTTTAGCGCTGGCCGCTCATGATGCGGCTTTGTTTTATAGCGCTCACAAGCTGATTGCCTGGATTGCCAATGGTCTTTCGCTGGCCATCGAGCGAAATCGGCTGTCTGCGGCAGTCGTCAAAAGAAACCAGGAGCTGGATACCATCCGCCAGGTCGGCAGCGCTCTGGCATCGTCCACATTTGATATCAGCAAAGTGTTAAAATACACGATGGATATGATCCGCGAGGTCATGAATGTGGAGGCCGGTTCTTTGCTTTTTCTGGAGGGCGATGAACTCGAGATTGCCGTTGCCTTCAATATAAAGATTAAATCCATGAAAAAGTTTCGCCTCAAAATCGGCCAGGGCATAGCCGGTTACGTGGCTGCCAGAGGCAAATCCATTCTGGTCAATGATATTGAAAAATCACCGCATTTTTTCCCGATGGTCGATGAATCCACCGGATTTAAAACCCAATCCGCTCTGTGTGTCCCGATGGTATCTCAGGGCAAGGTCATCGGTGTGATCGAGGTGCTCAACAAGATAAACGGTGAATTCGATACGGACGACAAGGATCTTTTGCAATCCATTGCAACCTCTGTTTGTATTGCTTTAGAAAATGCCCGTCTATACAAAGAAACCGTCAGCATGGCAGAGCAGGAACGCGACATCCGGCATATGTTCCAGAAGTTCGTCCCCAAGGAGGTTCTGGATAAGATCATTTATGACTCTGAAAACGGCAAGCCGGTGGTTGAAGAATTAAAGACATTAACCCTGCTCAACATTGATATCCGGGGTTTTTCGGAGCTTTCCCGCAAGATCGGCTCCCAAAAAACCGTTGCGCTTCTAAATAGCTTTTTTTCGGTTATGGGTGGCGTTGTCTTCAAGCACTCGGGCATCGTAGATAAATATTTAGGCGATGGGTTTTTGGCCCTTTTCGGTGCACCGGTGTCCAGCACCAAGGATGCGGATAATGCCATCGCTGCCGGCTTTGAGATGAAAAAATCCCTCGATGCGGTCAATCGATATTTGGACCGCAAATTCGATGCCACCGTCAAAATGGGGATCAGCATCCATACCGGTGAGGTCGTTGTCGGCAATATCGGTTTTGAACAAAAGATGGACTATACCGTCATCGGCGACCCGGTCAACACCGTCTTCAGATTACAGAATCTGACGAAATCTTTTCCCAACGGCATCTTAATCAGCGAAAACACCCTGCGGGCAGCGCGAACACGCCCACATGTCGGCCAGATAAAGACCTCAGCAGACCTGGCCGAGGAGCTCGGTGACATGAAAGTATATGAGTTGCTCGGTCAGAAACCGGATAAACCCTATGTCGTCGCCGCCCGTTAGCGCGCGTTTGTGCTTGACGTTACCTTTTGGGGCAAAATGGTTAACCGCCGCCCTGTTTTTCCGGCGGCTAATTCCCTGATATTTATCACAGGGTTGTACAGAGAGCCCAATTGAGGCTTTTATAACCACGAAGGGCACGAAGGACACGAAGCGGCAAAAGAAAAATGTTACGTTTTCCTTTGTGATCTTCGTGTTCTTCGTGGTGAGATACGCATGGGGCCTATTCAACTGAAGTTTTCCAGATAACGGCGGTTTTTATAATCCATTGGAAAGTCAAGCTAGGTCGACACCGTGCAAACGGTTTAAATTGGGGGGTGACGGAGAAGCGTATGGAAGCAACGGAAAACCAGGGATTTTTAAAAGGGCAATTTCTGATGGCCATGCCCGGTTTAATTGATCCCAATTTCTACCAGACGGTAACTTGCATGTGTGAGCACAACGCCGAAGGCGCCATGGGGGTGGTTATCAATAGAGTTCATCATGCGCTGACGGCAAAGGATATTTTTGAAGAGCTCAGTATCGATTGTTCGCCCCGGGCCGGTCGCATTCCCATTCACCTCGGCGGGCCGGTCCATATCGCCGAAATATTTGTCCTCCACGGGCCTCCGTTTGATTGGGAGGCCTCCTTAATGATCACGCCAGATGTTGCTTTGAGTAACACGAAAGATATTATCGAGTCGATTGCATCTGACAGAGGGCCGGAATCTTATATCATCTCGCTGGGATGCGCCGGATGGGGGCCAGGTCAGCTGGAAGCCGAAATTAAACAAAATGCCTGGTTGACGTATCCGGTGTTCGCTGAAAATATTTTTAATATGCCGGTTGAAAATCGCTGGGAGGAGGCCGTCAAAAAGATGGGGATCGATCCGAGGTTGCTTTCCGACAGGGCGGGTCACGCTTGATCAGCGTATTGGTTTTTAGCGACGGGCTTGACTGGATTTAGCTTTTGACTTGGTTTTTTTTTTCTTCAAACAATCTTTGTCTTTTCTCACGAATGCGCACAGTTTCGGATTATAGTATTCTTTACAGTTGAGAGGATTATAAAGCGGACATTCAGGGTGCTTCTCGGACATAAACCATCTTTCCCTTCTTAAATTAAATTCCCGAGGCCAGACAGGCGTTTTGTAGCATATAATCGCTGGCTTTACAAGGTATTATATCACAATTCAGCGCGTGCGGAAAAGCGCGCGCTGATCTTGTCAGGCCAACACGATCCGTTTCACCTCGCCAATCGCCGTTTGCGCTCGTTTCCTGTCGACATTGAATTCTGAACTTGAATTGAAAAATGGTTCAGAATACATAATATGATGCTATCATTTCTGACTTTTGAGCATCTTATCGCCATTGAGGCTTTTCAACAGTTCGATTCGCGGGGCACCCTAAATGATAACAGCAGGAATTGATTGTGGCGCCAAAAACACCCAGGCCATTATCTTGCAGGAAAGCCAGATTATCGGCAAAGCCATGCTGGCCACCGGCTTCGAGCAGGAAAAGGCCGCTGAAGAATCCCTGACGCAGGCTGCTCAAGATGCCGGTATCGCCAAAGATGACGTTCAGAAAATTTTTACCACCGGATCCGGTCGCAATGCGTTTGAGGCCGCTGATGGCGAGGTCAGTGACATCAAAGCCATGGCCAAAGGCGCTCATTTTTTCTTTCCCAATGCCCGCACCGTGATCGATATCGGTGCAGAGGAGGGACGGGCGGCTAAAATTGACGAACAGGGCAATGTGGTGGATTTTGCGATCAATGAAAAATGTGCCGCCGGCGCCGGCGCGTTTATTGAAGGCATGGCCCGGGCGCTTGAGGTGAGCGTTGAAGAAATGGGATCGCTGTGCCTTCGATCGGACAAACACATCCCCATGAACGCCCAGTGCGTAATCTTCGCCGAATCCGATGTTGTCAACCTGATTCACGCCAATACGGAAAAACCGGAAATCAGCAAAGCGATCCATGATGCCATCGCCAGCCGGATTGCATCCGTCATTCGCCGCATCGGCGTCAACGAGGACATCGTTATGATCGGCGGTGTGGGTTACAACCCTGGATTCATATCAGCGCTAAAAAGGGAATTGAAAGTCGATACCATCTACATTCCGGACGAGCCCGAATATGGTGCCGCCGTCGGCGCCGCCGTTTTAGCGGCCGAAGCCGCTAAAATATAGTTATTTGTTGTTCGTTATTGGTTATTACCTGAATCCTGCATGAAAATTAATGAGAAGTTGAGATTACATTAAATTACAGCCGGCCAAACAAATTATTGATCTGAAGAAATACGGAATGACTGAAAAATCCAGACCCGAATACTGGCACTGGCCCGAGTCCAACTGGAAGAATCCGGATATCCGTTGGAATGATGCCCGATTTATCACCGTGGGCATCGATGTGGGCTCTGTCAGCTCGCAAGCCGTTGTCATGGCGGATGGAAACATTTTCGCCTATGGCAATATGCGCACAGGCTTCAACAGCCCCGACAGCGCCCGTCATGTGTTTAAATTGGCGCTGGCAGGCACCGATATGCCAGAAGACCGTGTGGATTACTGTGTCGGCACCGGATATGGAAGGGTCAACGTGCCGTTTGCCGATCGAACGGTTACTGAGATCGCCTGCCATGCGCGCGGCGCCAATTTTATTTACGGAGATGGGGTTCGGACGGTTCTGGATGTCGGCGGACAGGATATTAAGGCCATCCGGTGCGATGAAAAGGGCAAGGTCGTCAATTTTTTGATGAATGACAAATGTGCCGCCGGCACCGGGCGCGGTATGGAAGTATTTTCAGATTTGCTGGGCGTGCCGATCGTGGAAGTCGGTGAGCGCTCCTTTGCATTTGAGGGGGCCGAACCGGCGGCTGTTACCAACAGCTGCGTTGTGTATGCCAAATCAGAGGCCACCGCCCTGCTGCGCAAAGGCTGGAGCTTGGAAGCGGTTATGGCTGCCTACTGCAAAGCGATGGCTGAACGGATTTATGAGCTGATCGAACGTCTGGGTGCCAGAGCCGAATTTGCGGTTACCGGCGGAATGGCCAAAAATTGCGGGGTCATGGATCGGTTGATGCCCATGGTCGGACTCGAGCGCCTGCTAACCCGCTGGGACACCCAGATTGCCGGCGCTGTCGGCGCTGCGCTGTTTGGTTTAAAAATGTGCCAGAAGGGCAAAGGGCGCAAACGGTAAATCGTTATTTGTTATTGGTTATTCGTTATTAGTTGTTGGTGCTCTGTCGGATTATTCGGCTTTTTCTAATAACCAATAACAGATAACCAATAACTAAAACCACAAAGCTTTTTTAATGGATACGATAAGACTAACTATTGATGGGCAGCCGGTTGCGGTGAAAGAGGGGGTGACGATACTGGAGGCTGCCCGCACAGCAGATATTTATATCCCCAGTCTGTGCTATCATCCGGATTTGCCGCCGGCCAAAGACCGCCCGCCTGTTAAAGCCGTTTTTCACGGGCGCCGCAAAATCGAAAATGCCCGGCCCGATGAGCCCGGAAGAGGTTGCGGCATCTGTGTGGTTGAAATCAACGGCCGCAGCGAGCTGGTGGGCGCCTGCGCAACGAAAGCAGCCAGCGGTATGGTGGTGACTACCCAAAATGAGCGCATACGGGAAAAGCGCCGGGAAAACCTGCTGCCGATCATGGCCCGGCATCGCCATGCCTGCCTGACATGCGCCCAGCAGGAAGGCTGCTCCCGGACGCCGTGTTCCACCGATGTACCGCAAGAGGAGCGCTGCTGCGATCAATTCGGGCATTGTGAGCTGCAAAACATTGCCACTTTTGTCGGCATTCCGGACGCAACACCCAGATGGGTGCCCACCGATTTTCCAATTCTCAAAGACGATCCCCTGTTTGAACGCGATTATAGCCTGTGCATCGGCTGCACCCGCTGCGTGCGGGCCTGCCGCGATCTGCGCGGCATCGAGGCGCTGGGCTTTGTTTTTGATGAGAACGGTCAGGTTCAGGTTGGTACGGTCGACGAAACCCTTGAAGATTCCGGCTGTAAATTCTGCACGGCCTGTGTGGCGGTTTGTCCCACCGGGGCTCTGGTGGATAAATCCGTTGAGCCGGCAACCCGCGAGTCTGACCTGGTGCCGTGCACAGCTGCCTGTCCGGCCCATATCGATGTTCCCGGCTACCTGAGAATGTGCGCTGCGGGGAATCGCGATGAAGCCCATGCCATCATTCGTGAAAAAGTGCCGTTTGCCGGCGTACTGGGAAGAGTATGCACCCATCCCTGCGAAGCTGTCTGCCGCCGCGGTGAGGTCAATGAACCCATTGCCATTTGCGCGCTCAAGCGTTATGCGGCCGACGGTGACCGGGGTCTGTGGAAAAAGGAAAATAAGATCGAAATTGACAGCGGCAAAAAAGTGGCGGTTGTGGGCGCCGGGCCGGCGGGGCTGACCGCTGCATATTATCTGCGTAAAAAAGGCCACGGCATCACCGTCTTCGATGCCAACCCGGCGGCCGGCGGTATGCTGCGCTACGGGATACCGCCATATCGTCTTCCCAGAGACATATTGGACAGGGAAATCGCCGACATCCTTGCGCTGGGGATCAACTTAAAAAGCGGTCTGACCCTGGGCAAAGATTTTACCCTCGATCAGCTGACCGCCGACGGTTATGATGCCGTCTTTTTAGCGGTTGGCGCCTCTGATAGCCTGCACATCCAGCTGGACGGATGTGATCTTGCGGATGCGATCCGGGGGACTGAATTTTTGCGCCGGGTCGCGCAAGGCGAAGACGTCAAACTCAGAGGCAAAGTGGTGGTCATCGGCGGCGGCAATGTTGCCGTGGATGCGGCCATGACAGCGCTGCGCTGCGGTGCGGTTTCTGTCAAAATGGTCTGCCTGGAGGGTATAGATGAGATGCCTGCCAGTTCCTGGCAGTTGAAAGAAGCCGGAGCCGAAGGCGTTGAAGTGATGCCGTCCTGGTCTCCGGCTCGCGTGATCAGTACAGATGGCAAAGTCAGCGGTCTGGATCTGGTGGAGTGTGCCTGCGTTTATGACGATAAGGGCGAATTTTGCCCGCAGTTCGGGCAGACCACAGAATGTATTCCGCTGGACCAGCTGATCATTGCAGTGGGCCAGACAACTGATCTCTCGTTTCTGAAAGACGGCAGCCCGGTAAAAGTTGAGCGCGGTCTGATTGCCGTCAGCTCGGATTCTCTTGGAACAGATGCGAAAGGTATCTATGCCGGCGGTGATGTCACAACAGCGCCGGGTAGCATCATTGATGCTATTGCCGCCGGTCGACAGGCAGCCGCGTCCATCGATCAGGCCCTGGGCGGATCCGGCGATATCGATGTGGCTTTATTTACCCGCAGCAACCCGGATCCCTTTTTAGGAAGGCATGCTGGTTTTGCTGCCTGGCCCCGGGAAAAAATGCCGCAATTGGATCCCACCACCCGTGTCCAGGGATTTGAGGAAATTGCCAGGGGTTACCGTCATGAGAATGCGATGCGGGAAGCCAGGCGTTGCTTGCAGTGTGACCTGCGGCTGTATCTGGGCTGCAATCCCATCCCACCGGCGCCATGGTTGCCATTTGACAAATCGCATATCAACAATGTTCCTGAGTCCGGAGGGGTTTTTGAGTTGCTCGATGCGAATTACCATGTGCTTAGCATAAAAGGAACGGCCAATTTACGGCAGGAACTTTTATCAGCGCTGGAAGATCATCCAAGGGCTTCCCGGTTCACATTCGAGGAAGACACGATGTACTCGCAACGTGAAAATGAATTGCTACAGAAATATCTCCAAGAACACGGTCGGATGCCCGGCGGGGAAGGAGATGATCTGTTTTAGAGTTTTGGGTATCGGGCATTCGGTATTGGGTTTCGTGTTCCTGGAGCATGACAGTTTGAATTTTAGAGTACGATTATGAGGACGACGACGAGGACGAATGTTGATGGCTTTTATGGCGTCCGTCCTTGTCCTCGACAGTTCTTCGCATGCATTATCGTAAAAAGGGCAATTGTCTCTGCGCAGACACAAAAATCAGCGGCCAGTCGCCACTGACCACCTGCCAGCAACCAGTCGCACGGCGTTTTTCTGCAGATGATCAATGCCAAATCGGCCTTGAACTCATCACAGGTCAATGGTATTGATAATTCGCTCACTTATACGATTCCCCATTCGCAATGTCGGCCAAAAATTTGTTCGGAGTCGTCAATAATGGCGATGTGTTGTTTGGCATTTTGGATTGTTGACAGAAAGGTGCCCACCGGACCCTTTTGTCCTTAATCATGAGGCACATTATGTCCCGCTTGCTGCTGCAAGGTTTCAGCAAAAATCAGCACACATCTCAACTTGGATCTATCCGCAAATTCAGCGTTCTATTGATTTTGGCCTCGGGTTTCATCATTCTGGTGGCCGTTGTGGCCGGGATCGCCCTGGAGCAAATCAAAACGAAAATTCAGACCGATGCGGGCGAGGCCCTCCAAATTGTTTTGCATACCACCCAGGAATCCCTGAAGCTGTGGGTTGAGACCAACAAATTTTAAGTCAGACAATTGGCCAGTGATCCGAGATTGATTTCTTTGGTCGAACGCCAATTGAGTGTTCCCCGCACTAATGACGCCTTGTCAAGCAGTGGCGCTTTGCAGGGGTTACGTAATTTTTTTTTGGCACCGCAAAGATCAATTCGGACAGGCCGGTAACCTGGCGGCCACCGACCTGCAGGCTGCCGCTGCGAGTCTGGAAAAGCTCGTAAAAGGGGTTGAAAAGAAACCGCCTGGCGCCGAGGAGTTGAATGTGAAATTCTCGGATCTTGAAAATACCCTTAGTCAAGCCCTCAAATCCGCTCAGGGTCTGGGTGCGTCCACTGAAGTAAATGGTTGTGGACTATCCGATGAGGAGATCACCGCTATCCCGTCTGAAGTGGCTCAGGATATTGCCAGGCGCATTCGCAACGCAGCCGAAATGGGGGATGTAATGGCTCTGAATGCCATCGCAGGGGAAATTGAAAATCTCTCGGATTCCTGTGTGCCGCTCAGCAAACAGATTGTTCAGATGGCGGAAGATTTCGATCTGGATGGCATCAAAAAATTAGCCGATGAATTAGACACATCCTGAATGTCCACTTCTTTATTTCATCATGGTTGTTCTAATTGATTGACATCCACATTATGTTTTTTAGACAATGCTAATATGAAATTGCACGAATATGCGTTCGAGCTAAAAAACGATCTGTCCGAGCTGGAAACCCTATGCCGGCATTTGAACAAATTTGGCCGGGATACCGGCCTGTCAGAGGCCTGCATTACAGACATTAATATCTGTCTGGATGAAATATTTACCAATATAGTCAGTTATGGTTTCCAAGACGATCAGGAGCATCTCACCCGCTTCGAAATGAATCTTGAGAATAATGAGCTGACCTTAGTCATAGAAGATGAAGGGATTGCGTTTAACCCGCTTGAAAAGGAAGATCCGCAAATCCCTGATGACCTGATTGATGTCCGTATTGGAGGTCTTGGTATTCATATTGTCCGAAAACTCACGGATGATCTTCATTATGAAAGAAAGAATGGCAAAAATATGCTGACCCTAAAAAAACGGTCTAACCTTTTTTGATAAAACCCGAAAGGATACAAAATGGAAATCGAGCACAGAATAGAAAATGAAACTTTGGTCTTTGCCATCAAAGGGCGGCTGGATGCGGCCACGGCATCAACTGCTGAGGAAACGATCACACAGACAATGGCGGACAATACCAAGCGGCTGTTGTTTGATCTGAGTGCGCTGGAATATCTGAGCAGTGGCGGGTTGCGTGTTATCCTTGGTGCTGCCAAAGAAATCAGACGCAGGGAAGGTAAAGTGGCGCTAGCCGCTTTAACCCCGTATGTGTACGAAATTTTTGAGGTCAGTGGTTTTACGGCCATGATCCCCATCAAAGATTCTGTTGAAGAAGCTCTCAAAGAAGTTGCTTCATAAAGAAACAAGTGGACACCGGCTGCTGGCACCTTGCAGCTGCAACCGAATTAACCAGCCAGCAGTCAGGGCCTCAAGCCATTGCAATGAATTCGTTCTTATCTGCTTTAATTCTTGGCCTGGTCCTTATATGGTGATGAATTTCCGATTGACCGGGCCTGCGCCTTCCGTTAGTTTACAACCTGTCGACCATCTGCGATCTATCCTCCTTTGTCCAGATTGTAAAGAATGAGAACGCTTAATTGGGCAAATCGAAGGATATCTGAACATCGAAGGTTACCGTATACAGATTCGGAGGCTTGCATGCCACACATAATGGGAGCTGCAGAACTGCTGGCGGATGTCCACGAAAGGGATTTGTGCATCGGCTGTGGTGCCTGTGTGGATATTTGCCCGTATTTTAAAAATTATAAAGGTCAGACGTCCCAGCTGTTTCCGTGCACACTGGAACAGGGCCGCTGTTATGCCTATTGCCCCAAAGCCGAAGTTGATCTGGATGCGCTCTACCAAGCGATTCAAGGCGCTCCGTATGCCGGCAGCCCGCTGGGTGATTTCCGGCAAGTGCTGGCGGCAAGGGCCGCCGGCAAGGTACCGGAAGGACGGTTTCAAGGCGGCGGCACAGTTACGGCCTTGATTATATTTGCCCTGAAGACCGGTATGATCGATGCTGCCGCCCTGACGGACCACAGGGATTTAATTCCGATTCCGCGCCTCGTGACGCAATGGCAGGAGGTCAGCCGGTGCGCGAGCTCTAAATTCATGGCTGCGGCTACCTTATCATCGGTCAATATGGCTGTGCGGCAGGGTTACCAGAGCATCGGCGTAGTGGGGACCCCCTGCCAGATGGTGGCTGCGGCCCAGATGCGGGTCAATCTCCTGGAAAAAGAAGCCCAACAGGTTCCGTTATCACTTACGGTGGGCCTGTTCTGTAACTGGGCCCTGGATAC
>JASFIG010000105.1:0-12544 GCA_050122795.1 Desulfobacterales bacterium
GCTTCGCGAATGATCCCGTCGGTTAATGCTTCGATGTAGTAGGAACCTGCCAGCGGGTCAACAACATGGCAGATTTGGGATTCCTCCTGAACAATCAACTGGGTGTTACGCGCAATCCGCGCTGAAAAATCAGTCGGCAGGCCGACCGCCTCATCAAAGGAGTTGGTATGTAACGATTGGGTGCCGCCCAGCGCCGCCGACATGCACTCCAGAGTCGTTCGGATAATATTGTTATACGGATCCTGGGCCGTCAGGCTCCAACCCGATGTCTGGCAATGGGTGCGCAGCATGGTGGATCGCGGATCTTCGGGATTAAACTGGCTGATGATTTTATGCCACAGGAACCGCGCCGCCCGCAGCATGGCGATTTCCATAAAAAAGTTCATGCCGATTCCAAAGAAAAACGACAGCCGTGGCGCAAACTTATCAATATCCAGACCGGCATTCAAAGCTGCCCGAACATATTCCAGCCCGTCTGCCAGCGTAAAAGCCGCCTGCAACACGGAGTCGGCCCCGGCCTCCATCATATGATAGCCGCTGATGCTGATGGTGTTGTAGCGCGGCATATGGCTTGAACAATACCCGATAATGTCAGAAACGATTCGCATGGAGGGTTCCGGCGGATAGATATAGGTGTTTCGGGTCAGGTATTCCTTTAAAATATCATTTTGGATCGTTCCGGCGAGTTTCTCCTGGCTGACACCCTGCTCTTCAGCAGCCACAATGTACCCGGCCAAAATAGGCAGGACCGCACCATTCATGGTCATGGAAACCGTCATCTGATCCAGCGGAATTTGATCAAATAGTATTTTCATGTCCTCAACCGAGTCCACCGCCACTCCGGCCTTGCCGACGTCGCCGCTGACCCGTGGATGATCAGAATCGTATCCGCGGTGAGTGGCCAGGTCAAAAGCCACCGACAGCCCCTTTTGGCCGGCGGCCAGGCAACGGCGATAAAAGGCATTGGACTCTTTAGCGGTGGAAAACCCGGCGTATTGACGGATCGTCCACGGCCTTCCGGCATACATGGTTGCCCGGGGGCCCCGCACGTATGGCTCCAGGCCCGGCAGGGTATTCAGATGGCTCATACCCTCAAGATCTTCGGCTGTGTACAAGGGCTTAACATGTATGCCTTCCGGCGTATGCCAATCCAGAGATTCCAGCGGTTTGCCTCTCAGTCCTTTTTCGGCAAGCTCCTGCCATTTTTTGATATCCGGATGTTTCGTCATGGTCATCAACTCCTTATGCGTCTTTTTTGGTTCAATTCTATCCTTGGTGTTAACCGAACTATACGTTACGGGCAAAAGGCCACTGGCAGCTCGCTGCTAGCTACTGGCTCTTAACGACTGAATGCTACAGCGTCGAAAAGCCAGCAGCCGGGAGCAGGTCGCCAGAAGCTGTTGACCCATGCCGGCTCTGTTGCAATCACCAATAGGGATTAATCGAATTTAATCTCTTTCACAGAGCTCCACCAGCACCCCGTTAGTGGATTTCGGGTGTAAAAAAGCGATCTTGGCACCACCGGCACCGATGCGCGGCTGTTCATCGATTAAGCGAATGCCCTTTTCCTTTAATTCGCTTAAGGCTGCTTCGATGTTCTCAACCCGAAACGCAATATGCTGAATCCCCTCGCCCTTTTTCTCAAGATATCGGGCGATCGGCCCATCGGGCGCAGTGGACTCCAACAATTCCACTTCGCTTTCACCGACCGGGAAAAAGGCCGTGGTCACTTTTTGCTCGGCTACGGTTTCAGATCCCTCGTAGGACAGACCCAGGACATCGGTCCAGAAATTTTTACCGGCATCAATGCTGTTCACTGCAATTCCCAGATGGTCAATCTTTAGTACTTTCATGGCACACTCCTCTATTATTGCTCTGATATGGTCTTAAATAGCAACGAGCTGTTTTCAGATGGTTATTCGTTATTTGTTATCAGTTATTGGCAATTATTTTCAACGCAAAGCATTCCCCAGATAGCCCTAGGGAGCCGATTCCACTGAAACGATTTCCGGAATTTCCTTTTTCAGTATTTTCTCAATTCCGTTTTTCAGGGTCATTTGCGACATGGGACAGCCCGCGCAGGCCCCCTGCAGCCGGACGGTGACAATACCTTCCTGAACATCGACAAGCTCGACATCTCCGCCATCGGCCTGCAGCATGGGTCTTATTTTTTGGATAGCCGCCTCAACTTTTTCTTTCATAGTAAGGTCTCCTTTTGATGGGTACGGTTTTCATAGAAGTTTTTCCGAAAAGATTTAAATTTATTTTCTAAAATGGCCTGGCGCATCTGTTTTATTAAATTTAGAAAGAAATGAATATTGTGAAGCGAACTCAAACGATACGCCAGAAGCTCTCTGGCAATAAACAGATGGCGCAGGTAGGCCCTGGAATAATTACGGCAGGTATAACAGGTGCAGCCGGGTTCCAGCGGGTGGGTATCCTGCCGGTATTTAGCATTCGTGATGTTCAGGGTGCCCTGCGGATGAAAAATCTGTCCGTTGCGGGCATTACGGGTGGGCAAAACGCAATCGAACATATCAGCTCCCAGCGCCACCAGTTCGATCAGATCTTCGGGCGTGCCGGTGCCCATGATGTACTTGGGTTTTTCGGCGGGCAATTTGGGTAATGTAAATTCAGCAATTTCCAGCATTGTCTCCACCGGTTCGCCGACACTCAATCCGCCGATGGCAAAGCCGTCAAATTCCTGAGCAGTCAAAGCATCACTGGATGCTTCCCGCAGATCTTTAAACATGCCGCCCTGTACAATGCCAAACAGGGCGCTGCGACCATTCGCACTCCCCTGCCAGGCAAGCTTGCACCGCTCCGCCCAGCGGGAGGTAATTTCAAGTGCCTCGCGGGTTTCTGCCCGCGAGGCCGGGTGTTGGATACATTGATCCAGGCACATGATGATATCCGATCCCAGGCGGGTTTGAATTTCAATCACCTTTTCCGGGGTGAGCAGATGGCGGCTACCATCAATGTGAGATTGAAAGGTAACACCCTCTTCTGAAATTTTAGCCAGTTTGGCCAGCGAAAAAATCTGAAAGCCGCCGCTGTCAGTAAGGATTGGACCCTGCCAGCCCATAAACTCATGCAGGCCGTCAAACTGCTCGATGACCTCACATCCCGGCCTGAGATAAAGGTGATACGTATTGCCAAGAATAATCTGGGCGCCGGATGACAGCAATTCATCGGGCGTCAGTGACTTCACCGTGCCCAGCGTGCCCACCGGCATAAAGACCGGGGTTTCCACTATACCGCGGGCCGTCTGAATAACCCCGGCGCGGGCACGGGTCGTTGTAGATTCGGCAATAATTTCAAATTCAAGCATTGTGTTTAATTTAAACTTCCTGCGTTACGATCATCCGTTAGTTGTCCGTGGTCCGTAGTCCGTTGTAGCCTGCTTTTGGGTTTAGCCGGTTGGGTTGCAACGGACAACTGACAACGGACCACCGGCACTATAGGATGAGCATCGCATCTCCGTAACTGTAAAAGCGGTATCTACGTTTGATGGCTTCTTGATAGGCCTTTAAAACCCTTTCACGGCCAGCAAACGCCGAAACCAGCATAATCAGGGTCGATTGGGGCAGATGAAAATTGGTGATCATCGCATCAACAGTTTTGAAGCGATACCCTGGATAGATATACAGGTTACAATCGCCGATACCGGCCGCCACATGACCGGTGGCATCAGCAGCATATTCTAAGGTGCGCACACAGGTGGTGCCAACGGCAACAATGCGATGTCCGGCCGCGCGGGCGGTGTTGATCATTTGCGCCGCTGCGCTGGTAATCGAATAGCGCTCAGAATGCATCTGGTGGTGACGGATATCCTGCGCTCGCACCGGTCTGAAGGTTCCATAGCCGACATGCAACGTTATAGCAGCAACCGTGACGCCTGTGCTTTTCAGGCCTGCCAGTAGCTCTGGGGTAAAATGCAATCCGGCGGTGGGTGCTGCGATCGCTCCTTTTTCAGTGGCGTAAATCGTCTGGTAAGCCGCTCGATCATCACATGGCGCCTTCGATTCCTCGGAGCGCTGGATATAAGGCGGCAGCGGGACTTTTCCGATTCGATCCAGCAGCGCTTCAAAATCACCATTCGCGTCAAATTCTACCCGATACGTCTCATGGCACCGCTCAATGACTCTGGCGGTCAGCTGGTCGTCAAAATGCAGTAATCCACCGGACCGGGGCGGCTTGGCGGACTTGATCAGGCATTTAAAAACCGGTTTCGCTTTTGCGGCTGACGCGCGCCTGTCACCGTTATAGCTGCAAATCAGAACCTCGACCCTGCCACCACTGTCTTTTTTGCCCACCAGGCGGCCCGGGATAACCGCGCTGTTATTGACCACTAAAACGTCTCCCGGCCTCAGGTATTCATCCAGCTCATAGAAGTGATGATGGTGCAACTCGCCGCTCCGACGGTCCATCACCATGAGCCTGGAGCCATCCCGCCGTTCAGCGGGTTTCTGTGCGATCAATTCAGCCGGAAGTCGATAATGATATTCGCTTAGCGCATACATTTTTTAATTGACCGGGGCGCGGATCGAATTCAGCGGCGTCCAAAATAGACCAAAGACAAACCCAGCACCATCAGCACCAGTCCAAGTTTTCTCAATGTGCTGCTCGGTGAAATGATAATTTTGCTGACCCAGGTTTTCATTTTATCCGGAAAAGCGAAATATGGCAGTCCTTCAATGATCATTACCATTCCGATCACGCATAAAAAGAATTCCATTCGATTGTTGCCCGGCACCTTCCCGGCACGGTACCACTGTGCGCCTCTATTTTTGCAATAAAATTAAACGGTTCCTCTAAAATTTGAATGAGTGATCAAAATGTTAAATATAGTCTTTTAGCATCGGTTTTGTCAAAACAAATCAGCGTCCGCAAATAGTCATTTAATCCGGACATCAAGATGCCCTCTCCGGCTATAGTGCAGGCTTAGCCCCTTCCTGTTCGACCTTGATAATCATTAAGGTAATATCGTCTTGCCGCTGACGGCCGGGACCCTGAAACGCCTCCACCGCTGCAATGACGGCTTCTATAATCTGGTGAGCCTTTTGACCGGCATGCGCTCGGACCAGGTCCTGCAATCGATCTTTGCCGAACATTTCGCCGTGCTGATCGGGGGCTTCCCAGATACCATCGGTTCCAATAATGATAATATTCCCGGGGGCTAACGGGTGGCGGATTTCATCATAAACGGCATTTTCTTCAACACCCAGCGGAAGCCCTTTAGCGCTCAATGATTTGAACGAATCGGTTACCGGATCGAAAATCAGCGCCGGATCATGCCCGGCACTGACCCAGCACATATACTTTTCGCGGGCATTGATTTCACTGTAAAACAATGTCATGAAATCACCGGAATCCTGAACATCTTTGCACAGCTGGGCATTCACATCGGCCACAATTTCTTTGATCCCACCGGGCAAAGCAGAGCGCAGCCGCAGAAATGCGCGCGCGGTGGTCATCAAAAGTGCTGACGAAATTCCATGGCCGGCAACATCACCTACCATGACATCGACCTTGTGGTCACCCCTGTAAAAATAATCATAGTAATCGCCGCCGGTTTCTTCGCAGTAGATACTTTTGCCGGCAATATCCAGCCCGGCAATCTCGGGCGGGGCAGCCGGCAGCAGATTTTGCTGGACTTCCTTGGCCAGATCCAGGGATTTTCGCATCTGGTAATTGGCCTCGAGCTGGGGCCCTACCGTGTTAAACACGCGCCCCATCTCGCCAAATTCATCCCGTGAGCGGATGTCGACCCGGGTATCAAAATGCCCTGCTGCCAGTCGCTCGGCGCCGTCGGCCAGAATATGCATCGGCTTGGTAACCGTGCGCGAAAAGGCAAACGCCAGAAAAACAACCATCACCAGTACGGCGCCGGCACTGTAACGGGTAATAGCCAGCAATTCGTTTATCTGCGTCTGGATATAGGTTTCCGCCTGGCGCGCCGGCTTGAGGATCTCATCATAGGGGGCGATCAAGACCAGATACCCTTCCTGATGGGTCGGCCCGTAAACCCAGAGGCAATCACAGCCTCTATAAGTGATCCGCCGCATATTGCCTTGCCCCAATTCGAAATCGGCAATGATCGGCCTGAACGCCTCTTTTTCATCGGTTATCAGCCATTCGCTGGAGCGCGGTGCCCGCCAGACCCGTTTCCGGGAATCATCAAAATCAATTTGGGCTAAAACCCGGACACCCTTTTTGCCGCTGTCCGGTTCGCTGGCAAAGTAAACCATAAAAGCCGTTGTTTCGGCAGGGATGTTGTCGACCAGAACCCGGCGTTCAAAAATACGGCGGACCGGAATAATCAAAGCGGTTACACCGGCTGTTGTCCCATCGGGCCGCCTGACCGTTTTGACCGCGGCAACCACCATTTGACCGGTTTCCGGATCTATAAACTGATCGACCCAGGGAGTTTTGAGCGTGAAGGCCTCTTGATACCAGAATTGCCGGCGGGGATCATATCCGGCCGGCAGGTCACCATGCGCGGGAAAGGCACTGTGCAGGCCGTTGGCCAGACTGGTGTAGTGCCAGATGACATTGCCCGGCAGACGCTCGTGTAAGTCCCGATAAACGGTTGTCAATCGGCTCAGGCGCGCCAGGTCAGCGGCAACATCTGTGCGCCGGACACCCGGTGCCAGAGCAAAAACCTGAGCCGAATACGCGACTGTCATCATTGTCGGCGGCGCATCTTCTTTGTGTTGAAAATGATCAGCCGAAGGGCTGAGGTCAGCGGGCAAATTGCGGCCGGCGGCAATGTCGAGGGCAAAGTGGACCTCGCCGGACGGCTCAGGATCTTGCGCCAGGGCCCGCTCAACCGCTTTGGCCTGAACCAGCAGGGCCAGCTCGAGTTGCTCGCGACCCTGCCACAGCATCTGGGAATAGCTGTCGACGACCAGCTGCAGCTGTTTTTGAGCGCTGACAACCAGATTCTCACTGGTTTGGGACACGAGTTCGGCGCCCAGGCGACGCAAACCATGCACGCCGAATGTGCGCATCACCAAAACCGGGACCAGCGCTATAATGATTAGTAAAATCAGTAGTTTCCAGCGAAACCGCATATAGGACCTCCGCAATGAGATGAATCAGATGACGGAATCATAAGATTGTCAGATCAAAAAAAAATCTGCTTGTCAAAACGTTAATTTTAATAGTAAACATTTGAAACTCGCAGTTCAAAGAAAATTCGCTGTAAACGCACCGACAAGGTCCCGAAAACGGCAATGAAGGAGCTTTTAAATGAAAAAAGCCGACATACCGGTCGTCAAACGATCGCTTTTTTCCTGGGTATTTCCCGGCAATGTCAAATTGCAGATATCGCTTTTGTTCATCATTGTTGTCATGGTTTTCGCCAGGGTATTACCGTTGGAGATGCAAAAGCGCGTCGTCAACGAGGCCATCAATTTAAGGGATATCGATTTGCTGCTTTTGTATTGCGGCATTTATCTGGTGGCGGCGATATTCTTCAGCGGGCTTAAATATCTGACCAATTTATTGCAAACGTTGATCACACAACGCGCCACCGCCAACATGCGCAAAGCGCTCTATCATCATATTCTGACCCTGCCGCTTGGTTTTTTCAGAAATACCCAACCGGGTTCGGTGGTCAATTCACTGGTGACCGAGCTGGCCATGCCCGGTAATTTTGTGGGCATGGCTGTTGCTGCACCGGTGACCAACGTATTAACTTTATTGGCCTTTGCCGTCTATTTGTTCTGGTTAAATCCTCTGCTGGCCGGCGTGTCTTTCAGCATTTATCCCATTGTCGTTTTTCTGGTGCCGGTGCTTCAAAGAGGCGTTAACCGCGCCAACCGCAAACGGGTCGACGCCGCCCGTTCGCTGTCCAGCCGCATTGCTGAATCCATTTCGGGCATTCACGAAGTCCACGGCAACGGCGCCTACAGCATCGAAAATAAAAAATACGACCGCCTGGTGGATCGACTGGAGAAAATCAGAATTGTATGGAGCCTATACCGCTTCGCCGTTAAAACATCCAATGGCTTCTTTATCAGCCTGGGCCCTTTTATCGTGTTTTTGCTTGGCGGTTATCTTACCATCAAAGGCCAGCTGGAGCTGGGTGCCCTGGTGGCCTTTTTATCCGCCCAGGAACGGCTGTATGATCCCTGGAAGGAATTAATTGAATTTTATCAGGTCTACCAGGACGGCTCGGTCACATACAGGCGGACCATGGAATTTTTCGACGTCATGCCCGAACATGCCATCGAACCGGAAGACCGCGAGGCATTTGATCTGAAACCCAGCGTAGATGTCAAGGACCTTTCTTTTGTAACCGACAGCGGCATTCATTTGCTGGATGATATCAATATATCGTTGAATGCGGGTGAACACCTGGCCCTGGTCGGTTTTTCGGGCAGCGGCAAAAGCACCCTGGCCCTTTGTATCGGGCAGCTCTATAGCTACACGGACGGCCACGTCTTAATCGGGGATAAAGAAGTCTCCCAATTAACGAAAAGGGATATGGTTCACAACATGGGGTTTGTGGCCCAAAGCCCGTTTATTTTTGAGGGAACCATCGAAGAAAATCTGCTTTACTCCTGTAGAGCCAGAGTCGATGGCAACGGTCAAAGTGAAGCAGGTCTGCCGACCCTGGATGATATCATTGCGGTGCTTCAGCAAACCGGTATATTTGTGGATGTCTTGCGATTTGGCATGAATACCATCCTGGCCCATGATCAAAACCAGCAGCTGGTGGATGTGATTATCCGGGTTCGCGAAAACTTTCAGCGCGATTATGGAAAGGAACTGGCTGATTACGTAGAATTTTTCGATGAGAATCGGTATTTATATTACTCGAGTGTGGCTGAAAATTTAATTTTCGGCACACCCAATAAAACCGATTTTAAAGATACCAACCTGTGTACGAACACCTATTTTCTAAAATTTTTAAAACAGGCGGATCTAACCCGTCCACTGCTCAGTTTAGGCGCAGGGCTGGCCCGCCAGACAGTTGATATTCTTGGCAATCTGCCGCCGGACGCCGTCTTCTTTGAACAAAGTCCCATCCGTGCGGACGAGCTGGATAGCTTTAAAGTCGTGGTGGAAAAATTAAGACGCGGCAAACTGCACGAGCTATCTGCCGAACACCACGAACAGCTATTGGATCTGGCCTTGCGCTATGTACCGGGTGTTCATAAGATGGTCGCCCTGCCGGCCTTGTTAGAAAATCTTATCTTGGAAGGTCGGGCCCTGTTTCGTGAAAAAATATCCGAAGACGACCCCGAAGCGATTACCTCCTATCAGGTGTCGCAATATATTTATTCACAAACGATTTTGAACAACATCTTCTTTGGTAAAACCAAAACGGCCAATCCCCGGGCCCAGGAAAAAATCAATCAAAGCATTATCCAGCTGCTGATCGAAGAGGATCTGCTGGAGACCATTACTGAAATCGGCATGCATTACCAGGTGGGCAGCAAGGGGGATAAATTGTCCGGGGGACAGCAGCAGAAACTGGCGATCGCGCGTGTTTTTTTGAAAAGTCCCAGTCTTTTAATCATGGATGAAGCCACCTCAGCCCTGGATAATAAGTCACAGGCGCGCATTCAGAACCTGCTGGAAACCCGCTGGAAGAAAAAAAATACCGTCATTTCCGTTGTTCACCGTCTGGATACCATTAAAAACTACGATCGGGTGGCCGTCATGAAAGCCGGTAAAATTCTTGAAGTCGGCACATATGATGAGCTGATGGCCCGGAAAGGAATGCTATATGAGCTTGTCGGAAAGAAATGAAGCCAATCCGTCCAGCGAGTTGGAAGAAAACCTGGAGATCTTGAGGCAAACATACTTTTTTTCAGGGCTGCCGCTTGAAACATTAAAGATTTTTGCTTATCTTTGCACAAGAGAAAAGTTCAAGAAAGACGAATATATCTTCAAGCAACATGAAGATGATGGACGCGCATTTTATATCATTGACGGCAAAGCCAGCCTGGAACGCGAAGATAATGGCAACGCCAGAGACATCAGAGAGTGCAAGGTGGGTGACTTTCTCGGCGGCATGACTTTGATTGGGGAATTGCGACGCCTTTTTTCCCTGCGGGCCACCGAGGACACCACCTGTCTGGTAATGGAAAGGGAAAAATTTAGCAAAGCGCTGCAGCAATTTCCCGATATCATGCCCCGCATCTTCAAGGCCGTGGCGAAAAGGATCGATTCCTGGGAGGAGCGGTTTTTAGCCGCGCGCGGCGACATGTGCGGGGAATGCATGGTTAACCTGGGCGTCAGCCTCATTTAGAGGGCGCCAAAAAAATCGTTTTCAAGATCAGCTGTTTTGCGCTACAATAGGGCACGTTCGTCAATCGGAGCGTCAAATGCCGTAAAGGTTAATCTTCATGGCCAAAAATAAAATTTCATTTAAACTAAAAAATAGGCTGTCCGAGCTGGATACCCTGTGCCAGAAGCTGGAAGGATTTGGCGAATCCATCGGGCTGTCTCCCAAATTTATATTCGAAACCAATCTGGCCCTGGACGAACTGTTTACCAATATCATTTCCTACGGTTACGGCGACAAGAAAGTTCACCATATTACCGTGACGATCTCTCGTCAGGATAACGAATTGCTGTTTAGTATCGAAGATGACGGCATTCCGTTTAATCCCACCGAGGTCGAAGAGCCCGATCTGGGATGCACCATTGAAGAGTGCAAAATCGGCGGCCTGGGAATCCATCTGGCTAAAAACCTGATGGATGAAGTCTGCTATCAACGTTGTAAAGATAAAAACATTTTAACACTCAGAAAAAATATTCAGGACTCGCAACCTGCAAAGAAACGGATGAAAGGCTGAACCTTAATTTGATCCCGACATAAAAGGCACAGCGGGCATTGTTTGGCAGCATTTGGCATTGATTTCACTGGCGCGCTTTTCATTAAAAATGAGGCAGACCTTTAATGCGAACGCACGGTACCGATTAATCATTAAATATAAAACGCTCAATGTAGGTTCATTCGGACGGAGGACAGTCAATGGAAATTATCGAAGAAAACCACGGCGGAATTAACATTTTTAAGCTTAACGGACGCCTTGATTCCAATACATCCCAGGGGTTTGAAAAGAAGATATTTCAGGCCATCGATGACGGTTCTAAAAATATGATCATTGATTTTAAAGATCTTGATTACATTTCGAGTGCCGGGCTACGCGTTATTCTCAAAGCGACCAAAGCACTAAAACGCGAAGATGGTAAAATGCTGTTGTGCGACATGCAAGATTACGTTAAAGAGGTTTTTGAAATCGCCGGATTCGACTCTTTTCTGCCGATTGTCGGCACCATGGATGATGCCCTGCAAGGTTTCTCATAATTTTACAGCCGTCTGTCACCGCCGGAATCGGTTAGCGCATACCGATCAAACCACGCCTGCCAAGCTCCCTTAAGAATTGCGTAACCGCCACCTCAGCCTCCCGGGGCTCCAGTTGATGGCTTGTGGCAAATATGCTGATAAGCTGTCTCACCGAACAGTTCCCATCGATCATGGCCCAGACCGAAGTCCCCAGCTCATCGAGCTGAAGCTTTCGCGTCTGTACTTGAGCCTCGGAGCCGCCAAAACGCTTTGCCAGACCGGCAAAAAAGGGCCGTATCGTGACCGGATAATGAATAACCACCTCACCGCTATCCAATCGCTCTTCGCGAATCTGAAGGTTTTTCGACGGGATCCGATTAAGTGCTTCTGCCCGGCTGATGGTCGGGCCCTTGGGTTTTTTTTTAAATAATCTCATAGTGGCTGCAGACATGCTCTAATACAGCGGTGTCGAGGGGCTTTTTGCCTTCGGCTTTGACGCCCAGGATGCGATTTTTGGCTTGCAGATGCCAGATTCCCAACCAGCCGTAAGAGGCCTTACGGTTGAAACGACTCAGACGACGCTGCCAATCCGCCAGCGGCGCAGTGCTCCACTCGACCATGTCGTGCCCGTCGATGGTTCCGGCAACCGGTTCGCTCCGGCCGAAGCTGGCAACCGTTTTGGCAAGCTGCGCCAGATCCTGCTTGTCCAGTAAAACAGAAGCCATGGACCAACGGTACAAAACAATATGCTGGTTGCCTTCAGCAAAATCAAGCATATATTGACCGGCATCGAAACGATAGCTTTTTAGATGGTAGCTTTCCGGCACCAGCGCTCTGATATCATAGGCCGACCACAGGGTCTGGCCATCTGAGCGGTGGTCACGAATCGAGTTGAGTATCTGGTTAGACACCGCCTGGGCCGGCATGGCGCCTTTGTGGAAAAATTGAACCAAAGTGGCATGGCGGCATGTCGGGCAATAAAAAAGCACGCCACGTCCGCGGGTGGGAGGCGATTGCCAGGAAAATTCGCTGGCCGTAAAGTCTGACAGAGCCTGGGCCCATTCTGATGAAAGCGGCTCGGGCCGGACCGATTTTCTGAGCTGTCTTTTTTGAAGAGCGCTTAATCGCTTGAGGTGGGTTGAATGGGAAAAATGACCTTTAACCGGGGCCCATTTGATCTCCATCACTGGACCGTTTTCATCTTCGATGGAAAGATAACGGATCCCAATTTGG
>JASFIG010000106.1:0-12444 GCA_050122795.1 Desulfobacterales bacterium
GCGCCCGCAAGCAGGAGCAAACAGCTCGCAATCAGGTGGCGACGATAAAAGATGACATACAGGGTCTGGAAGAGCAGATCGCCTCAGCCGGCAGCCAGCTGGCGCAAAAAAACAGCGCCCTTGGCAGGCAGGTCAAATTGACCCAGACCCTCGAGCTGGAACGCAACACCGTTAAATCCAATTTGAATACTCTCAAGAAAATGGCCGACGATTTTGAATGGTATCGCGATGGTGTCAAGGCGATCATGAAACCCCGCAGCGCCGATGAGCCCGCCATCAGCGCGAACATATCAAAAAAGATTGTCGGACTGATGGCAGATATTATTGAGGCCAAACCGACATTTGAAGCAGCTGTGGAGGCGGTTCTGGGTGATGCCCTTCAATACATTATCGTTCAGGACCAGGATGCCGGCCTCGAAGCGATTGAGTATTTGCAGTCCCGCCAGGCCGGACGCAGCGGATTTATCCCGCTTTCGGCCATGAAACCGGTCGATAATCTTCAGACGGATGCGCCCGTTTCCGGGGCGTTGCTGTTAGATCAGATCACGGTAAAGCCCGGTTTTGAAGCCATTGTTAGGGCCCTGCTGGGCCATGTAGTTTTTACAGATGATATGACGGATGCCATCCAGCTGTATAATCGCAACGGCACATCAAAGACCATTGTTACCAAAAATGGTGATGTTATATCGCCGCAGGGGTTTCTGGTTGGCGGCAGCAAAGATAAGCTAAACGGCATTCTGGCTAAAAAACAAGAGCTTAAAGCGCTAAATCGCAAATCCATTAAACTGGACCGCAAGCTGGAAGATGCTCGCTCTGCACAGAGCCGATTGGAATCGGAGGCGCGCCAGCTTGAGATTCAACTGCAAAAACTCACCGAGCAAAAAAATAGCGCTGCCCGAAAAGAAATTGAGGCCGAGAAAGAACTGGTGCGGGCGTCTGAAGAGCTCAAAAATGCCGAGCGTCACCTTGAAATCGTAATGCTCGAAAAAGAAAAACTGCAGGGTGAAGCCAGCGATGTCGATGCTGAAATGACCAAATACAATACAGCCTTGATAGATCTGTCTGCTGAGGTCCATACGGCTCAAAATGAAGTTTCCCATCTTTCGACTTCCATCAGCACGGTGTCAACCGATTTGGAGCAATACCAGCAGAAGATTGTCGATCATCAATTGCAACTCACGGCATTGAATGCAAAATTGGAAAACGCCAACAGCAGCTTGCGGCGATTAACCGAATTTCATAATGACAGCCTGAACAGACTCGAGCAACTCGGGCAGGAAATCCGCACCAAACAACAAAAAAAAGAAAGCGCCAAACAACAGATAACCGAATATGATCAAAGGCTCTCCGAGATGTACAAAAAGATGGAAGCCCTTGATCATTCACTAAAAGCCAATGAAGCCCACTACGACTCCATTGACGGGCAACTTCAGGAAAGTGACAGCAAAATATCAAAAATAAAAAGTGAACGTGAACAGATCCTGGAAAAAGTCAGGCTGCTGGAGCTGGAACAATCCGAGCGCAAAATCAAAAAAGAAAATGTCGCCGGCCGATTGGAAGAAAAATACCGGACAGCGTTCGCGGCCATAAGAGAGGGGTTCAATCATGATTCAGAAGCCCTCAAGCTGACCGAGGAGAAACCCATCGAACAGATAGAGACGGAGCTGGAAACCGTTCAGAATAAGATTGATCGAATTGTCGATGTGAATCTAGGTGCCATCAGAGAATATGAGCAGCTGAAGGATCGCTTTGATTTTCTCAAAGAACAACGCGATGATCTGGAACGGGCCATTGAAGATCTGCACAAGGTGATCAAGAAAATCAATGTCATCACCCAGAAACGCTTCCTGGAGACGTTTGATCTCATCAATCAAAAGTTAAAGGAAGTCTTTCCAAAGCTTTTCGGTGGTGGTCTGGCCAAGCTTATCTTAAAGGAACCCAACCTGCCTCTGGAGACCGGTGTGGAGTTCATGATCCACCCACCGGGCAAAAAGCTGACCCGTTTGAGCCTTCTTTCGGGTGGTGAGAAAGCCATGGCTGCAATTGCATTTATATTTTCAATCTTCCTGATTAGACCGGCTGCTTTCTGTCTTCTGGATGAAATCGACGCCCCGCTGGATGACGCCAATGTTTACCGCTTCAATGATTTACTTAAAATTATTGGAGAAAAATCACAAATTGTTATGATTACGCACAACAAGCGCAGCATGGAATTTGCCGACACATTGTTCGGAATTACCATGGAAGAAAAAGGAATCTCAAAGATTGTCTCCGTTAATTTTGAGACTGCACATTCATCCAACTAAATTCAGAGACCCGACACCAGCTCTCTTTGAAATCAAGCATAGCAATATTTGAGCCGATCAAACTTTCTAAACAGATTTTAATTTTACAGCGAAGATCACGAAGGTCACAAAGGAAATATTTTCTATGTTTTTAGGTTCAACTTCGTGCATCTTCGTGTTCTTTGTTGTCAGCTGTAAAAGGCGATTTTTAGGAATCTAGTATGATTTTTCGCAAATCAAAAAAATCCACTGCGGATGCTGAAACGATTTCATCAGAGCTATCTGAAAATGGCGTTGAAGACCAGAAAGAGCAGCCCACAGCAACGCCTTCCAGCGGCTATTTCCAGCGACTGAAGGAAGGGCTCTCAAAGACCCGCAAAACGTTTTCCGGCGGGTTTGATAAGATTTTTTCGCACAAACGAAAAATCGATGAAGCGCTTCTGGAAGAGCTCGAAGAATTATTGATTACATCGGATATCGGTGTCCAGACCGCGCTATCCCTTGTGGAAAAAATCACATCTTCTAAAATCTCAGATGTAGATGAAATAAAATCCTTGCTCAAAGCTGAAATTCTGAGAATTCTGGCGCCTCAGGCAACGCAAGCGCGCGAAACTGCGGCCTCGCCGCGGGTCATCATGGTGGTCGGTGTCAACGGAACCGGTAAAACAACTACGATCGGCAAACTGGCTGCGCACGCCGCTCAATCTGGTCAAAAGGCCCTGATCGGCGCTGCAGATACGTTTCGGGCAGCTGCGATCGATCAACTCATGATTTGGGCTGAGCGTGCCAAGGCGGATATCGTCAAGCATCAGGAGATGGCCGATCCGGCCGCGGTTGCCTATGATGCAGTTGAGGCGGCAAAAGCTCGCGGCGCCGACCTGGTATTAATTGATACGGCCGGACGACTGCATACCAAAATCAATTTAATGGAAGAATTAAAAAAAATTAAACGCGCCATTTCAAAGACCATACCGGATGCACCCCATGAGATATTGCTGATTTTAGACGCTACCACCGGCCAGAATGCCATATCGCAGGCCGAATTATTCAATGATGCCCTTGGCGTAACAGGCTTGGCCCTGACCAAGCTCGACGGCACCGCCAAGGGCGGTATCGTTATCAGCATTTGCAACACGCTGAAAATACCTTTAAAATATATTGGCGTCGGGGAACAGATTGACGATTTACAAAAATTTGATGCCGCCAAATTTGTTGATGCCTTAATTTAATTCCAGTTTTTGACCGGTAAAAATGAATGAATTTGAAAAGCCGTCAAAGTTTGAAATTGGACAAAAATTGGAGAATGATTTTTTGTAAATGCTGCTATGCAGCTGTTCAGCGGAGATTATTTTAAAAAAAGTGTTGTAAAATGTAGATTTCTGTTGACATCGATTTTATCTTTCTATATGGAAACAGGCGAATAGGCGATCGGTTCGTATTCACCATAACAAAAGATCTACAAAACTAGAAGGGGGTAAAGCATTATGACAAAGGCAGAACTTGTAGAAAAAGCGGCTAAAGATGCGAAAATTTCAAAAGTTGCAGCTGCAGCTGCGCTCAACTCGTTTATGGATGGTGTGACCAAAGCATTGAAGAAAAAGAACGGCAAGGTCACCCTGGTCGGCTTCGGCACTTTTCAGAAAGTTCGCCGTAAAGCCCGTAAGGGACGCAATCCGCAAACCGGCGCTCCGATCAAAATTAAAGCCACCAACGTGGTTAAATTCCGACCCGGCAAAAAACTCAGAGACGCTGTTTAAGCAAATCCAAAGATAAAACGGGCGATCTATGCGTAGCATATATCGCCCGTTCTGTTTCCTGAACCCGCCGGGCTTCAGCCCGGCGGGAGTTATTCGTTATTGGCTATTTGTTAATCGTAAATGGCTTAAAATTATTTATAGAACCCATTTAAAAAATGTAGATAAGGGTTCATGGCAAGGCGCGGATCGGCGAAAAAGCGGAGCATACACGATAGTATGTGAGCATTTTGAGCCGGGCCGCAACACCGCCATGAGCACTTAGATGCGTTTTTGAAATGGGTTCTAATAGGTGATATCGAAGCGTTTGAACTCCCCGGTAAAATCCTGCCAGCTGACGTCTACATTTTCGACAACTGCCAGATTGGGTCCTTCCTGGCACCATTGCAAAACGGCATCAACGGATTCCTGACTGCCTTCAAAAACAGCTTCAACCGTGCCGTCAGGCCGGTTTCGGACCCAGCCCACAACGCCAAACCGCTCCGCGGCGCGTTGCGTTTCCACTCGAAAAAAAACGCCCTGAACCCGTCCGGATATGATGACATGGGCACGTACCTGTTTTTCCATGAGATCCTCCAGGATTTAGCTTTTAGCTATTCAACTGATCAGCCAATACGCCGGCAAGCGTGGATGCTGATAAACCGATCGCTCAACAACGCATCAGCTCAAGGGCCTATGTGTTTAACAGCTCTTTTAGTTGGGCCTCCTCAATGATGGTGACGCCCAGTTCCCTGGCCTTGTCTAGCTTGGATCCCGGCGCATCGCCGGCGACCAGATAGTCCGTTTTGTGACTGACAGATCCGCTGACCCTGCCGCCGGCTGCTTCGATCAGCGACTTGGCCTGGGAACGGGTGAATTCTGCAAGCTTACCCGTCAGCACGAAAATTCGGCTGTCGAGTTGTCCGGCTTTCTTCGGCGCGGCAGTTACCAGACGAACACCACTGGCCAATAACTGATCCATAATACGCCGATTGCTCTGCTGTTCAAAAAATTGGGTAATACTGGCAGCCACAATGGGTCCGATACCGTCGACGGCTTCCAGTTCTTCCCGGGAACAGTTCATTAACAGGTCCAATGATATAAAATGCTCAGCCAGCAATGCGGCCACGTGCTCCCCGACGTGTCGGATTCCCAGGGCAAAGATGAACCGGGACAGATCAATGGTTTTGGCATTTTCAATGGCACTGATTAGATTCGCTGCTGATTTGGCGCCCATTCTTTCCAACTCACTCAGGACGGATTCATCCAATGCAAATATATCGGCAAATGATGAAAGCAGCTTTTTATCGACAAGTTGATCGATGAGCTTTTTGCCCAGGCCATCAATGTCAAATGCGCTTTTTGAAGCAAAATGCTTAATCCGCTCTTTAATCTGGGCAGAGCAGCTTGAGTTGATGCAGCGTGTGGCCGCCTCCCCTTCCATGCGAACCACCTTAGAATCACAGACCGGACATCTGCTGGGCATCTTAAATACGGTTTCGCTTCCATCCCTTTTCGATGGGATCACCTTGACAACCTCCGGGATAACGTCTCCGGCTCTTTGCACCAGGACATGATCTCCAATACGGATGTCTTTTTTTTCGACTTCATCCTGATTGTGAAGGGTGGCCCGACTGACGCGAACCCCGCCAACGTTTACCGGTTGCAGATGGGCCACCGGCGTCAACACGCCGGTGCGCCCCACCTGAACTTCTATCGCTGCGATGGTCGTGGTTTCCTGTATGGCCTTGAATTTATAAGCAATGGCCCATCTCGGGCTTCGAGACGTGGCCCCCAACTGTTGTTGCAGGGCAATACCGTCGACCTTGATAACAACGCCATCGATGTCATAGGCAAGCTGGTGGCGTTTTTCGCTCAATTTCCGGTAATACTCAAGGGCCGCTTTAATGGAAATACCTGAACGGATTAGGGGATTTATCCTGAAGCCCCATTGCTTTAGTACCGCCAGCAACTCTCCGTGCGATTTAAAATCCACGCCCTCGACAAGCCCCACCCCGTAGAAAAAAACCTCCAGCGGTCGGGTGGCGGTAATTTTCGAATTCAGTTGCCGTAAAGATCCGGCTGCAGCATTTCGGGGGTTTGCAAATGGCGGCTGTTCCTGGCGGATGCGTTCCTGATTCAGGCGTTTAAACGCTTCTAAACCGATAAATACTTCTCCTCTGATTTCACATCTGGGCGGGATCGGCGTTGCGGGATCCGATTGCATTACCAGCGGAACGGTTTGAATCGTTTTGACATTGTCCGTAATCACCTCGCCGGTCTGACCGTCGCCACGCGTCGCAGCCGTAATCAGTTTTCCATTTTCATAGATGAGTTCAACGGCCACTCCATCCATTTTGGGTTCCGCCGTGTAGCTGACGTTGTCTGGTTCGCCAAGGTTTCGCCTGACCCTCAGGTCAAATTCCAGGATGTCTTCATCATTAAAGCCATTATCCAAACTCAGCATCGGAAGGGTGTGAACCACGGAGTCAAACTTTGCCAGCGGCGGAGCGCCGACCCGGACCGTCGGCGAATCCGGCTGCCGCAGCTGCGGGTATTTTTGCTCCAGCCGCATCAGTTCCCGCATCAGGCGATCATACTCGGCATCCGAAATTTCAGGGTCATCCAGCACGTAATAGCGGTAATTATGCCGGTGCAGGGTCGACCGGAGGACCTTGGCTTTCTCTATGATTTGAGGACTTACATCTTCCGGCATACGTTTTTAATCACCTCACAGGCCGCCTGGCGGCCGTGTTTGAATTCTTTCAATTTAAAACCGGGACGCCACTTATAAGATGCGAGTTCATCCGAAACAACCGCCAGTGCAGCCAGATCGACTCCTCGATACCGGGCCACTGTAAACAGGGACGAAATTTCCATCTCAACCGCCAAAGCGTTGAGACGCTGATAGGTTTCCACTTTGTGACGCGTTTCGCGATAGATGGCATCCGTCGTCCAGATGGCCCCGCTATGGAACTTGACTTGCGCCTGCTCCATTTCGGTCCTGAGCTTGGTGGTCAATGTTTCAGAAGGGAATGATCGACCATTCTCATTGGACTGATAATGCCCGGATGTGCCTTCATCAATAAGGGCCGATGTCGCTACAACAATATCACCGATCTTGACCTGCTGCGAAATCGAACCGCACCATCCCAAAAAAAAGAGGGTCTCGGCACCCCATGCAATTAGATTTTCGATCACCATCACCGCATAGGGTGCGCCGACCAGCGGACCGCATAAAGACGTCCCATTGGTTGAGTTTCTTGACTCATACAGACGACTGGTAAAGAGTTTCTGGTAGTCATCGGCATCAACAGCAAATAGCTCGCAAAGCACAAAAAGATCCGTCTCGGTTCCGGAAACCACTGCCACAGGTCCCAGCTCAGGCGAATTTTTCCCCTTTTTAGGGAATATGATACCCTTGTTCAGGCTCATTACAGGCATCCATTACAAATCGTCTGATAAATTATTCCAAACAGAAAAGGTCTTTCAATCAGTTATTTGTTAATCGTTATTCGTTATTTGGTTTTGCACCGGTGATCGAAATGTCGAAACGAATAACCAATAACTGATAACCAATAACAATCATTGTGGTTTGTGCAAAGCGGTCAGTTCCTCTTTAACCTCATCAATGATATCGTACAACCACATCAGATCCTCAATGGTCAGCCGACCGGCTTTTACCGGCGCTCTTTCGCTACCGTCCTTTTTCAATAATATCCGCGGTCCGATTTGAACCTTTGGCTCGCTTTCGCCATATTGATTGATAGAAACCAACAAACCGGTTTCATCACATTTCCATTTTTTTAATACCACATCCTTTTCCGGATCGTACGGCATAACAACCTCCATCAGATAGAACAATTTTTCAATTTAACTTCCGAATATAATAAGTCCGGCAATTTATTTTTACCACGAAAACATGAAAGCATAAAAGCACGAAATATATTTTTTATTTTATTCGTGCTTTCGATTTTTAGTGTTTTCGTGGTTAATTTTTACTTTTGGGGTTCAGGCTTGCCCGAATTGGGTGTTAATAAATTTAATGGGTCAAAAATCGCTTGTCAATCAGTCTTTTCGATTTAAAAAGAACTTGACAACACCGGGCAACCCATATATCCGAACCGCACAACTCGGTAGGTCAACCTGTACACGACCACTACCTTTTCCGGCAGACCTTGTGTTAAGGTATCGGGCATCTAACAAAAGTTACCTCCGTTTAATTGGTTCAATTGGTTCGCTTTAAGTCAACCAATTTAACCAATGAAACAAATAAAACTAATTTAAACCTTGTAGCTTTGAAATTCTGAACCTCTGAACCTTTGAACCCTGAACCTTCTTAAAAATGCCAATACCAACGCCATTTCACGACAGAACCGCAGCCTTGTGCACCAGCTACAAATGGGCCGATTGGGCCGGCTATTGTGCCGTGTCCTCCTATAACCTGCCCAACGAGGGCGAATACTACAGCCTGCGTCATGCTGCCGGCATAATTGATATCAGCCCCCTGCTTAAATATGAAGTGAGCGGGCCGGATGCGGTTGCGTTTTTGTCCCGTATCATGGCCAAAAATATTGACAACATTCCCATCGGCCGTGCGGCCTATTGCTGCTGGTGTGATGATTTCGGCAAGATTATCGATGATGGAACCGTGTTTCGCCTGGATACAGATCGCTTGCGTGTGCATACCGCTGAGCCGATGCTGGCCTGGTTTGGGCAGTTTAGACGTGGTTTAGATGTCATTATCGAAGATATCAGCGCCGATATCGCTGCTGTTGCGATTCAGGGACCGACATCCCGCGAGATTCTAAAACAGATCTCCGATATCGATCTGGATGCACTGGTGTATTATGGGGTAACCAGCGCTCAAGTGGATAATTTGCCCGTGCTGATATCCCGCACCGGATACACCGGTGATTTAGGATACGAGCTGTGGGTCCCAAATTCGGATGCCCTGCCTCTGTGGGATGCTCTGATGTCCGCCGGCAAACCCTATTTGCTGCAGCCTTTTGGCCTGGATGTTTTGGATATTGCCCGCATCGAGGCCGGCCTGATTTTGAATGGGGTCGAGTTTCACAATGCCGCCCATTGTCTGATCGAATCCCAAAAATCGACACCTTACGAGCTGGGCCTGGGCTGGACAGTCGACCTCGATCGAGAACCGTTTTGCGGCCAACAGGCGCTGAAGGCTGAGCAGGCTGCCGGACAGCAGCTTGCCCTCGTCGGGCTTGAGCTGGACTGGGATGAACAGGAAGCACTTTATGCCAAACATGGATTGCCCGTACAGGTACACCCGGGCGCCTGGCGAAGCGGCGTGCCGGTTTATGATAACAGAGGCAGTCGCCAAATCGGCAAAGCCACCAGCGGCGCCTGGTCACCCCTGATCAAAAAAAATCTGGCGCTGGCCTCGGTAGAAACGCCTTACGCCAGAACCGGCAAGACGCTCAAAATCGAATATACCGTAGAATACCAGCGCGAAACCGTAAACGCCGTTATCGTAAAAATGCCGTTTTATAACCCCGAAAACAAAAGGCGCTAATAGTATGGATCAAATCGCACCGCCGTTTCATTCTGACATCCCGACAAAACCTTATGACGCCATTGTTGTCGGCGGTGGTCATAATGGACTCGTTTGCGCGGCCTACCTGGCAAAAGCCGGCAAGCAGGTTCTGGTATTGGAAAATAGGCATATCCTGGGGGGGGCGGCTGCCAGCGATGAGATATTTCCGGGCTTTACGTTTTCGGTTTACTCCTATGTCGTCAGCTTGTTTCGCCCGCACATCGTGCGCGAACTCGATCTGACCCGGAACGGCTACCAGGTCATCCCGCTGGAATGCACCTTCACGCCGTTTCCCGACGGGGAATCCATGACACGATGCGGGGATCCGGAAGCCACCCGGCGCGAAATCGCCCGCTTCAGTCCAACGGACGCCGAAATGGCGCCACGCTTTTCTTTGGCCATGACGCAAATGGCCAGTTTTATCAAACACATGATTGACTCACCGGCCCCGGATCTGGGCTCTTTGAGAATCAGCGAACTATCCAAATTGCTTGGTTTGGGACGGCGCTTCAAAGCGCTGGCCGACGGCGATAAGTATATTTTCACCAAAATGATGACCATGAGTGCCGTTGAGTTTTTAAGTTTGTGGTTTGAATCCGATCGGCTGATCGGGCCCATGTCTGTCAGCGGCATTATCGGCACTTTTTTAGGCGTGCGATCTCCGGGAACGGCCTATGTCCTGTTGCACCACTACATGGGTGAAATCGACGGGGCCTTTCGCTCATGGGGGTTTTCCAAGGGCGGCACGGGTGGCGTCAGTTTGGCGTGCGCACGCGCCGCCCGGTCATACGGCGCAGACATACGGACCGAAGCAGCAGTGGAAAAAATTATCTTAAGACAGGGCAAAGCCGCCGGCGTGGTTGTCCGCGGCGGGCATGAAATAAAGTGTCAGACCGTCATCTCAGCTGCCGATGCCCATCAAACTTTTTTTAAACTGGTGGGTGAACAGCACCTGGACCCTGATTTTGTGCAACGGCTCAAGCGGTTTAAATACAGAGGCAGTTCCGCTAAAGTGAATCTGGCCGTCGACCGTCTGCCGGATTTCAGCAGCAAACCGGGGGACGGGCCCCATCTGCGCGGCGACATTACCATTGCACCGGGTGTCGCATATCTGGAAAAGGCATATGATGACGCTAAATACGGCGATTTTTCCGAACGCCCCTTTTTGGATATCGTCATCCCCTCTTTAACCGATCCCACCGTCGCACCGCCGGGCAAGCATGTGATTTCGATTTTTGTCCAGTATGCGCCTTACCACATAAAAGAAGGCGCCGCGCAGTGGCCGGCAAAGCGCGAAGAACTGGGGGATACGGTGGTCGATACGCTGGCTGAATATTGTCCGAATTTAAAAGACAGCGTCCTGCACCGTCAGGTCGTCACACCCTGGGATCTGGAGCAGGACGTGGGTCTGACCGAGGGTAATATTTTTCAGGGAGAATTGAGCCTTGAGCAGCTGGGCCCGTTTCGTCCGGTTTCCGGCTGGTCACGCTATCAGACGCCCATCGATGACCTCTGGATGTGCGGTTCCTGCGTTCACCCGGGCGGAGGTATCATGGGCGCCCCCGGTGAACTGGCAGCCAAGTCATTACTTAGGTCCATATAATTATTATGGGTTTTTGGCTATTCAGGGGTAGTGCTATTTTTCAGCGAACAGAAAACAGAGGACAGAAAACAGAGGACAGACCGTCTCATAAATATGCCATTTGATCCATCTGACTTCTGTCATCTGACCTCTGTCATCTGATAAATATTACCCTACTAAGGAAAAAAGAATCACTGTTAACGTATGAATACATCAACTAATAACGCCTACGATGTAATTGTAATCGGTGCCGGGCATAATGGCCTGACCACCGCTGCGCTGTTGGCCAAACAAGGACGTAAAGTCCTGGTCATTGAACGGCGCAATACCATCGGCGGTCTGGCGGCCGGCGAGGAATTTCATCCGGGATATTACACCTCCGGCGTTTTGCACGATAGCAGCCAGGTTCGAGCCCAGGTTGTCAAGGGCCTTGATTTAAAGGCACACGGCCTGGAAATCATATCGGGAAGACCGTCTGTTCTGGCATTGGATCCTGATGATCAGGGCATTCTCCTGGGCAGCAAGGAGCGCCGCACCGCCAAAGAAATCAATTATTACTCACCTGATGACGCCAGGCAATATCGTCAGTACCGTAAATTTATCAGGCACGTAGCCGGCGTGGTCAATCGCATTTTCGACCGGCTTCCGCCGGCGACCGATTCGGCCAATGGGCGCACGCTATGGGATCTTTTTAAAACCGGTTTTGCCCTCCGGCGCCTGGGCAAGTCCGCAATGCTGGATTTGATGCGCATTGCCCCCATGTGTGTCGCTGACTGGCTCAACGAGTGGTTTGACAATAATCGTCTTAAGGCTGCACTGGCCGGTACCGGCTTAAGTGGCAATTTTGCCGGCCCCTGGAGCCCCGGTTCAGCCTTTAACCTGCTCGTGTGGGAGTGCGCCGCTAAAAATAGCCTTAAAGGCGGCCCCTGTTCTCTGATTGCCTCCCTCGAAAAAGCGGTTCTATCCCAGGGAGGCGAAATTCGAATCGCTGCTGAAGCGAATGAAATACGGGTTGACGAAGGACAGATCAAGGGGGTGGTGTTAAAAGACGGTGAGCTGATTGAAGCCGCCATCGTGGCGGCATCCTGCGACCCCCGGCATACGTTTTTGGATCTTGTGCCGGGAAATCAGATTGAAAACTGGCAGGAACATCGCATGCAGCATATCCGTGGAACCGGAACAACCGCCAAAGTAAATCTAGCACTCAATAGCCTGCTCGAATTTAGCGGCCGCGCGGGCGAAAAAGTTGCCTTTGCCCGGACAGGTCACCATCTGGACCACATC
>JASFIG010000107.1:0-12434 GCA_050122795.1 Desulfobacterales bacterium
CCAGTACTGTCGTCAACACGCAAAAATGGGTTGCGATGCCGCCGACGACACACAGGGTCACCCCTTTTTCCTGCAGGCAGCGCTCCAAGCCCGTATCAAAAAAGGCTGAAAAGCGCGGTTTCGGCTGCCATAGATCGTCGGCCTGCATATCCAGCTCTTCAAACACTTCGGCGCCCGCCGTACCGGCCAGCGAATGCGGTTGCATTCGCCCCTTAAAAATGAAATCGTCTTTGTGAAAGGCATCGGTGGAAAACACAATCGGCCACTGCTGGCTGCGAAATACGCCGATTAATTTGTTAAGGGGCGCAATCGTGGCGCGGGCATATGGGGTTATCGGCAGGGCCCGCTTGAGGTCGAAATTATCCTTGACCATATCGATGATGAGGAGGGCGGGAAACTCTTGTGATTTTTCTTTCATAATGGCTTTCCATGAATTATATTACAAGCCATCTCAAAAATAGTAGATTACGCTCAAGAACAAGGCAGAAGTCGACGCAAAAGCGCAGCATACGTGCAGTATGTGAGCATTTTAAGGAGGCTTCTAACGCAGTTATTGAGTGTCAGATGCATTTTTGAGATAGCTTGTAAATGTTTTCATACAATATGTGACAGGCGATATTAAACATTGAACGGAGAGGAACACAATGCAAAAAATGAAAATGACGCGATGGACGGTGTTGTTGGGACTCATCCTCATCGGGTGCGCCGCCACCTCGGCGCCTGACCGCAGGCCGCCAATTGATGAAAGCCAGCCCTATCTGGAATTCAAGCTAACCTATAATTATGCGGTTTATGAAAAACCCTCCATTTTTTTACCGAAATCTCAACCAACTTTTGCCATCTGGCTGCAGGAAAAAAGCTCCGGTAACGTTCAAACGATCTATGTCACCGGTAAAGCGGCTGAAAACAAATGGATTCTCGCCGAAGCCCGACCTGAATCCATACCGGTCTGGTATGGTGTCAGGCAAAAAGAGCCATTGGCGCAAGGCGAACAGGTCGATGCGATCAGCGGCGCCACACCATCGGGTGATACTGTGGTTATCCAATGGCAGGTCCCGCAGTGGTTACGCGCTAAACGCGCTAGCATCTTTATCGAGGCCAACAGCTCATATGATTACAATGCCTATTATTCAGACCAAAAAGATGCTGCCGGCTACAGCGGCGCAAACGGCCAACCATCGCTGGTCTGGAAAGCCGAGCTGGATTTTTCAAAAAACGGTGATGAGGAAATCCTACCTGAGATTATCGGCCACGGCCACCTCTGGGGTAAAGATCATAAAATTTATGCCGACATTTCCCGGGTGACCACAGCCCGGGAAACATTTTCATACATGGCAATTCAGTTTTTCAGCGCAAATTAGGTTGTTTCGGGTGGCAGATGGCGGATTGAGATCGAAGAACATCTTCAGAAAAGACGACACGTCCACACTTGAAGCCGAAAAATTTTAAAGTCGAGAATACAGCTGCTCGCTGCGCTCAAGCAAAGGTGGACAGGAAAGCGCCTGGCGCAAACCAGCGCGTCAGGATGGCATTTCTAATTTTTTTGGCAACCGGCCCCGGCCAAATGACCGAGGCCGGTCAGAGATCAGATTTGATCCAGCACGGAAGAGGGTACGTCGAACGTCTCCATGACGGAATAATTGTTGGCGCTTGAAATGGAATCAGACAGGACACTCTGAATCCGGTCCAAGAGCTCGCATTCTTCCATGCAGCCGGGGAAATTTTCTCTGGTCGGGCATGCTTTGCAAGGGCTTTTAACAAGATGACCAATGTTGAAATCAAAATTGTGATTGTCTGCCGCTTTGTCTAACATTTTTAACACCTTATCATTTGAGGTTGTCGTTGCTGGCCGATTTCATGCACACCTTGTAATCCTAATATCGGTCACTGGGCTGTGAAACATTAGGATTACTTCCGGCAAATGAACTACATACCTATACAACTATCATGCCAACTTCGCCCATTTTTATAAATGATATATTTTCAGGTAGTTATAAATCGAGGCCGTTTTTTGTGCGCCAAAATGTGACAAATGTTGTCAAAAAATGGGTCAAAAAATTGTCAGTTGGGAAAATAATTTCCGTAGGGCCTAAGTGGGTGAGTTTGAAAGGTTCGATGTTCACACGTGCAGGTGTAGGACAAAAATAGGTTTCAGTGTTCAGGTGTCCCGTCTTCGCTCTGTCGAGCTTGGGGCTTCGCTCTTCGGGCTTCGACCCCACAAGACGCCGCGGCAAGCAGGTGTCAGGAAACCGAATGAAAACCGGATTCGGTGATTGCTTTCTTCGACAAGCATATTGCAAAATTAAAAATATTGATTTTAACGGCGAAGTCAATGTATGGATTCGACACGGAGATTTTCAATGCGTACAGGCACAGAAAACCGTTTTACGGAAAGATACCAGCTGACTGCAGCCATTAAATTTGCCAGCTCAAAAAATGATGCTATTGGCAAAGCGATGATTATGAATTGCAGCGAAGGTGGCGCTTATTTTGAAGCCGAGGCGGATCTGCAGCCGGGCACCCCTGTTTTTATCGCCAATGCCGATGACAGCAAATTCTTCCGGGCAAAAGTCATCTGGCGCAAACAATTAGGTCGTTCAAACGTCAAAGCATTTGGAATCGGAATTCAATATTTGGATCCCAGCGCCGAGGTCTGACACGAGCGCCTCATAACCATCCTTGTCCGCCCCAATCGTCTGAACAACAATATGATGACTGCGGAGACCGCCATCAGCGGGCCTCCCAGTGTGTTCCACGGCAAACCGGAACGTGTCGAATCGATAAAGCAATTCAGGCTGCTGCTGGTGCTGCCGCCGTTTGAATCATCTGTTCGCGGGACCATTTGAAACACAAAAGCGGCACCGGCGTTTAACAGCATGGCGCTCAGATCAACATCCGGAGCGCCGATGATAATGGTGTCACACGCGACGATTACCGCTGTGCCAAAGGCCTCATTTGCCATGGCATCCGCTGCGGACAGCCGGGTCCGCAAGCTGAACAGGCCTGTGTCGGGATCGCGCCTGTAATCATATGCAGCGCCGGCATTAACCCGCATGAGCATGCCATCCGGTGGCAGGTCGACCCCCGGTGCACCGATCACCGCCATATTGCCCACCAGAGTCACGGCGGTGCCGAATGCATCGCCGGTGGCTGCATCCGCAAGTTCCAGTTTCTGCAGTTCGGTCCACGGATTGGCCGCGCGGGTGGGATCCCGCGTAAAAATGTATACTGCCCCGGCAGTCGCCACCCCGGTGACATCCGCCTGGGGTGCGCCGATAATGGCCGTATTACCGAATACAGAAACAGAATTGCCAAACGCATCTCCCACGCCGGCATCTGAGGCGGTTAGCTTTTGCTGACGGATCCAGCTGTTGTCCTCTGGATCGCGCACAAACACGTAAACCGCCCCGCTGCCATTTTCAAACGGCGCCCCTACCAGAGCTGTATCGCTATTCAGGGCCACCGCCGCACCAAAATTATCATCCGCGCTCTGGTCAGCGCCGGCGGTCAGCTTTTCTGTTTGACTCCATTGATCCAACGCTGCTTCGTCCGGATCGCGGCTGAAAAGAAAAGCGACGCCCGCATTGATGATCCCGTTCGGATCGTCGGCAGGCACACCGATGAGGATTATGTCGGCATCGATCGCCAGCGCGGCACCGAAATTGGCGGCAGCCGCTACATCAGCACCGGCAGTTAATTGAACCGCCTGATCCCAGTCGCCGCTAACTGAATCCCGGTTATAAACATAAGCACTGCCGGCCCCGGCATCGCCTGCAATTTCGGCATTCGGCGCCCCGATAACGGCAATATCAGCATCCACGGATACGGCCGTACCCAGGTTGTCGGATGCAGCTTTATCGTCAGCGGTCAGGGTGCTCTCATTATCAAAAACCTGGGTGTCCGGATCGCGGTCGAAAGCCGACACTTCCCCGGCATCGACATCCCCTGCCGGATCGGCAGCCGGAATCCCGATCAGCGTGGTATCCCCGCTCAGACCGACCGCCCTGCCAAACCCGTCATCTGCTGCTGCATCGGCAGCGGTCAAAACATCCGTCTCCTGAGAAATCTCATCAGACAGCGGCTCCAGGACAAACGTGAAAGCAGCGCCGGCGTCTGTGGATGTCCCCTGATTTCTTTTGGCGGCTCCAATAACGGTGGTGGCTGCATCCAGGCCAACCGCTCCGCCGAATTCGGCCAATGCTTCAGGACTGCTGCCGGTTAATTCCTGCTGCTGGCGCCAATCGCCTGATAGCGATTCACGCACAAACACATAGGCCGCGCCGGCGTCAGTCGCAGTAAAAAACCGTGCCCCCGGGGCACCCATTATCGCAGTCGGGCCGTCCACTAATACTGACGCACCAAACAAACTATCAGAGCCCGCAACCCGGGCTCTTAAGATTTGCTTCTGGCTGAAATTGGCAGTCGCCGATTCGCGGGTGAACACATAGGCTGCTCCGGAGTCCACAAAGCCGGCGAAATCTGTCAGCGGTGCGCCGGCCAGAATGGTGTTCGCATCTATCGACACCGACGTCCCCAGTCTGTTGCCCGCCCGGGCATTGCTGGCGGTCAGTTTTTGGCGTTGGGTCCAGGGATTCAAAAAGACGGTTTGATCCCGGGTAAAAACATACACGGATCCGGCGTCAAAAACGGTGCCGAGATTATCCAGCGGCGTGCCCACAACAATCGTATTTCCATTGAGCGACACGGATGTGCCAAACTGGTCTTCGGCAGCGGCATCGGCGGCGGTCAGCTTTTGCTGCTGGGTCCAGGGAACTGCCTGATCATCCGGGTCGCGGGTAAATACATAAACGGCTCCGGTGGCATTTGCAGTGCCGGCATCTTTACGGGGAGCGCCGACCACTATGGTATGTCCTTCCACATGCACCGAGAAGCCCAGAAAATCATTGGCTTCCGCATCGGCGGCGGTCAGTTTCTGCTGTTGTGTCCAGGGATTGTTGGCGATGGTTGGATCGCGTGTAAACACATAGACCGCTCCGGTATCAAGGGTTATGCCGGTATTCCGCAGAGGCGCTCCGATGACGATCGTATGGCCGTCTAAATCAACCGCGCTGCCGAAGTTGTCTTCAGCAGCCGCATCCGCGGCCGTCAATTTCTGCTGTTCGGTGAAAACACCGGTGGACGGATCCCGTACAAAAATATAAACCGCCCCTGCATCAGTGGCCGTACCTGAATTGACCAGTGGAGCGCCGATCACAATCGTATCAGCGTCTACAGCCACCGCATCACCGAACTGGTCCAAGGCAGCCGTATCAGAAGCGATCAATTCCTGTTCGGTGCTAAAGATCGGATCAATGGTCACCGGAAAAAGTGCCCCGGCGGTTTCAACACACAGGCGCAATCGATTTCCGGATAATTGAAACCGGGCGGGCAGGATTTGATGATTGGCATCAAAGGCCAGCAATTGATTGTAGCGCATTTGAACCTTCCCGGTCGCGTCTATGAAATCGAGCCCATTCGCTGTCTGTACCGGGATCAAATCGCCACCCATTTTAAAATGCAGCTCGAAATTGCTTCGGACGGCCGACTCGCTGGCGACTGCTCGTTGGTGATAGCCGCGTTTCAGATAAAATCCCTGTTCAATACCCAGCGGCGTGTTGATAAACCATTCGCTCAGATCGGGGTCATGACGCACCTCGACCCGGACACCGTTAATGGCAACCCGGTTGGATGATGGGATTTGTAAATCGGAATCGAAACCGTAATGCGACAGCTGCATGTGAAATGTAAATCCGCTTGCAGCCGTCATCCGCACGCCATTGCGATCGATTCGGGCATCCAGGCGCTGCACCGGATTCATTATTTTGACCTGACCGTCGGGCATCCGGCGGGGATGCCATTCCTCGGGCAGCTGCTCAGACACCGCCTGCAGGATCTGCGGCAACTCAGTGTTCAAGGCCGGTTTACAGACTGCAGGTCGGGCGCTTAAGACGGTTAACAGCAAAATACCAACAAACAACCTGGATGTCGCAAAAACCGCCGACGGCCGCTTTAAATCAAGGGGCAGAAAATTAACGAACATGACGCACCTCTAATCAATAGAATAATGTTATCCGCCGAAATCGGGGAATCGATACGCATTTCAAGAGTTTCAATAAGGCTGACCAGAAAAAAAGACGTGTGCCCACCGGGGGCAAACATTTTTGGCGGAAATGATTCCTCAGGGAATACCGGCAGAAGTGTGAACTTCCTGGATATTTTTAAAATAAGCGATTGGTAGCTACCATAAAAGTCATAGTTCGGCTGAATTGTCAACTCAAATAATGCGGCCAACTATATATCTATCTATTCTATATAACTACAAATCCATTGAAATCAGGGGCCCCAAACGGGTATTCAGATAAAAAGCCCCGCTGCCAGATAAGGCGCTCGGGGCGTTCACATGGTTCAAGGGCGGATGAATTATGGGCGCGTGCCGCGCCGCGGGCGGACATTTTGATTGAACTGATGGGGGGTATCGGCATTCTGCCGGCGATGCTGGCGATATTTCTCTCGCAGCTGGCGTTTTTTTTCGGGTGACAGATTTTGCCATTTCTCCCTTTTTTCAAGCAAACGCCGGCGCTGATCAGGGGTCATGTTTTCAAATCGGCGGCGGCGCTCGCGAATGCGCTGTTTTTCGGATTCACTTAAATTTTTCCATTGCTGATATCTTTCCCGGACCGAGCGGCGCTCGGAGGGATCCAGTTGCTGGTAGCGCCGCCAGTTGTTCCGAATTCGATTCTGTTTTTCAGGCGGCAGGTTTTTGAAGCGCTCATATCTGGCTTTTATCCGGGCTTTTTGCTCCGGTGACAATTGTTTCCAGCGGTTCAGACGCTGGCGATATTGCTGCTTTTGTTCGGGGGAGAGATGTTGCCATTTTTGGCGTGCGCTTGACCGATCCGACCCACTCTGGGCCCGAAAACGATCCACCTGGTCAAACGGCTGACTGACTTTATGATCTTGCTCTGCGGGCTGATCAAGGCCTCGCCAAAGGCGGTTATCCAAAGTGGGTTCCGTACTCCCGGGCGGTGTTGGGGTCGCTGTGGCTGCCGGAATTAGCGCTGCACCCACCAGCAGAATGGCAAGGCTGTAATACGAGATTTTATCCCGCAATTGTCTAAATCTCATCGTCCTCTCCAATTTCGGTCATGGTTTCCAGAAGGTCTAAATCCTCTTCTAAAAGGTCCAAATCCTCTAAAATTTCTAAAATCTGAATGATCTCTAAATCCTCATCTGAGATCACTTCATCCTGGGCAAAACTGACACAGGCGTGCGAAATAACCAAAGCCGCAATAGCCGATATGATTTTTTTCAGATTCATGCAGACGCCTTCCCGAATAGCGGATCCACTCAAGAAGCCTCATGTCCATTCAAGCTTTCGATAATTTCAAAATCCGTAAAAAAATCAAATTCCTGAATAATCTCTAAATCTTCTACCAATTCAAGATTGGTGAACATCTCCAGTTCAATCTGATCGAGTGCTGTCAAAACAGCCGGCATCTGGGGTTTTTCCAGATACTCAATGACGGTCATAACACTGATCAGCAAAACGATTGTGGCAGCGGCTGCAGCCGGAAGCCAGCGCCGGTTTACAAAAACGGATTGAACATGCTGCAAAACCCTGGCATGCAATGGCCGTCGGGCATCAACCGACCGCCAGAACCGAATCCTGTAATTGGGTTCCGGTTCGATGGCTTTGACCGCACCGAGCAACTCCCAGGTTTCTTCGATCTTCCGGGCTTCCGCCCGACAATCAGCACAAGTTCGCAGATGGTCTTCAACGCGCTGCCGCTCCTCGGCTTCAAGCGCGTCGTCCAAAAAAATCGGAATTAACGTTTTCGCTTCCTGACAGTTCATGACATTACGGCTCCAATCTTTTAAACACGCGAATGGCAAAAAAGTTTCGGTGATCAAACCACAAAGGCACCAAGCACACAAAGAGTAAGATTAATAATGCATTGAATTTTTTTGTAAACTTTGTGTCTTGGTGGTGTAGAAACGCTTTTTAAAAATCTCATCACACCCTTTCATTTGCACCTAATCCGGATCAATCAGGCCGGTCAGTTTGTTTTTGAGATTCACTTTGGCACGACTCAAAAGCGATTTGACCGCTTTTTCGGTCACATCCAGGGTGGCAGCGATTTCAGTATAGGTAAAACCTTCATAGCGCCTGAGAATAACCGCAATTTTTTGCTTTTCTGACAAATCACGGATCGCCGCCCTCACCTGCGCTTCTTTTTCCTTTTGCAGGAATTCGGTTGCCGGATCGGCAGTCGGATCGGGCAGCTCTTTTCTGAGCTCACCGCCATCCGTATGCGGCCCTTCATCCAACGATAACGGCTGCCCCCGATTGCGCCGCAATTCGTTAAGACAGGTGTTTTTAGCAATCGTATACAGCCAGGTCTGAAATTGAGAGCGCGGTCGGTAGCGCGCTGCACTGCGGTACACTTTCAGAAAAACGTCCTGGGCCAGGTCTTCTGCAAGCTGCCGGTTGCCGATGAACCGGTAGGCAAAATTGAGAATCCGCGGATAATATTTTCGCATCAGTTCGTCAAACGCATGTCGGTCGCCTTTTTTGACAGCCAGCATGCGTTTGACGTCTGAATCGTCTGTATATGAATCCTGGGATTTTTTGCGAAATCGCACCATTCTGATGAACTCTGTTCGACCACACTGGTTGCGGCAACCGGATTCAATGGCTTCAACGCGGAAATAAATCCATTCTTTGCCGAATTTTGCGTACGGTTTAAGGCGACATTAAATTTGCTTTTGGGCAGCTCATATAAACGCGATAAGAGTATCGTTTATTATAGGGTGCAACGCTGTTCCACGCCATAAAAAAATGCCCTGCATAAGTTCACATGCCAGGGCATGAGCGCCTGCATGCTGGATATCAGGGCAGCGAAATGCGATACGCGTCTGCGCCAATGTGGATCGATTCCGGCTGTTTGCAGTTTACCGGTCTACTGCGACTCGGAAGAATCGATTTTGGGAAGGGTATCAAACGTCAGCACGGGACGGCGTTTTTGGTCATATTTGGAAGCGACGACACCAATTGCCAGGGTCAACAGGTGAACGGCAAAGAAAAAAAACAACACACCATCCTTGGCGTTCCATCCCAGAAGCAAAAAAATGAGGGCGCAGAAAAATAATAATTTGGTTTTCATCATCTTTTTCCTTTGTCAGGTGAAGGTGCTTTGCCCGGCGCGCTTTGATCTGTATGGATAGTATCGGCCAAAATAGACTAAAACTTTAGTGATTGAAAACATTTAAGTTTAAGTGTGACCGACCGATATAGGATTATGCGGTCTTTAGAAAAATTCCGAAAATGGCATAGGACTAAAATCGAGGACAGGATGAAAAAAGAGATTGTTTCGTTTATACAGGGCCTAAAAACCAATAAAAAGCTTGATACGTTTGATGAGGCTTCTACCAAACAGGCAGTGGTGCTCAGGCTACTGTCATTCCTGGGCTGGGATATCTTCAACGTCGATGAGGTCTACCCGGATTATTCCGTCAATTCCTACAGTGCCTCCTACGCCTTACGCAGCAGAAACGCCAACAAAATTTTGATCGAAGTTAAACGTGCCCGCGAAAAACTGGACAATTACCAAAAACCGTTGCTGAGTTTTGCGGCCCAGGAAAAGGTCGATATTTCGGTTCTGACCAACGGGATAAGCTGGTGGTTTTACCTGACCCAGTCGGCTGGAAGTTCACAGGATAAATGGTTTTATTCCGCCGATTTGCTCAAACAAAACGAGGATGCGGTCGTTCCCCATTTGATGGACCTGCTCGGCAAGAATAAAGTCACCAGCGGTCAGGCATTAAAGGCCGCCCAGGCACTGAATCAAAACAAAAATCAGAAAATGGCCGCCGATGTGATTCCAGAAGCCTGGAATAAACTGGTCAGCCAGCCCAACATGATCCTGGTGGAGTTGTTGCGCGAATCCACCGAAAAAATTTGCGGTTTCAAAGTCGAATCGAAACCAGTTCAGCGATTTTTAGAAAAGAATCTGGACCGGTGGTTAATTACCAATCGTCCGGTTGCCGCCCCCGGGCCGCCGCCGAAAGTGATTGAAATTCCCAGTCCGGAAAAAAAGAGCATGGCTAAAAAGCCACTCCGATCACTTATAAAAACAATCTCGAAACCAGAGAGCTATGCCGATAAAGAAATCAAATCCTTTACCTTCAACGGCAAAACAAATCCGGTTCGCTACTGGGAAGATCTGTTGACCAACCTTTGTGATTATTTTGCAGCCATCCATTCAAAGGACTTTGAAAAAGTACTCTGGATATCCGGCGAGGATAAAACCTATTTTTCGCGCTATTCCGACCAGCTGCGCATCCCCGAAAAAATTAAGGGCATGGATATCTACGTCGAGACCAAGCTGAGTCCGGATGAAATCGTCAAAACCTCCAGAAGTCTCCTGACCGAATTTGGTTATGATGTGAGTGATTTAAGCATCACCACCCGCTAATCGAGCACGGCAACGTTGCCTTGGCCAAAATGAGGCCATGCGCTTTGCGGTGGTGCCCGTATCGTCGTCCCCGATTTACGAGCCGTTTCAATTCTCTGAAGCCCCGTAGCCGACGAAAATTTACTTGAATCGAGTGATGGCAAATTATGCCGGGGCCGTGAAGATCGGTGATTCTCATTCGCGTGGCGCGAAGCCGCCGCCCATCTTTAGGCTTGACAAATGCTGTTAAGAAGATGAGGTTAAGATCCGGCGAATATGAAGTAGCCGGTGGTAAAACGTCACACACATGAGCATTTTCAGGCCATGACCAAAACGTATCTTTTCTATGATATCGAAACAACCGGGTTGAACAAGGCCTTCGACCAGGTGTTGCAGTTTGCCTCAATTCGCACCGACCGGCAGCTTAACGAAATTAAACGCTTCACCATAAAAATACAATTGCGCCCTGACGTGATTCCTTCTCCTGCAGCCGTGATGACAAACCGGATATCGCTCAAAGATCAGTCAACCGGTCTGAGCGAATACGAGGCAATTCGACAGATTCATCAGCTGATAAACCAGCACAATACCATCAGCCTGGGATATAACTCCCTGGGGTTTGACGATGAATTTTTGCGGTTTGCCTTTCATCGCAATTTGCTGCCCGCCTACACACACCAGTTCCAGAATGGTTGCCGCCGGATGGATCTGCTGCCGATAACCGTTATGTACTGGCTTTACAACCGAAAAGTCATCAACTGGCCTCAGGTAGAGGCAAAACCGTCACTAAAATTGGAACATATCAGCGATGTCAATCAGCTGACCGCAGGGCCTGCCCATGATGCGACGGTGGATGTAATGGCAACCCTGGCATTGGCCCGCAAATTTTTTAAAAACCAAAAAATGTGGAACTATCTGCTGGGCTATTTTGAAAAAGAAACCGATGCACATCGCATCAGCGATATACCGGCATCGTTTCAAAGTGCACTCGGTGATCACCGCTGGGGATTGATGGTTAGCAGCGAATATGGCCCCCAGCTGATGTATCAGGTTCCGGTACTGTCCATCGGAAGCTCAATTCCCTATTCCAATCAAACCCTCTGGCTGCGACTCGATTCGCCGGCTCTTGCCGAAACCAAAACCGACACGATCGACGCAACCACATGGATTATTCGCAAACGATTCGGTGAGCCCGGTATCCTGCTGCCGCCCAATCGGCGCTATTTGAAATTACTCGGTGCCGAACGCAAGGCTGTTACAACTGAAAACCTGAAATGGCTGCAGTCCAACCCCGCCCTGTTCCAGCAAATTGCAGATTATCACCGCAACTACACCTACCCTTTTATTCCGAATCTGGATCCGGATGCGGCCCTGTATCAAATTGGGTTTTTTAGTCGAGGCGATGAAATGTTGTTTAAAGAATTTCAAACAGCAGCCCCGCATGAGATGGAAAGCATCGCCCATCGGCTCACAAGCCCGGATGCCCGCATTTTAGCCAATCGCGTGATCGGAAGGAATTTTCCGCAATTTTTGTCCGCAGAATTCGCTGCCGAATTTGAAGCCTACATGCGCCGGGTGAACCCGAGCAGCGAAGACCAGGCTTTGCAGGATTACAAAGGCACGCCCCGGATGACACCCGCTGTTGCGCTGGCAGAAATCAAGCATCTCAGGGAATCCGGCGCTCTGGATGATGAGCAACTGACACTGCTTGACGAACTGCAAGACTACATCGAAAACAACTTTCCGAAGCGGGGGGCGGGGGAGCAGCTCACCATCGGCAAAAACTTCTGAATGTGGGAATGGACGATGCTCAAAGCAGAAATGAACATTCGGCGTTGTGCCAATGAAAATGGGGCATCACGGTGTCGTCTGAAAACCGCCTGGTGGACGGCCTGTTGTATGAGCCTGCTGATGATCATGGCGGGCTTTGGCTGGCTTTATGTTGTCTGGCAGACGCCTGCCGCTTTCCAATGGATGCTG
>JASFIG010000108.1:0-12431 GCA_050122795.1 Desulfobacterales bacterium
CATAGATGTTGCCGGTGGTTGGATCCACAGCCGGAGAGGAGGTCACATTTGCCGGTGAATCAGCGGTGTCGGTTACAATAGCAAAACTCCACAGGGGCTCACCGGTGCTCGGATCAGGTCCGATGGCCGTATCGACGGCGTATAAATTACCATCGTTGGACACCACATAGACAACACTGCCATCCGGACTCAGGGCCGGAATATTGTCCACTTCGTTTCCGGTGGTGAATTCCCACTTTATGCTGCCGCTAAAGGCGCCCGGTGTAATAGCAAACAGGGCTTGAGCATCATCCGTGCCGAGAAATATTGTGCCATCGGGCCCAACAACAGGCGTGGAGTCGATGTCTGATCGGACGCCCACACGCCATACTTCGTTACCGTTGGCCGGATTCAGCGCCGCGACTGCGTTTCCGGGAACGTCCGTGTAGACGAAGCCGAAGCCCGCGACCGTATCAACACTCGGCATGTAGTCGTTTTTGGCACCTGATCCTGCACCAAGACCGGTAGTCCATTTTTGCGATCCATCCGGGTTAAGGGCGTATACGTTTGTTATAGCGGATAAAATGACGGTCCCTGAAAAAATGATGGTCCCGTCGGATCCAATGGCCGGGCGCCCGAGGGAAATTGTTGCGCCGGCATTAAACGGCCAGCCCGGTCTTTGCGCCACAGTTGTCGTACCATCATCCACCAGGGCATACATATTGCCGTCATCGGAGCCGATATAAATGGTGGTGGTGCCATCGGTTTCTTCAACTGCGGCCGGTGAAGATCTGACATTTCCCCCGGTCGTGAATGCCCATTTTTGGGTGCCGTCTGGCCTTATGGCGTAGACCTTATCGTCGTTGGAGCCGACATAGATGGTGCCGTCAGGCCCCACCGCCGGAGAGGAGATCACATCGCCGCCGGTCGTAAATGCCCATTCGCGGGTTCCAAAGCGACTGATGGCATAGAGCTTGTTGTCGTTGGAGCCCACATAAATCGTGCCGGTGCTCGGATCCACGGCCGGTGAAGATTTGACGTCACCGGTGGGGTCGTCGAATTGCCAAAAACCCGGCCCATGCCGGTTGTCATCATAGGTTGAGTTGTCCGCACCGCTTCGACAGCTGAGATCCAGAATTTCGCTAGCCCAAAAAACATATTGGACGGCATCTTGGTTGTTGAGCAGCGGGTCGTCGCGGGTGAATTGGTTGACGCTGGCGCCGTTGCAGTAAACCAGGGTGTTGTTATCGGTGCGGGTGTCGAATTCAACTGCAATTTTCGGGGGGTCCAGGCCACGATCATCCGCATTGGTGGCCAGAAAAAGGGTTCCGCCGGAATTGGTGCGGCTGTCTCCGGCGTAACCCATCAATTCGGGAAGATCGATATCACCGCCGGCCGAACTGGCAGTATTGTCGGCGGCGCTGAGGAGGGTAAAAGTGAAGCCGTCGCCCTGACTGCTAAAGTCCACCAGGAAATAGGTCCGCACCCCCAGCGCAAACAGGCACGCGCCCTGCTGGCAATAATCGCGCTCACCGCCGATGTTGCGAGTGGCGCTGTAAAAGGCCGATCCGAATTGATTGGTCCCCCCGCCGCCGATCTCTAATATGTAATCGGTCAGATTAGGCTCAAAAAAACGGGTATCGGATTCCTGCTGGCTCAAATTGGTGACCAAATCTTCAGCCGTAAAATCAGGCTTGCTGGATTCGGGTCGGATCTCAGTGTCGTAAACGCTCATACCTAACGCATAAGCGTCACCCCAGGCTACTTCGTCCGAAGTGCCTTCAGCCATGACCATGTAATTGCGGGGGGAGAGGATTACAAAATCCCCTGGGTACGGTGAGCCACCAGCGCCTCTCGAAAGAATAGGTGAAGGAAATGCAGGCAAGGTATTTGGAAACTGAGAAGCGGTCACATTTTCGAGAATCACCCGGCCGTTGGCCTCGTCATCTACCAGGCGCGCATAGGCGTAATCGACCCGGTTGATATTGATGGCCCCGTTGAAAGGGGGAAAGAAAAAGCGTGCATCCCGGGCAACGTACAGGTCCCCGCCTTCGGTTATGTCTTGATCAAGCCCGATGGGCTCAACCGCAAAGACAACCCGCTCGCCAGTCTCGGCCAGAAAGCTGGATCCGTCGATATCGATAGCCAGGCTGGTGCCGCTGATATCGTAACTATAAACTGGATCGCGCATGGTAACCATTGTCGGCCCGGTACCGGTAATATATTCGTAATTCACCAGCCAAATATTATTGAGCGGGTTGGTGGGATCGGTGGCAAAGTCAACCGGTATTTCCCCAAAGCGGGGACTTGCATTGACCACATCCGGGGCATCGACATCGGCGTCGGACTCAAACCAGGGGCCAAAAATGTTGGGCTCAAAGGTGCCAGCGCCGTTGACCGTGTAGGTAAGTGTATTGAGCGGATCGATGATATAGTCTTCATCAAAATCTTCCTTGCGCATCTCACCAATGGCATAGCGCACACCGGCTTCGGAAAGATAGCGCGCCCGGCGAGTATCATTGCTCGTGGCGGTGCTGGCCGTGGAAGACGAAAACAGCGAGACCATGGCAACACCCAGAGTGCCGAAAATGAGCATCAGCACCACGACGTATATCAGCACATTGCCAGCAGTGCCTGAACGCTGCGGGTGTCGCAACAGCGGAACGCTTCTGTTAGAATTCTGGCTTGAAAATTCTTTCATCACTTACCATTAATATGGTTTTGCCTCATTGGTTATTGTTGGGCTACCAGTTTTAATATTATTTTAATATTATCAGATTTAGATGGCATCAGCTGCTTTATGGCGGCTCTACCATATGCCGCGGGAAAATGCGGGCGTTAAACTGCCGGGTGAATCGCTCCGGAATAAAATTAAAACTGATTTCAATGGCCTGAACTTCGTCATTGCCGTCGGCATTCAGGTCCGTCTGGGTTAAGGTCATGCTGTAATTTTGAATCTCATCCAATAATGTTCTGCTGGCACCATCGCCGGCATTGATGGAAATGACGCCGTTGCTGTAAAGAATCTGGCGATTGCCGCTCAACGTTCGGCTGGTATAGTCAATCTGAGAGCTGTCTACAAAAGTATTGATTTTGCTAATATCGCGCAACTCCATGCTGAGGCGGTCCAGGGCGATCTGGGCCTTTAAAGCGCCTTCGGAGGTATCTCTGGCCGTCAGGTAACCGTTCAGACCGGTGTAAACAAACAGGGTCGTAAAAACACCGATGAGGCCCACCAGCACAATGGTGACAATCAGCTCTACCAGGGTAAAACCGTTTTGCGATCTGGTTGCAAAGCCGTTTTTAATAAAGGACGAAGTGGTCATTGGTTTCCCTGTTATTGGCTAAAATGGTGGTCAGCGGAAAACGACCGCTGATGGCCGGCGCCCCCGGGCCTGTGGCCTGGAGCACGATTTTTAAGTAGTCGGTACCGCCGGTTTGCTCATTGCCGCTGGAATCAAAGGTGATATACTCGGTTGTAATGCTGACCCCATCAATCGTTGCGCCGCCGTAGGTGGTGGCGATGGTGTTGAGCGCATTTGCCGGATTGTTGCCGTTGATCAGGACCACGTATTCACCGACAATCTGTTCGAGCAACTTTTCGGCATTGGCTTCGTCACGGGTAATCTCGACCGCATTCCAGCTGGAGGTCAGGGCGGTGCCCATAAGGTTAATAAAAATGGCACCCAAAATGCCGACCGCCAGGATAGAGACAATAATCTCTACTAAAGTAAAGCCTTTTGAGCGGTTCAATCTATTCTTAAAACAGATCATTGCACCATGCCGGTTTCCGGAATAACGGTAATGGTTCGGGCCTCGCCCCCCGCCGAAACAGTTATCACGAAATCATTAAGAAGAGGGCTATTGGTATTTTCATCGGTGTAACTGTTCAGATAGGGTTTGCCAATGCGATCGAAAAAAAGAATAAAGCTTGGTGATAGATTATCAAGCTCCAGGTCGGCAAAGGAAATGACATCATTGTTTTCACCGGGAAAGCGTCTTTGATTACCTGCCTGATTCTCATCACCCGCACTAACTGGGCTCTCCACCGAGAACAACCAGTACTGGCTTGCGCCGGTGTCACACTTAACGCCCCAGATGCGATGGCTTTGTTTCATGGCGGCTGACTGCGCATAGCGGATCTGGTTGCGGATGCGGTCGCTCAGGCCGACGACGTCCACCTGCTCGGTGGTCACCGAGCGGCCGATAACGTATGCGGCAATGATCGCCATCAGCACCAAAACGACGGTGATTTCAATCAGCGTAAAGCCATGTTGATGGTGTTTTATAATAGTGGATTTTGTATGCATCCGGATTTTTTGGTAATTATGGGATTAGACGCACCCGGGGGTACCGGCTTCCGCCGGCACCGTTGAACCATGGTTAATGGTATTATTTTTTAGGTGGCACGTCAAGAAAAAGCCCTTGTTCTAAGCAGTTGCGGGGGGCTATATTTGTAGCAATATATAAAGATTGTCAGCGACCTGTGATCCAACTGCCTCTTGCCGCCAATAGCATATTTTGCTGCAACCGCTTGAAAAGAGAATTGTTTCGCCCTATACTTCTTCAATCACCCGGATCAACCGGCCGGTGTGCGAATCGCCGCCCGAGAAGATATCCACCGCTGATAAAGATGCACTTTTTGAATTGCGAAAAGGAGTCTCCATGTACCCCAAAAAAATTAAACTGGATCAAATCGGCGCGACGATCGCCGCGTCCTTTGCAACCCAAAAAGAAATCGTATGCTACCTGGGATCGAATGCCGCCACCCCCACAGCCGCCATCGAGGCCCTGACACAGTCGATAAAGTCTCAAAAACCCCGGCTGCCGTTTATCAAGATGGTCCATCTGCTGTTGCAGGGACCGGTTCCTTATGTCGAAGCGGGTCTGCAGGATCGCGTGATGACCTACTCCATATTTTCAGGGGGCGAGGTTCGACAGGCGGCCAATGAGGGGCGTGCCTATTATTTGCCCTGTACACTGGCGAATCTGGACAGCTTGATTGGAAAAGGGCATATTTACGAACCGGACGTTGCGATTTTAAAGGTATGTCAAAATGAATTCACCGGTGAATTCAGTCTGGGACTATCGGTGGAAGCCCTGCATACCGCCATTGACCACGCAAGAGTCGTGATCGCCGAATTAGATCCCTCCATGGCGTTCACCCAGGGCCAGAGCGTAATCGATGCCCAGTCGATTGACTATATCATCGAAGAAGGGATTAAACCGGTGTATGCATTTGCAGCACCGGACTTTGAAAATTTAACACCCCAAGAAAAACGAATCGGCGAGTTGATCACCGACAAATTCATCCAGGATGGTATTACCCTGCAGGTGGGCATCGGTAAAATTCCGGATGCAGTGATCGGCACCATCCGGGATGCGCATTATAAAGATCTGGGCGTTCAAACCGAACTCTATGGTGACGGTCTGATGCTCCTGGAAAAAGAAGGCATCGTCACCAACCGCAAAAAAAAGGCCAATATGGGTTACAGTACCACCAGCCTGATTATGGGCTCCAAAACGCTCTATGATTTTGCGCATATGCGCGCAGGCGTGCAAATGCGCCCCTCTTCCTATACCAACTCGGCAGAAACCATTCGAAAAAACAGCCCCTTTATTTCGGTAAACACCGCCATCGGGGTTGATTTGCTTGGCAATGTCTGGGCCGATTTCATTGATCCCCGTCGCTACTACAGCGGTGTGGGCGGACAGCCGGATTTTATTCGGGCCTTAAATGATCATGCTTACGGGACACCGATCATTGCCATAAAGAGCGTCACCCACCGGGGTGAATCAAAGATCACCAAAATGCATCCGGGTGGAATCAGCCTGACGGCCAGCGCCTATGACGGTGTGGTGATCGTCACCGAATATGGTATTGCCGATTTGCGGGGTTTGACCACCGGCGAAAAAGCGATGGCCATTGCGCGGATCGCCCATCCACGTTTCAGCGATGATTTATTGCGTTATGTCTATGAAGATCAGCTTTTTACCAAACCCATCGGTTTTTCTCTGGATAAAATCCCCAGAGGCGTCAGCCTGTATGACGGCCCCACGAAATTAGAAGCCTGATATTTGACCGCATAAAGTGCCGATTGCCAGGTGGTTCAATTCGGGATCATTTATCATGACTCATTTGAACAGACGAATCGTGGCGATATTGAAAAAAGATCTATTCGCTATTTTGGTCTTTTTAGGAGTATTGCTCCACATTTTCGCCTGCAGCACGGGGCCGCGTATTGCGGTGGAACCGCTGCCCCGCTATGACGCCCTTTTTTCTAACCGGGCCGGCTGGAGCGGTGGTGACGGGGTTTATTCCGCGGCATTAAATCATGACACCATCTCCTGGTTTTTTGGTGACACGTGGATCGGACAGATCAAAAACAACCGGCAGATAAACGCCACGCTTGTCAATAATACAGTAGCCATTCAGCAGGGCAAAGATCCGGTCACCGCCAGGATGAAATTCTACTACCATCGCGCAGGGGGTCATCAACCTGCAGCCTTGGTCCGACCGCAGGATGATCAAGGCTGGTTCTGGATTTTTGACGGCATAATGACACCAGCGGGTCTGTATGTTTTTTTGATCCAGATCGAGCGGTCCCCCGGGAATGCGGTCTTTGATTTCAAGGTCCTGGGCACCTGGCTGGGTTGGGTTGCCAATTCCGCCGAATCGCCCACGCGCTGGCAGATCACACAAACCAAAGTCCCCTGGTCGACATTTTCAGCAGCCGGCGGCATGCTATGGGGATCGGCGATATTGCAGCTGGATGATTTCTTGTATATTTACGGCACGGCTGAAGACGCCGGCAACGATAGAGTGCGCAAACATATGATTTTAGCCCGGGTTCCGGTATCTTCACTGGCGGATTTTTCGCAGTGGCGCTTTTTTGCCGATGGCGACTGGGTGTCGGATCACAGGCGTTGCAGTCGACTCAGCCCGGACATGCCGCATGAATACTCCGTCACCTATGTGCCTGCCTTGAAGCGCTTTGTCGCTGTCCACTCTGAAGATGGATTATCAGACACCATTTTACTGCGTCTGTCCCCCAAACCGCAGGGCCCGTGGGGTGAACCGATCCCGATATTTCAGTGCCCGGAGGCCGGGTGGGGTGATTCGATATTCTGCTACGCCGCCAAGGGCCACAGCGCACTTTCCGAGCGCCCGGACCAGCTGATTGTTACCTATATCGCCAATTCGGTTGATTTTAATGCAGTCGTTGAAGATACCCGCCTGTATCAGCCGAGATTTTTACGAATTACTTTTTCAAACAGGTAAAGCGAGTAGCGTGTCTCAGAAAATGACATGGCCGGCTCTTTTCTGAAAATTATTTGCGGGACACGATACTAATCGCTGACTTCTGATTGAATCCAGTCGAGAAAAGGCGTGTAGCCGCCTGAAACGGGCAGGCTGACGATGCAGGGGCAGTCGTAGCTGTGCAGAGACTTGACTTTGTCGACCAGTTGCGAAACCCGTGTACCGGTGGTTTTGGCAATCATGACTACTTCCGAATCTTGCTGTAATTCTCCCTCCCAGCGATAAATGGACTGCATGTTATCCAAAATGTTCACACATGCAGCCAGGCGGGATTCCACCAATGCTTTGCCGATTTTTTGGGCTTCGGCCTTACTGCCGGCGGTCATATAGATGAAGTTAACGGACATGTTGCACCTCTTTTATCAGATGACAGAAGACAGAGGTCGGATGTCAGAAGACAGACGACAGAAGTCAGATGACGGAGGTCGCAAAACAGCGGACATATCGGTCTTTTTCTTGCGGTGATTTCATCTGATATCTGTCTTCTGACTTCTGTCCTCAGTTAACTATGAGACAGAGCGGACGATACCGCTCTTGGCTTTCCAGTGGCCTCCACCTTTTGGCGCTAAACTTTCGAAACATTCTACCAGATCGTCAACTTTGGCCTTGTTCCAGCCATCCAGCCGGATGCCGATCTGGTTGCCCGCTTTGGCGGACTTGACATTTTGCCGCTCGATCTGCAGTGATGTTATTTTGCCGAAATAGGCGGGTCCCATCGCGGTAATAACGCGAAAATTTTTGCCCGTTTCAATGACACCTTCAAGCACCTCGCATCCGATGACCATTCCTTTGGGGCTGATGTTAAAGGTGGCAATGACCTTGGCTCTGCCGGTAATTTTCTCTTCCGGCTCGACGTTTTTAAGACTCTGCGCAATCTTACGGATGTCTTCTGTCAATTTATAAATCGTGTCGTACAGCCGCACTTCAACACCGAATTCTTTGATTTCCTGCTCCAATTTCGGCATTGTATCCACGCTGAAACCGACCACCAGCTTGCTGCCGGTCCGCGCCATCAATATGTCCGACTTTGATACGTTCCCGACGCCGGACTGGATAACTTCAATCTGAACACCGGGCATATCGATGTCTGCCAGACTGGCGTTAATCGCTTCAGCTGTGCCGGCCACATCGCATTTTAATACAATTTCCAGTTTATGACCGGCCCCAGACTCAGCGGACAATTTTTGCTTTTTCTTTCGGGTCATTGCTGTATACCCAAGTTAGCGTAATATTGACGAAGATGGTTATGCAGAAAGCTCAAGTGAGGCAACCATAACCACGAAGGATACGAAGGGTAAAAAGCACAATGATGTATTGTCCCTTTGCGACCTTCGTGTTCTTCGTGGTGAGAACCCTATCAGATGGATTCAACTGGAGTTTCCCATATAACGGCGTAAGTTAATAATCAGCCCAAATTTCTTTTTATTGACAACAATTTAACTACCCTCGGGCACCTTAAGTATAATTTCTTTTCGTGCAAACACAAGTATTACCTGTATTTTTCATCTAAATTAATGCGAAAGTATCTGCTCAGCGGCCATCCTGGCGCGATCGAAAGGATCCACATCAAGCCTGTTGGTTGGCTCCTGCCGGTATTCAAATATGACAAAATATAGCGTTTGAATCAGAAAAAGCAGCCATATTCCCAGGGCTGCTGACACCGTCGCAGTGAGCACCACAGCAGACATCGCCAGGCCTGCACCCACTCCCAGTCCAATTTCGGCAGCAAACCGTATTGCCACAGATTTGTGCCTAAAGCAGATGCCACTGCGCATCCAGCCGAATATTCCCAGGGCCACACATGTAAATGTCGCTGTGGAATTGATGAAAAGCGCGGCAATGAGCAACAGTATTATCGGCAATGCAACCGCTGAAAACGGTTTGAACGCCCAGCGGGACAGCATCAAGCCGTAAACAGCTAAAAGGGCCCACAGAAACAGCTGATCGCCGAGCGGCCAGGGCAGCAGGGAATGCAGAAATGCACTTGCCGGAACATAAATTGTGGTGCCGAGCAGTCCCCAGACGATTGTGGTGCGTATGGGCTTTACGGTGGCTTTCATGATGTCGCACCTCCTTTGATGGCTTCTTTTCTTTGCAAAAGCTCCAGTTCGATCTCTTCTTCACTCAGATCATGGGCTGCAAAACCGGGCAGATCCGCCGGAGGGAAATCTTCCCAGCGGTTTTGTTCGACGTGGTGAAAATATTGCGTGGCTTTTTGCTGCAACTGTTCATACTGCAGCTGTTGCTGCTCAATTTTGTCCCTCAGCTGTTTGATGTCATCAGACAGACGATCGATGTGCCGGCGGCGGTCGGCTTGAATGCCGGTCAAGGGTTTGAGTTTTTTAATCAGCATGCGGCCGATATCGTCCTTGTCATTTTTAAGGGCGATCTCCAGATCCATCTCCAGGCCTTCACGCATTTTATCTGCTTTTTCACATTCCTGCCGGGCCTGATCCCGCGCCCGGCATATCCGGCTGAGCTCGGCCTCATTTCGCATCAGCGCTGCCTGCATATCCCTGAGGTGCTGTTTGAGAAGTAGTTCCCTGTTTTCAATCTGATCCATGACGCCATGAAGATCGGCTTTGCATAACCTGAGTGCACGTGTCAAAAGTCCCATCATTATTTCCTCCAATTTTTCAAACTTTTATATACTTGATTGTTTAATTGTTTTACCAGCCTTCGATCAACAGCATAAAATTCGAAATTCGAAGCACGAAATCGAAACAAATTCAAATTTCCCAATGACCCAAACAAAAAATGTTTCGGAAATTGTGATTTATAATTTTGAGATTGTTTCGAATTTCGAAATTCGTGCTTCGGATTTTCCATAAGATTCACAATTAATATGTTTAATCACAAGAGAAGTTAAAATGGGTAACGAGGCTATCGTCTGCCTTTGTAGCCTTCGTACTGCAGTGCCTTGGAACTGGCTTTTTGTTTCCGGGATACAGCGGACGGCTCCCCTGTAAAGGTGTCTTCCACCCGCTGCCTCAGATCTGTGAGGTCGCGATCCAGATTTTGACGGACCTCAGCTGATCCAACAGTCGCATTGATGGATTCCTGCTCACGGTAATAGCGATGAATTCTTTTCAGGGCGGTTTGCTTTTTGCCGGCTTTTATATCCGCGGCCACTTCTTGCTTGAGGCGATTGTAATCTTCCTGAATAACCTTTTCAGCCCAGGAGGCCTTGTCGATTGACGCCTGCACTTCATTTTCATTTTCAACACAGGCAAGCTTTAAGGTCTCGGCAAGTACGGTTTCGAGTGGCCGGCCGTTGAAGCGATAGCGAACTTTGATAGGAGCAATATCAAAGCGGGCTGTTGATTCGGTGGGTACCTGTAATGTCAAAAAGAGTTGACGTGTTTGCCCTGAATGCAGATCGCCCGGATAAAACACGGCCCAGCCATTTTGTCGGGTTATCGGGTATCCGGCCGCATCGATCAGAGAAACACCCTTATGCTGGGGGACCCAAATCGACACATTGGATGCAACCGTGGACCGAGTGTAGAAAAATTCTTTCTGAAACACTTCTGAAAATGCCATTGGATTTTCCAGATAATAGTAATTTCCGGCACCGCGGTCTGCGATGATCGTCATGAGCTGTTCGTTGAAATCATGGCCCACCCCAACCGTGCTGACGGCAAACTCTTTTTCGACTGCAATGCCGGCCATGGCACCCAGACGGGCGGCATCGGTTATGCCTTTATTGGCAAGGCCATCGGAGATTAGGACCAGCTTCCTGGCATTGCCCGTTTCCTTTCCGTATTGCAACGCATCGATTCCGGCTTGAAGACCGGCGCCCAGATTGGTGCCGCCGCCGGCATGAACACCGGCGATCATCGCTGCCAGGTGTTGTCGATGCGCAGAAGTGACCGGCTTTAAACTCGAAACAAATTGAACGCCGTCGGAATAGGTTATCAGGGCAAAGCGGTCTTTGGTGCTCAGCTGCGCTAAAAGGTTTAAAACGGCCCGGCGGGCATCGTTGATTTTTTGTCCTTTCATCGAGCCGCTGCGGTCCAGGATAATAACCATGTCGACGTTGCGTTCAACTGCAGAATCCGCATCAGCGCTTTCGATCGCCGTGAGGGTTAAGGCCAGATTGACACGGCCGGAAGAACTCTGCAGAATCTTGCTCTGAACCAGATGGCCGCCCAGACTCACCGGTGAGGGACCTGCCCCGGAATGTTGAGTCGAGGATTTGAGCAAGGCAGATAGCCATGTCTTTCCAGCTCCGGCTGAATAGGCCATGGCGACGCCGGTTGCAGTAATCAATACGATTATCAAAACCAGTGATTTTAGACGCGTTGGATTCATGAGATACTCCTTTCGGTTTTAGAGTCATCATTTTACAAACGGGTTGCCTTATGTTTTCAATTCTAATCCAATGCGCCTGAAACACAATTCAAAGAAATGTAAAAAGAAAGCGAAATTTTTTTACATAACTTTTACTTTGAAATCGGGAGGATCTGATATACTGTCATTACAGGGGCATCGTTCTCTTGCCGAAGAACCTGCACTCTGATGTCGCCACGAAGACACGAAGACACGAAGTTCACGAAGTATAACGATCTTTAAAAATAACAGTTTGTATTCTTTGTGTCCTTTGTGCCTTTGTGGTTAATAAATCATTCAGTTAATACCGGGGGAATTATTCGATGCAAAGACCGAAAGCACGCATTCTGGTCGTCGAGGATGATCCGGCTCTGTTGCGCGGGCTTTTAGATGTTCTGGTTTACAATGGCTATGAAGTCAAAGGCGTTGAAGACGGCCGCCGGGGACTGGATGCCGGCCTGCACGATGCGTTTGATTTGCTCCTGCTGGATGTCATGTTGCCCACCCTCGACGGCTTTTCAATCTGCAAAGAGATTCGCAGAAAAAAGCCCAACCAGGGCATCATCATGATCACCGCCAAAGGCGCTGAGGATGATATCGTCACCGGTTTCAATGCCGGTGCCGATGACTATATCAGCAAACCCTTTTCCCTCAGGGAAGTGATGGTGCGCATAGAAGCTGTGTTGCGGCGTACGGGGAAAAATCCGGGCGATATTGAATTCACATACCACAATATCTTTTTTGACGGGAAAAACCTGAAGGCTCGGTATCAACATGAAACCATCGAACTGACCCGCAA